>JBOGDL010000310.1:0-11892 GCA_050701815.1 Micromonosporaceae bacterium | reverse complement strand
TCCTAGAGCTGCGTGACAATTCAGGGTCAAACGAGAAATCGGGCAGCGGTGAGCACGAGGCCCGCAACGGCGAGCAGCCAGGTGTAGGGCAGCGTGCGCAGCATCAGCTTTTCTGGGCGTACGCCCGCGTAATCGGCGCTCCACACCGTCTGGGTGCTGGTGGGGTCGGAGACGGCGAGCACCTGGTTGTAGGAGGCCATGACGCCGAGCACCGCAGGCGCCGGGTACACCTGGCCCGCGATCAGCACGCCGGCCACCCCGGCGCCCATGCCGTAAATGTTGAACGGGCCGCGGTAAAGGCACAGCGGCGCGAGCAGGCCGAGCACGATCACGAAGACCACGACATTCTGCGGCGTGACAGCGCTGACGAGGGGGCGCAACGCCGTGACCGCCCCGGGCAGATTCACCGCCTGCAACAACATTCCGATCGCGATGAACAGCACGGTCGGGGGCGCGGCGACCTCGAAGCCCCGGTAGAGGGTGCGCATCGCCGTCGAGGCGAGCTTGCCCGGACGGGTGGTGGTCAGCAGCGCGTACGCGATCCCAGTCAGCAGCGAAGGCACAATGGGCACTTCCAGCCCCACAGCCAGGATGATCGGCACGAGCGGGGTCGGCAGGGAATACCAGGGCGCCTCGGTGCGAGCCTTGACAGCGGGTTCCGTCGTGCTGGTGCGCATCGCCCAGCTGTGCACCGTGCCTCGGCGACGCGACTCGATAAACACGTATCCGAGCCCGAACCCGAGCACGATCGGGAAGAACGAGAGTTGGAAGTCGCGCACCACGCTGACCGGCACGCCGACCGCCTCGGACAGAAACTGCCAGGAGATCAGCTCGAGGGGAATCCCGGCGGACAAGCCGACCACCACGACCCCGGCCGCCGTGACCTGCGGTAGCCCGATGCCGATCATGGCTGGGATCGCGATGAGTCCGACGAGCATGGCGGCGGGAGCGGATCCGGTCACAGTGCCGGTCAGGGTCGCGACCAGAAAGACGCCGACCGCCACACCGTAGGGACGGTCGCCGCCGAGTTCCACGGTCTTGCGTACGACAGTGGATGCGATCCCGGTGACGTCCATCAGCGCGCCGAGCCAGGACCCGAGGATGATGGCGACGATCGTCGCGGCGAGCAAGGCGGCGCCGGTTTCCAGGACGCCCGTGGTGATGCTGTCGTCTCCGCCGGTCAGTGGCGCTCCAGCGAGCAGCCCGATGCCGACGGCGAGGATCCCGAGCGCGAACGCGGTAGGCAGTTTCTTGGTCAGTATGAGGGCGACGCACGCCGCCATCAGGGCAAGGATCAGGAATCCCATCAGCCATCGTCCTTCGCGGTGCGGGCGCCGGCGGCGACGGCCAGCGCGTTGGTGATCAGGAGGGGAGATCGGCCGAGGCCGCACGCCTGCTGTGCGTAGCCGTGGGCGTACAGCTCGGGGGCGCCAGTGACGTGGCCGTACCGGCGGAACCGGCCGATCCGCAGGGTGACCAGGCCGAGTTGGGCGCGCAACTCGCGGGCGGCAGGCCCGTGCAGCCGGCGATGGCCGAGTTCGTGCGCGACGGCCGCGTCCCGCAGCGCGCCGGCGGGGTACCAGTCGCGCCAGCCGAGCTGGTCGACCAGCTGTTCAGCGGCGTCGATGACGTCGCGGTGCAGACGTATTTCGCGGCGTCGTTCGTGGTACTCCGCGACGACGACCCAGCCCGGTCGCATGCCGCCGGTGGTCTCGACGACGGTGAGGCCCGATTCGTGTGCCTGCGCGGACAGCTCGCCATCAGACTCCCGCGCGTGCGCCTGGCCGGCCTCCAGCGCGGTGTGCGCCCACCGGCGCAGCCGATCCAAGGACCGGTGCGCGTGGATCTGCTGCTGGGCGAGGAACTGCGCGGCCAGCATGGTGTCGTCCAGGTCGGCGCGCGCCGCGCATTCGCGCAGGACGGGGTCGCAGACGCCAGTCGTCATGACCGGACCTCCGCGATGATGGCGACCGGCTCAGCTCCGTCCCGACCGGAAAGCTCGGTCTCCGCCACTCCCAGCACCTGCTCGGTCCTGGTCATCCCCGCCAGGTTCACGATCTTTCCGGCAAGCAACAGGTGCATGGCGGGAATCCGCGCCCCGCCGTCGTCGTACGCGGTCAGCTCCTCCAGCACGCCGCTGAGCAACTCGCGTGCCGACGCGCAGGTGGAGCTGCGCACCTGGCCGTCCGGCGACTGGAACCGCACGACGCCTTCGCGGTCCACCACCCGCAGCGGCGAACGTCGCCCCCGTAGGAACCGGGTCACGCCTGGTCTGGCGTCAGGAACGCCGTAGACCCGGTAGTGGTTGGTCTCAGCCAGCAGATGTAGCTGGACAGGCTCCGCACGCGCGGTTGCCGCCGCGCTGGCTCGAGCCCGCTCCTCGGAGATGGGGCCGTCCCCGATGTCCTTGGCACGCAGTTCGGTCGCGCCGGTGGCGATCGCCTGGACGGTGTTGCGGTGCGCGTCGATGACCACGTCGACCTCGACAGTGTCACTGTGCGCGCCCTGACTCACGACCGCCTGCTCCGCTTCTTGACGAACCCGGAGCACGTCGGCCCGGGACGGCTGCGGGATCACCCGCTCGACCTGCTCGCGAACCATCGCCAGCGCCACCCCGATCGGGCTGATCACTTCGTTGTTCGCGGCGATCCGGTGGGACAGGTCCATGGCCCGGCCGAGGAACGGAGTGACAGCGGCGGCGCCACCGCCACCGCCGACCAGCACGAGGGACTGGCGGTCGAGACGGTACTGCTTGATGAGGATGCTCACGACCTTGCGGACGCTCTTGGCGGCGCTGTCGAGCACCTGCTTCGCGGCGTCGTCGACGGTGGTGCTCAGCGCCTGGGCCAGCGGCTCGAACGCGGCACGCGCGGCGGCTGGATCCGCGTGGGCGTAGTCGCCTTCCGGGACCAGCCCGAGGACGACCGCCGCGCAGGAGACGGTGAGCGCGTGCCGTCCACTGGCGGTGTCGACCGCCACGTAGTCGTCCGGGTCGTCCTCCATCGGACGCACTGTGACCAGCTTGGCGTGCGCCACGTCGGCGGGCTGTGCGTAGGCGCTGTAGGGCAGGCCGGCGATGTGTGCGCTGCGTGGGCCGACATGGGTGACGCGTCCGTCCCGCAGCCGGATCATCGATCCGCCTCCGATGCCCACAGTGCGCACGTCCAGCGCGTTGAGGAATGTGCGGTGGCCGCCGATTTCCGAGTGCCGTATCGACACTTTGCCGCGGTGGATGACGCTGATGTCGGTGGAGGTGCCGCCGGTCTCCAGGAAGATTCCCTCGCTGATCTTCTCACCCATCAAGGCGCCGGCGACTCCGGCGGCGGGCCCGGACAGCACGGTGAGCAGGGGGCGCTTGCGCATCTGCTCCAGGTCCATGACGCCGCCGTCGCTGCGCATCACCATCAGCGGCGCGGTGACGCCGGCCGCCTTGATGCTCTTGTCGACCAGCTCCGCGGTGGTGAGCATCCGGGGCAGGATGCCCGCGTTGATGATCGCGGTGCGGACCCGGGTCTTCAGCCCGTACAGCTTGGTGATGTCGTGGCTGGTCGCCGCGAGGACGCCGGCGGTGCGGGCACACTCGGCGACCGCCTCCTCACCGGAGGGGTCATCCACGCTGAACGCCTCCGCGCCGACGACGACCTCCGCGCCTTCGCCCAGGACCTTCCGCACCGCCTCAACCACCGGCGCGCCAGTGGTGTCCGCGTGCGCGTAGGCGCTCCGCAGGTGCTTGCCAGGCGCCAGTGCGATGTCCTGACCGCGTGTCAGACGCCGGGTTCGCCAGCCGTCGAAGCCCTTGCCGAGCCCGACCACCCCGACCCGTGCGACATCCCCTTCGAGCAGGGCGTTGGTCGCCTGAGTCGTGCCGTGGGCGAGGAACCCGACATCGTCGGAGGTGGCGCCCGCCTGATCGAGGAGAGCTGTCAGAGCATCGATGATGCCCTGTGCGACTCCATCGGGGTGATGGTGGGTCGTCGGCACTTTGACCTTGCCGACGAGTTCGAGCGTCTCCGCGTCGATGGCCACGGCATCGGTGAACGTGCCGCCAACGTCGACGCCGACGCGGATGTGTGCGGACATTCCAGCCGCCTCCTTACAGTGTGTCGGCACCCCCGTCTGAGCGAGCCGCCGACTGCGTTGGGTGCCTTACATATGTGAGGTGAGTTGACTCCCCAGGTACGCGTTCTGCGCGATCAGAAACCGCTGGAGCTCGTCGATGGGGACCTTCCGCGGGGCGACACCGTCACGGACCGCGAGCGCGGCCGCGACGCCAGCCGCGTGCCCGGTCCCGAACGCTGGCGGCATCACCCGCACCGCGGCCAGAGCCTCGTGTGTCGCGGACAGGCACCGGCCCGCCACCAACAGCTGCTCGACGCCGCGCGGCACGAGACTGCGGTAGGGGATCTCGTAGGCGTTCGCGGTGCGGTACGAGTCGTCGACCCCGCCCCCGGCGCCGGTGGGATCGTGAATGTCGACCGGGTAGCCGCACAGCGCGATCACATCGTGGAAATGTCGCGCCTGCTGCAGATCGTCCAGCGAGAGCACGTGCTCGCCGACGATCCGCCGGGTCTCCCGCACACCGATCGTGGCCGCGGTGTCGAGCAGTTCGCAGTTCTCGAAACCCGGCAGTTCCTCCCGGAAGAACCGCACCAGCTGGTGGACCTGCTCGCGACCCTGGGTCTCCGCGGCTGTCAGGTCACGCGGGTCGGTGCCGTCCCTACCGAGGATCCGGGTGGTGTTGATCCGCCACACCCCTGGTCGCAGGGTCTGGTACAGCCCGATTCCCCGGCGGGGCGCCGGGAACCGGCCCTGCTCTCTGGCACGGGCCACGATGGAGGCGTACGGCCGGAAGTCCTCCGGGTGGTCCTGCACGTAGTTCGTGACACTTTCGTCGTCCACTCCGCGGACCCGGAAGAACGTGGTCATCGGCTGGGTGAGTCCGTCGGATTCGCGGCCGTGTTCGAAGGGGGCGCCGGCAGCCGCCGCCACGTCAGCGTCTGCGGAGCAGTCCACCACGACGCTCGCCGGTTGCAGCGCGAGCCCGCCCTTGCTGGCGCACACCACGCCGGTCACCGCGCCGCCTTCGATCCGGACGTCGACGGCGAAGGTGTGGAACAGCAGCTCCACCCCGGCCTCGAGGCACATCTGCTCGGCGACCAGCTTGACCGCTTCGGGCTCGAACGGTGTCACCTTGTCGTGGCCGTACTCGATGAACCCGCAGTACCCGCTGCCGGCCGGAATTTCCGACGGATGGCGGGCCTGTCCGGTGGCCGCCATTCTCCGTACCAGTTCGTCGAAGACGCCGCGGATCAGCTGCTGGGCGCCGTCGAGGGAGTACGACGTCATGCACGGGCCCACCAGTCCGGCGGTCAGGTTGCCCCCGAGATAGCCGTAGCGCTCCATCAGCATGACGCCCGCTCCGGCTCTGGCGGCGCCGACGGCGGCGGCGATGCCGGCGGGCCCGCCGCCGACGACCAGCACGTCGACGGGTTCAGCCGCCGGAATGCTGCGTGCGTAGGACACGGTGGAACCGGTGAACGCCATGCTCAGTACCCCCTCACATCGGGCCAGGCGAGTTCGAAACCTTGCTGGACGAGGCGGGACTGGAAGGCGGCGAGCTGGTTCGGGTCGGCCTGCACCTGATGGGGTTGAAGGTGCTGATCCAGGCAGTGTGCGGCCAACGCCCCGGCGGCCTCGCCGATGTTCCACTCCACCGGGTGCAGCCGGAAGCATCCGTTGGTGATGTGGGTGGTGCCGATGTTCTTGGCGGCGGGCAGCAGGTTACGCATCCGTTGCGGCAGGAGCGCGCCAAGCGGGATCTGGAACGGCAGGCTGCCGACGTCGATGTAGTTGTCGCCGCCGGTCGAGGGGTGCAGGTCGATCCGGTAACTGCCGATGCCGACCGTGTCGGAGTAGCGGGTGGCGCCGCGCTCACCGCGGACTGCCAGGGACACGTCGTTCTCGGTCACCGTGGTGACGGCCTCGACACGGCGGGACTCCCGCACGTACGGCGCCTTGGCAAGGCCGTCGCGGGTATCCACAATGTCGTGCCGCAGGCGTAGGCCTGGGTAGCCGACGCCGCCGTCGGGTCGTGGCGCCTCGGTCTGCAGCCAGTGCAGCAAGCTGAGGGACAGCTGCTTGGCCTGCTCGATATTGCGGGCCGCGGCTTGAGGGGTTCCCTCGAAGATGTTGCCCAGCCAGTAGTCGTTCATCGGCCAGTTGACAAGGGTGACATCCGAGTCGAACGCGCCGGGCACGTGGTTGCCGCGGGCGATGATCCGCCGGAACAGCCACAGGTCCTCGTCGCCCTGGGCCTTGCTCTGGTCGGCGCAAACCGAGGTCGGGTCATCGCCCGGCTCGGGGTTGAAGGTCCGCTCCTTCACCACCAGTGTGCGCGGGTCGGGGGCCTTGAGACCGAGCAGCGGGCCCGGCCAGAAGTCCGGTTGGTAACCGCGCCAGAAGGTGTAGTCGCGTGGCCGGTCGATCACATGGTTCTCGCCCGCGCGGTGCTCAATCGCGAAGCAGAACGTGATGCCCTGCATGTTCATCGGGTCCGCCACGACCGGGGCGTTCGGCTCGCCGTGCCGACCCTGGCTCTCGGCGCCGGTCACGTGCTCCACGCCGGCCAGCGGCAGCAGGTCTCCGCACTCGGTGGCGTCGAGGATGTAGTCGGCCGAGACGGTCACCAACTCACCGGATTCCTCGGCCCGCACCGTGACCGCGCTCACGGCATCGCCATCGATGTGGGCATCGACAGGCGAGTGTTCAAGTAGCACGGTCAGCCGCCCGGACGCCCGATGCGGCGCCAGCATCGCCTCGATCACCGCCAGCGCGACTCGAGGTTCGTGGCAGAGCTTGCTCACCCGTCCCGCCCCGGGGTTGAGCTGGCGGCCCGCCCGGGCCGCGGCGGTGAGCGGGTAATGGGCCCGGTAGTAGTCCCGGATGCCCTCGCGCAACTGCCGGTACGAAGCCGTGCAGCCGAACTGCTCGATCCAGGGATGCTCGTCCGGCGGCACCGCCTGGCTCGTCAACTGGCCGCCCAGCCAGTCGGTGGGCTCGGTGAGCACGACCTCGCGGCCCATCCGGCACGCGGCGAGCGCGGCGGCGACCCCGCCGAGCCCACCACCCACGACGAGCACCTCGGTTCGGATCTCTGGCACGAAATTCCCTTCTGGCGGCGGAGGTTGAACGGGCTGGCCTGGAGTCAGCGCGGGCCAGTGGTCTCGCCGGCCACCGGCCGGCAGGCGAGCAACTCCTGACATGGTTCCTGGTCGGGATCGGAGAGCAGGTCGATCAGCATCTGCACCGCTCGGCAGCCCATCTCCCAGCGCGGCACCGCGAATCCGGTCACCACCGGAGCGTCAGGGCTTGGGTTCACCTCCTCGCCGAACATGGCGAGGGAGAAATCCTGCGGGCAGCGCAGACCTGCCGCGGCAGCGCAGGCACGCAACGCGTGGGCTGCCGCCTGGGTGTCGGTGGACTCCACCACGAACGCGGTGGTTCCCGCGCCCAGCCAGCTGCGTAGGCGCTCCTCCCCGAGGTCAGAACCGTCGGTGTACACGACGTCGCCCTGGACTCCGGTCTCCCGCAGGCCGAGTTGGAAGCCCTCCTCCCTGTCCAGCGAGGCGACTGCCTGGTCGGGTTCTCGGATGTAGCACAGACGCCGATGCCCCAACCTGGCCAGCTCGGCCACCACATCGGCCGAAGCCCGCACGTAGTCCGCGCCAACGTAGGGCAGTCTGGAACCCGCGCTGTCATTACGCCCCACATAGACCAGGGGAAATCCGTCGTCGAGAAGGCGCAGAAGCGCTTCCTTCGGTGCATGGCGGCCGATCAGCACACACCCGTCGGCCATTCGCAGCCGGTTCAGACCATCCACCTGCAGCCTGGCCGACTCGGCCCCGGTGAACAGCAGCAGGTCGTAGCCCCGCTCGGCCGCCGCCTCCTCCACACCCACTAGGAACGGGTAATAGGAGTTGCGGAAGTCAACTGGGAAGGTGGCCATGAAGGTGTATACGCCGAGCAGTTGATTGTTCCGGGACACCAGCCGCCGGGCTGCAGGATCCGCGACGTAGCCAAGCCGTCTGGCCGCGTCCAGCACACGTTCCCGCGTCGACTGAGCTAGCGCGGCGCCTGCCTCGCTGCCATTGAGGACCATCGAGACCGTTGCCTGCGAGACCTGAGCCGCGCGGGCGATGTCCACCTGCCGGGGCCGCCCAGCACGCCGCCCACTGTTCACCGCAGCATCAACCCGCCGTCGATGTCGAACGCAGAGCCCTGCACGAAGGCGGCGCCGGGCGAACACAGGAACAGGATCGCGGCGGCCATGTCCTCGGGTCGACCCATCCGGCCGACCGGGATATTCGACGCTATGCGCTGCTTGAGTTCATCGGCTGCGGCGCCGTGCATGGGGGTGTCGCTCGGCCCGGGCACGAGAGCGTTCACGCGCACACCCGCAGAGGCGAATTCACGGGCCAGGGATTTCACCAACGACAGCACGCCGGCTTTGCTCGCCGCGTACGCCGAGTCGCAGATCAGGCCGCCACCACCACGGAACCCTGCATCCGAGGCGACCAACACCACCGAGCCGCGACCGGCCGGTTCCATGTGCCGCAACGCCTGCTGCGCCACCACGAAGGCGCCGACCAGGTTCACGTCCAGCACTCGGCGCCAATGCCCGACGTCGGCCTCCCTGGTGTGCTGCGAAGTGATGACCGCAGCACAGTGCACGAGGTGGTCGATGCGTCCGAAATCCCGCGCAGCATCGTGCATGATGCGCGCGACCGTCTCCTCATCGGTGATGTCCACAGCGACACCACGGGCGCCGGGAATCCGCATCGCAGCGTCCCGCACGCCATCGGCGTCACGGTCGGCGAGCACCACACGAGCTCCGCACGCCGCGAACGCCCGCGCGGCCTCGAAGCCCATACCGCTGGCAGCCCCGGTGACGACCGCAACCTCACCATCAAAGGCAGATGGGGAGAAAACCTCCCAAGCACGCGTCGGGGAGGCGCTGCCGGTAGCCGTGCTCATGCCAACCTCGTTTCGTAACAGATGATTACCGAATGTTATTGATACGTATAAACATGTAAATTGGTACGAGCGTGACCACAGCCACCGGGTGTTGTCAAGCCCCGGCAGGGCAACGATCACGGTGACGATCGACGACATCGTCCACGCGCTCAAGCTCGACCGCTGCGGCCCACTGACCGTGGCGAAGATCCTCGGCGACACCGGCGGCGTTGACTGAATCCCCTCGGGTTTCCGGAGGCTCCACTTCGTGAGGAGATGGATTCATGGCAGCACCGTCGACACCTACACCTCCCTGCTGCACGAGGTGAAGCACGACGTAGCGGAGAAAACCGCGAAGATCATCCCGCGAGTGTGGCCGGCGGCGGCCCTCTAGAACGCCACCGGCGGTCTGCGCCACACTGGGCGGGGTGGAATTGGTGATCGCGGAGAACCCGGACCCTGACTCACGGCTGCCGCTGCTGCTTCGGGTGCCTCTGGGTGACGGGTTGGTGTTCCGCACGTCGGGGACGTGGCCGCGGGAGAAAGCGCTGTACTGTCACCCCATGCCGGGCAGCGACTGGCCGGCTGACCCGGTGGTGGTGCAGCGGGTGCCGCTGCGGTCGTGCGTCCGGCGGGGGGCGGCGATCGATGTGGTGGCTGACCGGGGCCGCGAGAGCCGGTCTCAAATCGTGTTCACCCAGGCGCGGGGCCGTGAAATGGTGTTCTGGCAGTCTCCCCGCACCCGTAAGGCCGCCCGCCCGAATGTGCGGCTGCCCACCGCCAGGGCAGCCGGCGTGGGCCGGCTGCAGATCGTGGTGGACACACATGAGCGCTACCCGTACCGGTTCAACCACCAGCAAGCGGACGTGGTCAAGCGGGCCCTGCCGGCCGGGGACTACGGCGTCGTGCTCGACAGCCGGCTGGCAGCGGCGGTGGAACGCAAATCCCTGCCGGACCTGACCTCCAGCCTGACCACTGGGAAGCTCGGCTACCAACTCGCTGACCTCGCCACCCTGCCCCGCGCCGCCGTGGTGGTCGAGGACCAGTACTCCAACGTGTTCAAACTCGACCGGCCCCGCCCCGCCACCGTCGCCGACGGGCTCGCTGAACTTGCCGTGGCCTGGCCCGCCGTGCCGATCGTGTTCTGCCAGAACCGCGACCTGGCACAGGAATGGACCTACCGCTACCTCGCCGCAGCCCACCACTGGGCTAGCCACGAGCCTGCAGCCGCAGCCCGCCTCGGCGTGCCCATCACCGGCCTCAACGCCCCCGACATGCCCCCAGACCAGCCATCCACCGCGCACGTACGCGCCTGGGCACGCGCCAACAACATCCCCGTGCCCGACCGCGGCAAACTCAGCTCCCAGGTGTGGCAAGCCTGGCGCGACGCACACTGACACACCGAACTGACCACCACCCGGAAGAAGCGCCAGCCCCGCACTCCCAGGAGCGCTTAGCCCCCGGGACATCCGGATGCCCGCTCCGCACAAGCCCGACCAAAATGCGCAGAAGCCCAGGCACCCAACCAACATCAACAGGCCAACCGGCAGGCGAACAAGGGCGAACCACGCCACCAACCAAGACCGGGTAACCTGGCACCCTGCGGGCCGTTAGCTCAATAGGTAGAGCAGGAGCCTTTTAACCCCCGCTTTCGCTGGTCAGAGCCCTTCCTGGGGCCTCCCGTCTCGTCTTGGCCAAGCACGTTCAATTCCGTCATATCGCGCCGCGAAGGCGTCGTTCCACGGTGCTGAGTTGGTCACAGAGCGCCGCCATCGCCAGGTGTTCCCGGCGGTTGCCGGGCAGGTCTTCTACATCCGAGCAACCACGGAGCAACGAGTCGAACGCGAGCACGGTGGCAAGCGCCCTTCAGACTTCAGCGTGGTGATCCCGGCACCGAACCCATCGGCGTGATCGGCGTTCGTTCCAGCGCGATCACGCCGTTGGCTGGTGCGGGAGTTGACATCGTCATCGGTGGCGGGTGTCGGTGCTTCGCTCGGGGAAGTCGAGGCCATGCATGCCGGCGTACTGCGCGGTCGGTGGTGGTGTCCAGTCGTTGACCAGCATCGGATCGGGCCGGAGGACCTCGACCTCCAAGGGTCGGCAGACCTCGATGGGGTCGCGGGCGTCGGGGCCCCACATAGGGACGGAGAGATCTCCGGCTGGGCAGGTGGACATGGCGCACAGCAGGTCCTGCTCGGCGAAGAACTCGAAGAAGTCTCCTGGCTTGGCTGGGGAGGGTTTCATGAAGTACTGCCCAGCGGTGTTGATTCCCGTGACGGTGAAGATGTTGAGGACGTCGTGGACGTCGAGTTCGGTGAGTCCGTACGGCAGCACGGCCCGGGTGAGGTTGGAGTGACAGTGGACGTCGGCGTCGTCGCCAGTGAGGATCTGGTTGATGTAGGGATCGCATCGCGAACCCAATAGGTCGTGAACGCGGCCGCCGTCAGCGTCGGTGCCGTAGTCCTCGAGGGTGTCGTTGATGATGGTCAGCAAAGGCCGCAGGTATGGCAGCGTGGACCAGAGCCGGTCGTAGCGAGTGACATGGGTGCCCTGGAGCTGCCGGGTCCGTGAGGTCCACAGCCGTTCCCGTGGGTTGTGCCGATTCCAGACGTTGAAGTCGCCACATTGTGGACCCGCGGAAGTCGTGATGATCCGACACAGGTAGCCGGCGGGAACCTCCCACGCGTAACCGGAACGGATCGGTATCACGAACCGCTCGACCAGCTCCCGGTCGGGACTCTCTGAGGCAAGCCGGTCGTAGAACGCATGATCCACCTCCAGCACACTGCCCGGCTTGGCTTGGTAGTAATTCGCAGGAGATCCCATGGTTTCCTCGCATTTCCCTTCGTGTTCGCACACGCACACCAGAGACACCCCGGT
>JBOGDL010000309.1:0-3529 GCA_050701815.1 Micromonosporaceae bacterium | reverse complement strand
CGGCACTGCGAGGTGGTCTTCCACGACCTCAGCGGCGGCCAGCTCGAGCACACCATCATCGCCATCGAGAACGGGCACGTGACGGGTCGCTCCGTGGGCGGGCCCTCCACGAACCTGGGCCTGGAAGTCCTCCACGATGAGACCCACGACCATGACACTTTTGGCTACCGCTCCCGCACCCAGGACGGTCGGGAGATGCGCTCCTCGTCCGTGTACTTCCGGGACGGTCACGGCCGCGTGATCGCATCCCTCTGCATCAATGTGGACCTCACCGGGTTGCAGCTCGCGCAGAGTCTGATCGCCGACCACCTCCCCCCCGCCCGCGCCGAGCAGCGGCGCGAGGAGACATTCGCCGGCGACATCAGCCAGGTGCTCGAAGACCTCATCGAACGTGCGGTGACGGTGGCGGGCAAGCCGGTCGGCGCGATGGACCGGGAAGACAAGATGGCAGCGCTGGCGTACCTCGATCGGCACGGCGCGTTCTTCGTGAAGAGGGCCATGGACCGGATCGCGAGCCGGCTGGGAATGTCGCGGGTCACCGCGTACAAGTATCTGGAACTGATTCGCGCCAACCCCGACGCGTACGGCAAGACCGCGTCCTCCGCTGGACTGGACGCCGACGCTCCCGCGCATTCCCTCAGCGAGAGCTGATCCGCGACCCGTCCCTCGCGTGCGTTCCGCCGCGGCCGCGGCCGAGCCAGATATTGTCACGATCCGGGAGGTCCACGTGATCAAGGACGGTAGACGCCTCGCGCAGTTCGAGATCATTGACGAACGGTTCCGGGGCACTGACGGCGACCAGTATCTGGAGATCCTGTTCGACGATGGACGGTGGCTGGAGGGGCCAGCCTATTCGTCCACGTGGCGGTCCCTGCTGTTCAGCGACATCCCCAACGACCGGGTGATGCGGTGGGACGAGACCACCGGCGCGGTCGGCGTCTGGCGACGCCCAGCCGGGTACGCCAACGGTCGCACCCTCGACCGGGCGGGTCGCGTGATCAATTGCGAGCAGGGCGGACGGCGGGTGACCCGCCTGGAACCCGACGGCTCTACCACCGTGCTCGCCGACCGGTGGCGGGGCAAGCGGCTGAACAGCCCCAACGACGTGGTGGAGCACTCCGACGGGTCGATCTGGTTCACCGATCCGAGCTACGGCATCGACAGCGACTACGAAGGCCATCGCGCCACCCCCGAGGTCGACGGCTGCCACGTCTACCGGATAGACCCGTCCGGTGAGGTGACCCGCGTGGCGGACGACTTCATCCGACCCAACGGGCTCGCCTTCACCCCGGACGAGCGGCGCCTGTACGTGGTGGACACCCGCCGCCGGCACATCCGACGGTTCGACGTCGGCGACGCCGGCGCCCTCACGGGCGGAGAGGTCTTCGCCGAGTGTGACGCCGGATCGTTTGACGGGGTACGCCTCGACGAGCACAACCGGCTGTGGGCCGCCGCCCACGACGGCTTGCACTGCTTCCACCCGGACGGCACGCTGCTGGGAAAGCTCAAGGTCCCCCAGGTCTGCTCCAACCTGTGCTTTGGAGGGGCGAAGCGCAACATCCTGTTCATCACCGCCACCAGCGCGGTGTACTCGATCATGGTCAACTTCGCCGGCGCCACGTACCCCACGCGCTGACAGCGCCCAGCGCCCGCCCCGCCCCAGCGCCCGCGCCCGCGCTGGCCAACCGGCCTCATGCGTGGTCCTGGCGACAAATCCTTTGAGGACTCCGGGCACCGCTGCGAGGATGGCCGCCGTGCCCGCAGCGCGCCCGCTTCGACCCCCCGGCGACCAGCTCTGGTCTCGTGACTTCACGCTGTTCTTCGCGGCGCGCACCACGTCGCTGTTCGGAGACATGATGCTGCCGGTGGCGCTCACCGCCGCCATGCTGCATTCCGGGTACGGGATGAGCGGCGTCGGCTACGCCCTCGCCGCACACATCGCGCCATTCGCTGTTTTCGTGGTGTTCGGCGGGGTGCTGGCGGACCGCTTCGGCCCCCGCAGGTTGATGGTCGGCGCGGACGCCGCCCGCCTGGTGCTGCAGAGCCTGCTGGCCGCGTCCTTCCTGGTCGGCAAGCCCGCGCTGTGGCACGTGCTGCTGGCGTTGGTGCTGATCGGCCTCGGTTCGGCGGCGTTCCAGCCCGGGACCGCCAGCGTCATCCCGCAGATCGCCCGGGACGTTCAGAAGGCCAACGCCACGCTGCGGGTGGCCGAGTCGCTGATGACAGTGGCAGGCCCGGCAGGCGGCGGTGTGATCCTCGCGCTGTGGTCGCCCGCCTGGGCCCTGGCGGTGGACGCCGCCACGTTCGGCATCAGCGGCATCTGCCTGCTGGGGCTGCGCCATCTCACCCACGCCCGGCCGCGGACGCCATCGTCGCTGCGCCGCGACCTGGTCGAGGGGTGGCGCGAATTCCGGTCACGTACCTGGTTGTGGGGCGTGATTCTGATCTGGATGCTCGGCGCCTTGACTGTTTACGGCCCCAACCAGACCCTCGGATTCAGCACGATCGCGTCGCAGCACGGTGACTCGGCATTCGGGCTGATCATGTCGGCGTTGGGGCTGGGAAGTGTGGTCGGCGGGCTGGCGGCCACCCGGCTACGGCCCCGACATCCGTTACGCGGCGGAGCGATCGCGTTCCTGGGGCTGGCGTGCTCCCCTCTCACGGTCGCGCTCGACCTGCCGGCGCCGGCGATCGCGATTGGCTACGCCATCGGCGGGGGCGCGGCAGCGTTCTGGATTGTCATGTTCCACACCAGCGTGCAGACACACATCCCGCCGTCGGTGATCGGCCGGGTGCACGCCTACGACGTGGCCGGCTCACTTGCGATGGCCCCGGTGGGCAGGGCACTCGCCGGCCCGGTCGGGGAGCAGATCGGCGCCCGTACGGTGCTGCTCTTCTCCACGGCGATGCTGCTGGTCGTGTGCTCGCTGCTGCTGGCGACGCCGGCCATCCGCAACCTGCGGCGGGCGGATGCCTCCGCACCGGACGCCTCCGAGCCCCTGACCCGCATCGATGAGGACACCCCTTAGGCAGCCCCCGAGGCCACAGGCTCGCGCGAGCCAGTCCCGGCCCCGCCACTGCCCTGAAGGCTCATGCTGGTGGGACGGTGATCATCGGACGGAAGTGGCCCGGTGGGTGCGGCTCATCAACCGGCACACCTTCAGCGGCCACCCACGCGTGCGCCGTGAACGGCGCCGTGCGCACGCCGGTGCACCATGTCGGCCAGGCGCCGCGCATCCGGCACAACAGGGCGGTGGCCAGTGAGCGCTGCAGGCACCCCTCCCCCGCGCAGAGCGCGCTGACCTTGGTGACGGCGCTGCGGGCCGCGCTGGCCTGGCTGACCGTCGCCGGTCGCGCGCCGCGGCGGACGAGGAGCAGCACCGATTGAATCCGGCGAGGTGGTTGCCGGGCGAGCAGCCGCGCCAATGTCACGGCGAGGAGGGCGGCCAACCTGGTCCCCAGCGGCAGTCGCTCGCGCTTCGGCAGCGCCATGGGAGAACTCATCGTCGTGCCAGCCGGGCTGAGTGAA
>JBOGDL010000308.1:0-13861 GCA_050701815.1 Micromonosporaceae bacterium | reverse complement strand
CGGCAGCACCGTGCGCCATTCGGGGTCGAGGTGCGCGGCGGTCGCCTCCCCCGGCGGCGACTCCGCGCCGCCGTCCGCATCAGGCGCCGATTTACGGGCCGCCGAGGCGAAAGCCGCCGTAAGGCTCATCATGTGGTCCAACAAAGCGCCGACGGTGTAATCCGGGCACGGTGTGGGCAGGCCGAGGTGGTCGTCGGTCACACCGTCCAGCAGCCGTGTCACCTCACGGACAGCGGGGTCGAGGTCAATCGTCAGCATGTCTCTTCCTCACGTCGGGGCGCGGTCGGAGGACCCGGTCGGGGGTGCCCGCCAGCTTCGGGCGGCGCCCGAAGCGGCTGTGGCAGTGGTCTCGCGCATCTCCCCGGCACGGTAGACCCCGGGCCCCGACATCACCGAGCGCGGCACCCGCCAGGTGCTCCTCAAGTGGCGGGTCGCTGCAAGGCGTGCCTGACTCCCCCGCCGTGAGGCGACGAGAACCCGGTTGCGAGAAAAAAAGGAAGCCGCTGAGCAGGTCTACGCCTGTCTCAGCGGCTCGATCTCCTGGTCGGGACGGCGGGATTCGAACCCACGACCCCTTGACCCCCAGTCAAGTGCGCTACCAAGCTGCGCCACGTCCCGCTGACGTCGAGTGAAAACGCGACGTTCGCGCGGTTCAGCGTAGCGCAGCGGGTTCTGTCCCGTCGCGCGGGTTCCTGTGCTCTGCGCGTCGCAGGGCACAACGCTCAAGTCGTCCTAGGAAGCTAGGTATAGCGGACGACTGCCGCGAACTGAGATCGTCGTGACAGATCTGTCGCCCGTCAGGCAATCGCCGGGCCACCACGTGCACCAGCAGCAACACCGCGAGGATTTTGACCATGTGCATGGCCGCGACCGCCGCAGGATCGCCCTCCAGAGCCGCTGCCGCGGCGACCATCTCCCCCACCCCGCCGGGCGCGCTGCCGAAGAGCGGCTCTGCCCTGGCTAGTTAGTCCTGGTCCGGCTCCCGCAGCGGGTCCGGACGAGATCCGAAGATCAGGCTGACCTCGCGGCCGCACTCCAGCAGCGGTGGCAGGATCCGCTCCTCGACGTCCCGGCGGGTCAGGCGATTTCCATGCGCGGACACATTCAGGGCCGCGACGGCGCGCTGGCTCGCCCCGTACACCGGCACAGAGACCGACATCAGCCCTTCCTCAAGCTCCTGCTCCACGATTGACCAGCCCTGCTCCCGCACCTTCGCCAACTCCTCGCGGAGCACCGAGATGTCAGTCAGGGTGTGGCTCGTCACGGGCTTCAACCGCGCCGCGGCGAAGAAACCCTCAAGCTCTTCTTCTCCCAGGTTCGCCAGGATCGCCCGCCCCATCGAGGACGCGAACGCGGGAACCCGGCCTCCCACGTACACCGCGACGGTCACCAGCCGGCGGGTGGTACGGGCCACGCAGATCACGTCCGTCTCATCGAGCACACCCGCCAGACAGTTCTCCTCGACCGAGTCGCTCAACTTCTCCATGATCGGAAACGCGGCGTCCCACGGATGCACCGACGCCAGGAACGCGTGCCCGAGTTCGAGCACCCGGGGTCGCAGCGAGAACAACCGACCCTCCTGGCGCACGTACCCGAGGCTCTCCAAAGTGAGCAGGAACCGGCGCGCGGCCGGGCGAGTCAAGCCGGTGCGCTCCGCCACCTGGGTCAAGGTCATCGCAGGGTGCCGTGGCGTGAACGCCTTGATCACGGACAACCCCCGCTCCAACGAGAGCACGTAGTCCGGCGAGCGTTCTCTTTGCGTCATGCGGATTCTCCGGTCCGTACGTCGGGCCCCACGAGTCGTGGCTGCGCTCCCCCGGCAGCGCTCCCGAGCGTAGTCAGCCCACGGCCGCGTGCCGCGGCCGTGGGCAGCGCCGGCGAGCGTCCTTCGGTCACGGTTGACCACTCCGGGAGCGTTCCGGCAACGCGGCAAGGTCGGCGCAGGCGTCGGTGAACGCCGGCCAGCCGGTTGAGGTGGGGGGAGGGCAGGCCAGCTGGATTTGATCCACCAACCCGCCGCAGCGGTCGTGCACAGCTGCCGCCAGCTCCGGGTAGGGGGCGGTGGTGCAAAACGCGTCGAGCACCTGGTCCGGGACCACGTCTGACAAGTCGTCCCAACGTCCGGCACGGACCAAGTTCCTGAGCTCGTCGTGGAGCGATTCCCAGCCGTGGTGTTCCAGCACCCGGCGATAGGCGCGAGTGGAGCCGTAGAACGCCACCCTGGCGCGGGCCTTCTCCCGGGCGTCACGCACCTCTTCCGGGGTGGCGCCGGTGGCGACGAATCCGCCGCCCATCACCGTCAGGTCCCGCAGCGGGCGGCCAGCCCGCGCCGCCCCCGCACGAAGCCTGGGCAACACCACCTCCCGCACGTACGAAGCGGTGGTGAAAGAGTGCAGCCGCACCCCGTCGCACAGCTCGCCCGCCAACTCGAGGTTGTACGGGTTCACCGCGGCGATGTCGAGGCGGGGCACTCCCGCAGCGCCAGGCCCAAGATCGAATTCGGGCGTCATCAAGTCGAAGGAGTAGAAGCGGCCGTGGTGACACAACCGGTCGCCGGTTCGCCAGGTTCGCCAGATCGCGCGCACCGCGAGCAGGTAGTCGCGAAGCTGCGGACCCGGTGAGCTCCATGCGGCGCCGAATCGACGCTCGATGTGCGCTTTCACCTGGGTTCCCAGGCCGAGCCGGAACCGTCCGGCGGAGTAGTCGCACAAGTTGCGCGCCGCGTACGCGGCCACCATGGGGCTGCGGGGAAACGCGATCACCACCGCCGTGGCCAGCTCCAGTGTGCTGGTCGCGGCGGCCGCGAGAGTCATGGACATCAGCGGGTCTCGCCGGATCTCTGAGTCGCACACCCCGTGGACGCCGGCGGCTTCCAGCGCCGAGGCCGCCGCCTGGACCTCGCTCATCGGCAGGTGACGCAGTGTCGCCTCAACCCTCACTCGTGGCCCTTCGGGTGGGCGTGAGCCTGCCGGTCATGCCGGCACGCCGTCTCGCAGCAGCCGCCGCGCGATCGCGGACCGGTGGATCTCCGAGGCGCCTTCCACGATCCGCCACACCCGCACCAGCCGGTAGTAGTACTCGATCGGGAGTTCCTTGCTCAGGCCGCGTGCGCCGTGCGCCTGCAGGCACCGGTCCGCCACCTCGGTCACCAGCTCGGTGCCGAGCACCTTCGCCATTGACGCCTCGTGACGCACGTCTGACTGCCCCGCGTCGAGTTTGCGAGCCGCGTCGTAGTTGACCAGCTTGCACGCGTGCAACCCCATCGCCCCATCGGCCAACCAGTTCTGGATGGTCTGCCGCGACGCCAACGGCTCTCCGAAGGTGACCCGCTCCTTTGCGTGCCGCATCAGCATGTCCAGCAGCCGTTCGACCACCCCGACGCAGCGTGCGGCGATCTCCAGGCGCCGGATGGAGAACCGGTTCTGCAACGGAATGAACGCCTCCCCCACCTCCCCCAGCACCTGGCTGTCGGGCAGCCGCACGTCCTCGAAGCGCAGCTCACACACCCGGTAGTTCGAGATCGTGGGGAGCCGGCGTTCGATCACCACCCCCGGGGTGTCGCGGTCGACCAGGAACGCGGTCATCCCGCCGCGTGCCCTGCGCTGCGGGTCGGTCACCGCGACCACGATCAGAAAGTCCGCCCAGTCAGCCTTACCGATCCACTTCTTGTGCCCGTTGAGGACCCACTGCCCGTCCCGGCGTTCCGCCCGGGTCTGGATGCCCGAGACGTCCGATCCAGCGGTGGGCTCGGTGATCCCGACCCCGGAGGTGATCGAACCGCGGGCGTACGGCTCCAGGTAGCGGGCGCGCTGCTCCTCGTCAGCGGCGGCTGTCAACCAGTGCAGGTTGGGGGAGTCCGGGGGCAGCGTGAACGGGACGATGGTCTTGGCCATCTCCGCGGTGACGAGCACTTTGGCCAGCACACCGTGACCCTGCCCCCCAAACTGCTCGGGCACGTCGATCCCCCACAGGCCGCGGTCCCGGGCGCTGGCGAGCAGCCGCTGGCACGTGTCGTACGGGACATCGCCCAGCGGGTCCGACTGGTACGAGCGCCCCGGCTCGGCCTGGAACGGCGCCTCATGCTGGGACGCGAGCGCCTCGGCGCGGATCACGTCCGGCTCCAGCGGCCAGAGCTCTTCCCGCACGAAGTCACGGGCGCGGTCTCGCAGGTCGAGAAGCTGTGGCGGAATCTCGGATTCAAACACGGTTCACCTCCGTCGCTGACGTCTCTGCTGCCGGGGTCTGCCTGCCCGGCACATGCCCCGGGGAAGGCTGCCGCGCCAGCACCTGCCGGATCGGCTGGTCGGCCCAGCCGAAGACAACCGCGGCGAAAGCTTCAGGCGAGCCCGCGACGCCGCCGTGAGAGAAGCAGTCTGCTGCCTTGGCGATCAGCTGCGCGTCGGCAAGCGGGGACGCGGCGCTGCCCCGCAGCGTCTCGGTTCGCCGCTGCAACGTCCGTCCGTCGCGCAGCTGCACCGACACCTCAACCCACCTTGGGAACGCGGCCCCGTCGCGGTCGGAGGCTTCCACTCGGGGGAAGAATTCCTGGATCTGCGGACGTGTCACGGCGGCGTCCTGGAAACTGCCCAACCGCATGAACCCGTCGTGCAGCGCGGCGGCGACCGCGTACTCGAGGCTGAATTTGGCTTCCAGACCGGTCTGCGGGCGGTGCTGCAGCAGCGGTGTGAACGCGCCCCGGTTGGCGCGGATCCGCACCCGTTGCACGTGCTCGAGTTCCAGGTGGTGCTCGTCCCGCAGGTCAAGCAGGGTGTCGATCACCCGGTGGGTGGCGTAGCACAGCGGATACTTCTTCACGTCAATGCCGCTGGACATCAGCTCGGGCGTGCCGGCGCCGAGGCCGTCCAGCTGCGAGGACAGGTCAGCTGCCTGGTCGGGGTCGCAGTAGAGCGCGAGGAAGCCGCCGTCGTCGCCGTCGAGGGCGTGGGGCGAGCCGGTGAGACCTGCCTGCGCCAGCCGCGCCGACCTCACCGCCGCGGCCCCGCACGCGCCGACCTGCAGCGACTTCGCCATGCTGCCGAAGTTCTGCCGGGTTCCGGCGGCCTGCGCGACCGCGATGCCCAACGCGGAGACCAACTGATCACGGGTCAGGCCGAGCAGCTGGCAGGCGGCCGCTGTGGCGCCGATCAGGCCGATGGTGGCGGTGGCGTGCCAGCCGCGCCGGTAATGCTCGATCACCACCGCGCGGGAGATCGCGCAGATCACCTCGAAACCCGTCTGGTACGCCGCGCTGAGCCTGCGTCCGTCCGCGTCGACGGTCTCGGCGAGCGCCGTCAGCGCCGGGAGCATCGCCACGCTGGGGTGGCCCCGCATCGGGCTGGTCACATCGTCGTAATCCAGCACGTGACTCAGGGCGCCATTGGCGAACGCGGCGGTCTCGGCGTCTGCGGCGGCGCCGTCGTGCCACAGCGTGGCCGACCCGCGCCGCCACAGCGCGGCCAGGTGTTGATCAAGGGATTGCTGGCGCGATTCGTCGACGACACGCGTGCCGCGCCCTTGATCACCGGACGGGATTCGTCCGGCCAGGTACCGGTCCAGCACCTCGACCAGTGGGTCGCCGGAGGCCGCCACGCACACCGCGTACGTGTCCAGGAACGCGCGTCCCACCTGGTGGGTCGCGGACGGGGAGACGGTTGCGGCGTCCACGGAGCAGACGTGTTCCGCGATCCGCTCGCTGGCGCTCAGGCCTGCCTTGGACGCTCGCCGGCACACCGGTCCAGGGCGATCCTGGCCGCTCACACCAACACACCCGCCTCGATCAGCCGATCGATCTCCGGTTCGTCGAGGTGCAGCACCTCGCGGCACACCTCACGGGTGTGCTGACCGAGCGTCGGGGCGCCGGAGGTGAGCGCGACCGGGGTTCGGGTCAGCTTGAACGGCGGCGCGTTGTAGAGCGAGTCGCCGATCACGGGATGTCGCAGCCGTACCCAATGGCCCCTGGCCCTGAGCTGCGGGTCGGCAAGGATGTCCTGCGCGTTCTGCACCAGCGCAGCCGGCACCCCCGAAGTTTGCAGCCGGCCCGCGAGCTGCTGGGCCTCAACCTCCGCGACGCTGTCCTGCACCAGTTGGTCGATCAGGTGTCGGTCCCGATGCCGCGCCGGCTCGGCGCTCCACTCGGGGCGCAGCACCTCCTCAGGGAGCGCCAGTTCCCCGCAGAGCGCGGCCCACTGGGCGTCGGACGTGACCGAGATCGCCACCCAACGGTCGTCCCCGGCGCAGTGGTAGACCCCGTGCGGCGCGTGCCGGAGGTGCTGGTTGCCACCCGGCCCCAGGTCCCGCCCGTTGACGGTGTGCTCCATCAACGCGGGACCGAGCACCGCGATCGTGGCTTCGGTCTGCGCCAGATCCACTTGCTGGCCCTGGCCGGTGCGCCGCCGCCGCCGCAACGCTGCCAGCACCGCGAACGCCGCGTGACACGGGTTCGGTATGTGGTCGGGGTAGTTGGTGCCGGTGCCCACCGGCTCGCGCCCCGGCAGGCCGGTGAGGTGGTGCAGCCCGCACAACGCGCTGATGGTCAACCCGTACCCGAGAGAGTCACGCTCGGGCCCGCTGTCCCCCTGCATCGACATCGCCAGGTAGATGGCTCGGGGGTTGATCTGCCGGACGTCCTCGTAGCCCAAACCGAAACGCGCCATCGTGCCAGGGGTGAAGTTGTTCGCCACCACGTCGCTGGCCGCGACCAGGCGGCGGGCCAGCTCCTGGCCCTCTGGCTGCTTCAGATTGATCGTCAGGCTGCGTTTGCTGGTGTTGCGGTCGGCGAAGTAACCGCTGCGGTTCACTCCGGGGATGCCGTCTTTGAAGGGTGGGCTCAACCGAATCCCGTCCACCTTGGCGATGCTTTCGACCTTGATCACGTCAGCGCCGTGGTCAGCTAACAGTTTCGTGGTGTACGAGCCGGCGCCGACCCAACAGAAATCTGCGACCCGGATTCCCCGCAACGGCGCGTCACTCATCAGCTGACCTCCTTGACCTCGGTCTGGTCGAGCTCGCGCAGCACCTGGTCGGTGTGCTCACCCAGCCGTGGGGCCTGCGATCGCAGCCGCCACGGCGTCTCCGACAGCCGGTACGGCGCGCCCGGCATCAGCGCCGCCGCCTCACCTGCGGCCGAGTCCGGGCGCAGCCCGGCTGCCTCCACGAAGTAGCCCCGATCGCGCAGCTGCCGGCTCGGGATGATGTCGGCGGGGCTGTTCACCGGGCACAGCGGGACCCGCCACCGCTGCGCGTCGTGGTGCAGGTCGGCTTTGGAGCGTCCCGCGCTGAAGGGCAGGAAGATGTCGGCGAACAGCTGGTGCGCCGGCTCGCTCTCCAGGTACGTGCGGTCGGCCCACTCTGGACCGCGCAGCAGATCAGCCCGCGCCACGCCCTCTGAGGTGAGCCACTCGACCAGATTCGCCCAGAACCGGTTGCCGCCGATTCCGCCCGCGAGCATGTACACGTGGCCGTCGGCGCAGCTGAAGACCCCGGCGCCCGCCCGCATCTGCCGGCCGCCGGTGCGGCGTCTGGTGCGCCCTTCGAGGTCCTGAAATTGCGCGGCGTTCTCCAAGGCCATCACCACGCACTCCTGCACCGACACGTCGACGTGTTGGCCCTGGCCGCTGGCCTCGGCGCCGGTGATCGCGAGCATGGACGCGACCGCGCCGTACAGGTTGCCGGCGGCGTACGCCTGCTGCTGGGCGGCCTGCACCGGCGGGCCGTCGGCGTACCCGCCGAGGCACAGCAACCCGCCGAGGGCCAGGCAGACCAGGTCGCTGGCCTGATAGTGCGCGTACGGGCCGGTCTGGCCGAACGGGGTGATGCTGGTCATCACCAACGCCGGGTTGTGCTGCCTGAGATCTTCGTAGCCCAACCCCCGAGCCGCCATCGCGCCGGGTTTGTCCGTCTCGATGATCAAGCTGGCGGTGGCAGCGAGCCGGCGCAGGGCCCCCTGGTCCGATGGCTGATCGAGGTCCAGGCAGACGCTGCGTTTGCTGGTGTTGTGGTAGTAGAACGGCAGCGAGCGCTCCGGCCCGGCGATGTCACCGGCGAAGGGCGGTTCGTGGCGTAGCTCCGTCCCGTCGGGTGGCTCCACCAGGATCACGTCCGCGCCCAGCTCGGCGAACAGCTTGCCGCAGTAGTTGCCCATGGGCCCCGACAGGTCCAGCACCCGCAGGCCCTCCAGGGCCTGTTGCGGGCTCTCGGCGGCGGGCCCGCTAGTCATCGTCGACCTTCTCGAACCGGGGCAGGGTGATCTCGTCGGTGACCGGGTCGAAGACGACCTTCACGCGGGCGCACACGCTGACCTGGTCGTTGGCCGCGCCCACCACGTTGCTGAACATCCGCGGGCCCTCGTCGAGCTGGATCAGCGCCACGTTGTACGGCACGTCCTCGGCGTACGCCTTGTGGTAGATCTGGTGGAACACCACGTACGAGAAGACAGACCCGCGACCTGACATGTCGCGCCATTCATGCCCGGTGTGCAGGCACTGCGGGCACACGAAGCTGATCGGGTAGCGGATGTGGCCGCAGGAGTCGCACCGCTGCAGCCGCAGCTTCCCCTGGCGCAGACCCTCCCAGAATGGTCGAGTCTCGTCGGTCACATCAGGCAACGGTTTGGTGTGCTCACCCATCACGACAGTCCGTTCTTGCTGAGGATCATGGCGTTGGAGCAGTTGAGCGTCATGCCTCGGCCGGTGACCAGGCAGACCTCCGCGTCCGGAACCTGACGCTGGCCGGATTCGCCGCGCAGCTGCCGGGTCCCCTCCACGATGTGGAGCCAACCCTCCATGTACGACTCGGAGAGATTGCCGCCAGCGGTGTTGACCGGGAGCTCACCTCCGAGTTGGATGCGTCCGCCTTCGACGAACCCGCCCGCCTCCCCCTCTCCGCAGAACCCGCCGTGCTCAAGCCACAGCAGGACGCTGATGGTGAAGTTGTCGTACAGCTGCGCCACGTCGATGTCCGCTGGCCCGACGCCCGCCATCGCGTACGCGCGGTCCAGGGCCGCTTTCTGGTGCGGCACGTACCACCAGTCCTCACGTTCCAAGGTCCTGGTCGTGTACGCCTGCCCCATGCCCGACAGCCACACTGGCGACTGCTTGCCGCTGTGGGCGCGCTCGGCCGAGGTGACGATGACGCACACTCCGCCGTCGCTGATCAGACAGCAGTCGAGCAGGTGCAGCGGCTCGACGATGAACCGGGACGCCTGATGGTCGGCCACCGTGATGGGCTCGCGCATCACCGCGTTCGGGTTCAGGGAGGCGTGGTGTCGACAGGCGACCGCCACCTCGCCGAGCTGTTCGCTGGTGGTGCCGTGCCGCGCCATGTGCCGGCTGGCGGAGATCGCGCTGTTCGCGGCCGCGCCCGTCATCCCCCAGATCCCCCAGGAGTCACCCCATCCGGAAGCCCGGTTGAAGCGCGACCCGCCGGTCTTCGCGGCGTCGCCGAAGACGCACGCCACATTCGTCGCCATGCCGGTGCTCACGGCCATCGCCGCGAGCTGCACCAGCGCTCCGGCGGTGCCGCCACCCATGCTCATGCTGCCGGTGTACGCGGGGTCGATCCCGAGGGTCTCACCGAGGCGCAGATAGTTGAGCGGGCCCTCCGGCGCGGTGGTGCCGGGGAAGGTGAGCAAGCCGTCGATGTCGCTCTTGCGCAGCCCCGAGTCGTCCAGCGCCGCCTTGAACGCGTCCACCGCGAGCGTCAAAGACGTCGACCCGGGAAGCTTGCCCTGCGGCGTCGCTCCCACGCCAATGATCGCGGCGCTGTCTTTCAGCAAGCCGTTCGGCGTCGCCAACGTTGAATCACCGTCCCTTGTAATCTGGATCTCGCTTTTCCTGGAATGCTGTGCGGCCCTCAATCCGGTCCTCGGTGTCGCGCAACAGGCCCCAGACGTAGCTCTCCGCCTCGACTCCCGCGGACAGCGGCAGCTCCAGCCCTTGCCGCACCAGCCGCTTCACCGCGCGTACCGCCAACGGCGCGTTCTGCGCGATGCGTTGCGCGATCTCACGCGCCCGGGGCAGCAGCTTTTTTGCGGGATGCACTTCGCTGACCAGACCCACCCGGTGCGCCTCAGTTGCGTCGATCCGGTCGCCGGTGAGCAGCATCTGCATCGCCGCTGACTGGCCGATCACACGCGGCAGACGCTGGGTGCCGCCGGCGCCCGGGATGCTGCCGACGCGCACCTCGGCGAGCCCGAACTCCGCGTTCTCCGCCGCGATGCGCACGTCGCAGGCGAGTGCCAACTCCAGCCCGCCGCCGACGGCGTAGCCGTTGATCGCGCAGATCAGCGGCTTGTCGGTGTCCAGTCCGCGCAGCAGGTGCTCCGAGGCGGCACGCCCGAAGGTCAGCTCGGCGTACGACTCCTTCGGCGGCGGGGTCTTCTTCAAGTCGGAGCCGACGCAGAACGAGCGCTCACCGGCGCCGGTCACCACGGCCACTCGAATCCTGTCGTCTTCCCGGATCCGGGCCCAGGTCTCCCAGAGCTGCTCGCGCATCGGTCGGTCGATGCTGTTAAGGGCGTGTGGGCGGTTGAGCACCACCTCGGCGACCGCCCCATGGATGGTCATGTCAACGGTCACCGGCAGCACCTCGGAGAAATGGGGGTCATGGCAGCAGCTCTCGAATCAGCTGGAGATTCGACGGTCGGTGGTCGGCGGTGCGCACGATCGCGTCGTCAAATCCCAGGGACTCGAGCCACTTCAATCGACGCTGCGCCTCTGCCGGGCCGCACCGCAGCGAGAACAGCCCGCCCTGCTGCAGCGGCTCCTCCGGCCCGTCCAGCTCGACGTGGATGTTGGTCACCACGGCACGCCGTCCGCCGGCTGCCCGGAAGCGCCGGATCCCCTCCGCGAGCCGGCCGCCCTTGGCGCCTGATGCGATCCAGCCATCGAAATCCCGCGCGGCACGCGGGATCCAGCCGCTGCCGGACCAGGTGCCGATCAGAATCCGGGGGCCGCCGATGGTGCTGGGCCAAGGGGTCAGGTCCACATCGCCTGCCGGTTCGCCCCGCAGCAGCCGCCGGATCAACTCCAGATCGTCGGGGAAGCGCGCGAACCGGTCCTGGTAAGGGCGGCCAAAGGCGTGGAAGTCAGCGGCGGTGGACCCAGCGCCGACGCCCAGCGTCAGCCGGTCACCGCAGGCCAGGTGCGCTGACATCACGCGGTGAGCGACCTCCACCGGATGTCGGATGCCCAGTTGCAGGACGCCTGTGCCCAGCTCCATGTGCTGGGTTGCGGCAGCGGCTGCCGCAAGGGCCAGCAGCGGATCCGGCAAGGTGAAGCCCCGGTTCACGGCGTCGAACACCCAGGCGCCGTGGAAACCAGCGTCCTCGATACGGCGGGCGCCCTCCGCGAAGCTGGCAGGGAGGTGCGATTCGCCGGACGGGTCAGGCGTCGGCAATGTCATTCCCAACCGCATGGGACCCCCCCGCCGCAGGGCCGCTCCCGACTGCGGCGATTTCCCGCGCCGCGTCGGACGCGCCGACGACAAGGAATCCGGCGGCGTGCTGGGTTCGCGAGCTCTGCCGTCATGCGCCATCACCCCGGGCCGAGTTCTGCTGGGCGTGCCGGTCACCGCTACCGTCCAGACCGACGCGATCTGGCCCGGCGCCGTTGGGGCCGGTGGGGTCCACCCGACGGCGCAGCAGCCGCCCGATGGTCCCGGCGAACATCACGACCAGCGCCAGAGCCCAGATCGACGCGGCGAGGGGGGTGCTGACGAAATAGCCCAGGTCTCCCCCGCTCAGGAAGAGCCCCTCCCGAAAGTGCTTCTCGATCAGCGGACCGAGCACCAGACCCACCACGAAGGACACCAGGTTGAATTCGAGCTTGCGCAGCACGTACCCGACCACGCCCATGATCAGCAGGAGCACCACGTCCAGCATCGAGTTGTGCAGGCTGTACGCGCCGATCAACGCGACCACCACGATGGTCGGCAGCAGGATGCTCCGCGGGACTCGCAGCAGGCTCACCCACACGCCGACCAGCGGCAGGTTCAGCACCAGCAACATCACGTTGGCGACGTACAGCGACGCCACCACGGCCCAGAAGATGTCCGGGTGGTCGGAGATCAGCAACGGGCCGGGTTCCACTCCTTGCGCCATCAGCGCCGAGATCGCCAACGCCAGCGTGGCCGAGAACGGCAGCCCCAGCGACAACAGCGGCACCACGCTGCCGATCGCCGCCGCGTTGTTGGCGGCTTCCGGGCCCGCCACGCCCTCCACGGCGCCTTTGCCGAGCTGGTCCCGGTGCTTGGACACCCCTTTTTCCAGCCGGTACGCGACGAAGCTGGACAGGGTGGCTGACGGTCCCGGGACCAGCCCGAACAGGAAACCCACCACTGAGCCGCGACCCCACGGGGCCCAGGCGCGGCGCCAGTCCTGCCGGGTCGGAAACAGCTCCCTGAAACGGGGGCGCAGCACCCGTCGCGACTCCGTCGGGCTTTCCACCAGCAGCATCAGTTCGGCCAGCCCGAACAGTCCGATCGCGACCGGCGCCAGTGAGATCCCGATCCCGAGCTCCTGGATCCCGAACGTGTAACGGTACGTGCCGGTGACCGCTTCCTGGCCGACGGTCGCCAGCATCACGCCGATGATCATCGGGAACAGTCCGCTGGCGGGGCTGCCGCCGGAGACTCGCGCCAGCGCGAGCAGCCCTCCGGCGGTCAGCGCGAGGTACTCGGCGGGCCCGAACCACAGTCCCACCTTCGCCAGGAACGGCGAGGCCGCCGTCACCAGGACGATGCCGATCGTGCCGGCGACGAACGACCCGACGGCCATGATGCTCAACGCGGCGCCGGATCTGCCCTGCCGGGTCATCTCGTACCCGTCGATGGTGGTCACCACGGACGCCGACTCGCCGGGCATATTCATCAGCACGGCCGTGGTTGACCCGCCGTACATGGCCCCGGCGTACACCGCCACGATCATGATCACCCCGGCCCCGGGGGACAGCGAGAAGGTGAGCGGCAGCAGCAACGCGGCGCCCGCGACCGGACCCAGCCCGGGGAGCACTCCAATCGCGCTGCCGGCCAGCGCTCCCACCAGGGCGGCGAGCAGTAACTCCGGGGTGAAGACGAGACTCATCCCGTACGCCAGGCCCTCGAACGCCTCCATCATGACCCCCTACGGCGTCACGATGCCGGGCGGCATGCGCACGCCCAGCAGCTCGATGAAGGCGAAGGACAGGCCCAACCCGAGCGCGACGCCGTACAGGATCGCGGTGCGCAGGGAGGCCCCGAGCACCTTGATGCCCGCGACCACGAACAGCGTCGCAGCCAGATACTGGCCCAGGAACGGCACGGTAAGGACGTACGCGACGACCGCGGCCAGGAATCCCCAGAAGGCGCGGCGGGCAGCCGGGGGCGGCAGTGTGAACTCACCCTTGGCCGCCCCGGAGAAGTAGGCCTCCGCGCAGGTCACGAGCGAGATCAGCACACACCCGACACCCACCGCCACCGGGAACACCGCAGCGCCGGGCTGCTGCATGTCGCCGAACGGCAGGTCGGTGGCCATGGCGGTGTAGCCGACGCCAGCCAGCACGCCGATCACGCCGGTCGCGACACGCCCCTTGCGCACGCCGTCCAGCCGGCCGGGCTCACTTGCCGAGGAACTCATTCAATTCCTGGTACGACTTGTGGTAGCCCTGCAGCTCCTGCCTGATCGCGTCCCCGGTGATGGGGTCGCTGATGTAGCCGTTCTTCTCCTGGAAGCTCTTGAACTCGGATGTGGCGACTGCCTTCTTAGCGGCGCTGGTGAGCTTTTCAAGCACCTTGCCCGGCATGTCGTTCGGCGCGATCACGTAGTACGCGGCCGGCAACGTCACGTCGTAGCCGGCTTCGGGGATCGACTGCGCCTCCGGAAACGCCT
>JBOGDL010000307.1:0-6532 GCA_050701815.1 Micromonosporaceae bacterium | reverse complement strand
GCGCCCACCACCGCCGCCTCAGCCACCTTCGGGTGGCTCACCAACGCGCTCTCGATCTCGGTGGTGGAGAGCCGGTGACCGGACACGTTCATCACGTCGTCCACCCGGCCGAGCAGCCAGATGTCGCCGTCGGCGTCCTTCTTGGCGCCGTCCCCGGCGAAGTACACACCCTTGAACCGAGACCAGTACGTGTCAATGAACCGCTCGTCGTCGCCCCATAGCGTGCGCAGCATCCCCGGCCACGGCTCGGTCAGCACCAGGTAGCCGCCCTCACCGTTCCCGACCGCGTTGCCGGCGTCATCCACCACCTCGGCGCTGACCCCGGGCATCGGCGTCATCGCGGCGCCCGGCTTGCCGCTGGTGACACCGGGGAGCGGGCTGATCATGATGGCGCCGGTCTCGGTCTGCCACCAGGTGTCGACCACGGGGCAGCGGTCACCGCCGATGTGGGTGCGGTACCAGATGTACGCCTCAGGGTTGATCGGCTCGCCCACGGACCCGATCAGCCGCAGCGTCGACATGTCATGCTCGGCCGGGATCTGCTCGCCCCACTTCATGAAGGTGCGGATCGCGGTCGGCGCGGTGTAGAGGATGGTGACGCCGTACTTGGCGACGATCTCCCACCAGCGGCCCTGGTGCGGGGTGTCGGGGGTGCCCTCGTACATCACGCTGGTGACGCCGTTGGCGAGCGGCCCGTACACGATGTAGCTGTGGCCGGTGACCCAGCCGATGTCGGCGGCGGTCCAGTAGACGTCGGTCTCCGGTTTCACGTCGAAAACCGCGTGATGCGTGTACGCCACCTGGGCCAGATAGCCGCCGGTGGTGTGCAGGATCCCCTTCGGCTTGCCGGTGGTGCCGGACGTGTACATCACGTACAGGGGGTGCTCGGCGTCGAACGCCTCCGGCGTGTGCTCGGTGCTCGCCGGCTCCACCACGTCGTGCCACCACAGGTCACGGCCGTCGGTCCAGGCCACGTCCTGACCGGTGCGCTTGACCACCAGCACGTTACGCACGTTCGGGCACTCGGCCACGGCGTCGTCCACCGCGGGCTTGAGCGCCGCCTGCGTGCCCTTACGGTTCTGGCCGTCGCTGGTGATCACCAGACGGGCGTCGCAGTCGATGATCCGGTCCCGCAGCGCCGCCGCGGAGAAGCCGCCGAACACCACCGTGTGGGGCGCCCCGATCCGGGCGCAGGCGAGCATCGCGGCCACCGTCTCGGGAATCATCGGCATGTAGATGGCAACCCGGTCGCCCGCGATCACGCCGAGGTCGCTCAGCGCGTTCGCCGCCTTGCACACCATGTCTTTGAGGTCCGCGTACGTGATGGTGCGGGCGTCGCCGGGCTCGCCCTCCCAGTGGAATGCGACCTTGTCGCCATTGCCGGCGTCCACGTGCCGATCCACACAGTTGTACGCCGCGTTCAGCTTGCCGCCGACGAACCACTTCGCGAATGGCGGGTTGCTCCAGTCGAGCGCCTGGTCCCAGGGCTGTGCCCAGTCCAAGCGTCGGGCCTGCCGCTCCCAGAACGCGAGCCGATCCGCGTCCGCCTCCTGGTACGCGTCCGCCTTCACGTTGGCGTTGGCGGCGAGGTCGGCAGGAGGGTCGAATCGGCGGTTTTCAGACAGCAGATTCTCAAGCGCAGGGCCCTGCGCTGACGCCTGGGTGCTCTTGCTATCGGTCATTGGGTCGGCGCTCCTCGTCTGAAATCCTGCCCTTACAACGGCTACGCCCTGCAATTCAGGGTCTTTCCTGTCGATCATGGTCGAGCGGGATTCGAACTGGCGCGCAGCACGCCAGGCGAGGTGCGATGCCGACGGGTGATCGACATGAGAGACCCTAGTGCGGGTCGAGCCGGCGTGCGACACCTGATCCCGCCCAAGCAGTCAAGATCGCGGCGAACGGCCGAGGGTAGGCGGCGAGCGGGGCGCGCCGATGGGCGCCGGCGTGATCGGCTTCGGACTACGCGCCGCGCCCGCGGTGATCTATGCCGAACGGCGCCTGAACCGGGCAGGGGTAGCGTGATGTGCTGTGACTCTGCCCGCTTCCGATCCGCTCGCTCCGCTGCTCGACCTGGCCGATGTGGCTGACGTGTTCGCGCAGGCTCGAGCCACGGTCGACACCGCGCTGCGGCACCAGGCGCTGCGCCGCCACGGGGGTCAGCTGGCGGGGTTGGCCGCGCTGCGGGCCGCGCAAGCTTCCGCCGCGATCGAGGGGCATGACTACCCGATGGAGGAGATCCAGTCGGGCGTCGTGACGGACCCGGTGGTGCAGGGAGCGTTGCGTGTCACCGAGGCGGCCCCGCAGCTGGCTGACGCGTGGGGGCGGGCGCCGTTGCAGGTGCTCGCCAGGCTGCATGTGTTGGCCGCCCGGGGTCTGGCCGCAGCGGAGGCGTTGGGCCGCCCGGGGGAGTCGCCGCTGCCACCTGCTGAGGTGTCGGACCGTCTGAACCGGCTCGCCGCGCTTGTCGCGGGAGGCAGCGAGGCGCCGGCGTTGCTGCTGGCGGCCGTGGTTCATGGGGAGCTGCTCGCGTTGCGTCCATTCGGCCAGGGAAACGGCGTGGTCGCGCGTGCCGCGGCGCGGCTCACGCTGGTGCAGCGAGGCTTCGATCCACGGGCTTTGGCAGTGCCTGAGGCCGGGCACCTCGCAAGGCTCCCGGAGTACACCGGCGCCGCGGGCGCGTACGCCACCGGCACCAGCGACGGTCTGCGGTCCTGGCTTCGACACTGCGCCACCGCGATCAGCCTGGGCGCGGCCGAAACTGTCGCGCTGGCCGGCCGGATTTCGGCAGGCTAAGGCTCCGTTCGGTCGCCGCCCCCGGGCACAGCAGCCGAACCCGGGCATGACGTCCCGCCCTCGATCCTGCGGCCGGGGCATCCACCCCGCGATCCCGGATGGCGTCCCGCCTCAACCCTGACGGGACTCGGGCGGCGCCGGGTTCTCTGGCTGCGACTGCGCGGGGCCGGCTGCCTGCGGGTACACCTGAGTGGGCTGGTGGTAGGCCGGGGGCTGGTACGCAGACGCCGCTGGTTGCTGGTAGCCGGGTTGGTAGCCGTGGGGCTGCCCGGGAGCGGGCGGCGGGTAGCCCGCTTGCGGATGCCCGTACCCCTGGGGAGCGGCGCCCGGGTACGGCGGCGCCGGCTTCGGCTGCGGAGGCCACACGGTCGGACCGACATTCAGATGGTCGAGCACCGCGCCAACCCCGGCCACCAGAGCGCCGAGCAGCATCAACACGCCGCCCCAGCCGAACGCGAGGTCGGCGCCCATCCCCTGGTTGTCGAAGATGTCGATGACCTCTTCTTGAAACTCCGACCCGAACACCAGGGTCTTGGCTGACAGCGCGTACCCCAACAGCACCAGCACCGCGAAGAATGACAGCCCCACCTGCAGCTGGCTGAGCCGGAAGCCCACGAACTCGCGGTCTTTCGCCACCACAAACCGCAGCCCGAGCAGCGCGCCCATTCCCAACGCGGCGATCACCACCCACCAGCTCAGCGGGGCCATGAAAGTCTCCAGGCCCCAAGCGGAGAACCAGGTGGGAAGGTTCTCCTCCTGTAGGCCGGCGATCATCTCGGGGTTGATGTAGGTGACGAACGGAGCGAAGGAGAACAGGAAGATCAGCGCAGCGCCGCCGGCGACCAGCGCTTCGCCCAGGGAAAACGGCGGCCAGTGCTGGGACCTGGCGCCGCGGCCGTACGTGGAGCTACGGGTCGAGGCGCCGGCCGGTTGCCCGCCCATCGCGCCGGGCCGCCCAGTCGGTCCGTGCTGCCCAGCCATCGGCCCGTGCCCGGGTTGTCCGGCTCCGGGTTGCCCCGGCGCCGCCGCTGGCGATCCGATTGGCCCTCCGGTGTGTCCCACCACCGGATACGCCTGAGTCGCTGGGGCAGGGGCCGCGGGTTGGGCCTGGGTCGGGTGGCTCGGTTGGTGGCGCCCGGCATCGGTGTGATCAGGCTGGCCGGGCTGCGGCGCCCCCACGTCGTACGACTCGTCGGGTTGCCCTGGCTGCGGCCCGCCCAAGTGGTCGGACGGAGGAGTGTCGAAGAGGTTAATAGACTTGAGGATACGTTGGGTGGGTGTGGTGCGGAGGCTACTTGGGGTTGTCACGCGCCCACATGAACGGTGTACGTCTGGGTGGGTAGCCGCACCGTCCCGGTGTCAGGGGCCGCCTGCGACGAGGTGAACGAGAACGTGGGCGAGCTGATGAACTCACCCGAGGTGAAGGAGTCGGGCACCTCGAAGATCACCACTCCCCGCTTGTCGCCGACGTCACCTCGCAGCGGCTGCCGGAGCATGTCCTCGGAGCCCTCCTCGGGGCTTTCGTCGGGGTCTGCGCTCGGACTCGGGCTGGGGCTGGGGGAGTCGCTGTCGGGATCGTCGGGCTCATCGGGCGCCCGCAACGCGTACGACTCCGCAATGTCCTGTGTGCTGTCGAACTGCTGTGAATTCTCCTCCCCCAGTTCGCGGTTCCGGTACGCGATCATCAGCCAGGCCTTGCCCTTGGGCGCCCAGCCGTACTTGGCGCTGTACGGCGTGAGCGTGGCTTTCGTGTACTTCACCGAGTACGTGAACTCGAACTCGCCGACCTGCTGCTGCTGCTGAGACAAGCGCTTGCCGATCTTGTCGGAGGTTTTGTCTCGGTAGTAGGCCGCGTGCCTCTTGTTGTTCGTGGCAACGCGCTGGCCGTCTGTCAGCGCCAGCTTCTGGGTCTTGCCATCCACCGTGACTTCGAGACGTGGACTCGCGTGTTCCGGGGCGGAGACCGCGACCACAACCTCATCCCGGTTGATCAAATCGTCGGTCACGTTGCTGCGGTGGCCGCCGGACACCAGGGCGTACTTGGTCTCGTGGATGCGGCTGTCGGGCGCCGCATCGCGCTCGGGCTGGGCGTCGAGCGGCTTCTGGTCCGGTGGCGTCACTCCCTGCTTCAGGGTGAGCTGTGCGGCGAACAGCGTCTCTCCAGACGCCGGCCCGACCGGGCCTTCGGGTCGGCTCACCGCATCAGCGCGTCCGGCTTCCGAGACCTCTATCTGGTACGTGGGCCCGCGCAGCACCCCCTCATCGCCGGGAGTCTCCGGGGCCGGGATGTCGACGCCTTCCCCGTCCGCGATGATCATTCCGGGCTCGCCAGCTTCCGGCTCGGGGGCCGCCAGTTGCTCGGATTCGTCGCTTGGTCTGTCCCCATTCGGGCGAATCAGCTCGGGCCCCTTGGGGCGGGCGGTGGGGGCGCCATCCTCGAGGGTCGGCTCGGTGAGCCGTACTTCCTCACCGCGGGCCTGAGGCGTGAAGCTCACCCGCCACCACACCTGGTCGGCCTCGCTCCCGTACGTCCGGGCGCCGCCACAGTAGACAGTGGGTTGGATCTGCTCCTCGTTCACTGCGAAATAGCAACGTGCTTGATCACTCAGCGTCACTGGCTTCTTCTCGACAGCAGCGAGGAACGCCTGGTCTGCCTGATGCAGGAAAGACTCGGCATTGATCACGTTGTTGTCATGGAACTGCAGGTCCTCCGCGCAGCCGGCGACTGTGAAACTCATCGTGAGCGTGAGGACGCACAGGGCCGCCTTTCGGCTCACGTCGGAGACTCTGGACGCGCTTCGACGCGAAAAAACAGCGCGCCGCGTGCGAGGTAGGCGTCGGGCCCGGGGCATGACTACTCCATCGGGACTACCAGGGGTTGCGGGGTCGCCGACAGCCTAGATGAATGAGCACGAACAGGGTCGAGTCGATGCGGGCGGACCGCTGATTCGACCCTCGCCTAAGGCGTGTGGCCTTCACCAGAGTGGCTCGACCTCGGCCATGGGACGGGGCGGCGGCGGCTCGGGCGCGGGGTGATCACGTGGCCTGCCGCGGCGGTGCGGCGCCGGCGGTGCATCGGAGCGCGATCGCGTGGGCCGTGATCAACCGGGCGGCCTTGACGGGCCTCACACATGCGGACGGCGCCTCACCCAAAGGGAGACGCCGTCACCGCACATCCCACCTGGTTACCATGCGTGCAACTTTTCCGTCGAGGCGGCGGCCACGTCGCGAATCACGACCTGGTCCCGACCCGACATGCCTCCCGCGGCTGGTCGCGCGTGGGTGCCTGGCGGATGTGCACGGAGCCAACAGAGAGGAGGCGTAGCCCACTCGCCGTGTTAGGTCCGCACCACCTTTTCTACGCCGCACGCATCGAGATCGCCAGCCTTTCAGAGATGTGGATCTGTGCCAGTTGCCGGGTCCCGTCGAGCCGCGGACGCCGCTCGTCCTGGCGCGGCCCTGGTGGCACGTACGCGCTCAGGCCCAAGGCGGTTTCAGGTCACTGGCTGAGGTTCGGGTCGCGCTGTCGCCTCGCCCGCCGAAATGCCCCCGGAGTTGTGAAAATGCTTCGATCTCAGTTCAGCTCTGGCGCTGCGGCGGCGGTGTCGGTCGTGCCAGAAGAGGCCTGCCAGGGCGATCGCGGCGCCCACCCCGATCGCCACCACCGCGGGAACCGCCACCGGCTGCATCGCCTGCCACCGGCGACGCAGCGAGATTGGATGCCGGAAGATGAGCAACG
>JBOGDL010000306.1:0-9349 GCA_050701815.1 Micromonosporaceae bacterium | reverse complement strand
CGGTGGCGATGATCACCGGCACTGAGGAGACCGAACGGATCATCCGTAACGCGGTGCTGCCATGGAGATCGGGAAGCCCGAGGTCGAGCACCACGACGTCAGGCGGCCATTCGGTCACTTCTCGGATTCCCGACATCGCCTCGCCATGCGAGCGCACCACATGCCCGCGTCCGCTCAGTGCGCGTACCAAGGCAATTCTGATGTCGGTGTCGTCCTCGATTAGTAGGACTTTTCCCATATCTAGCAAACTAGCGCCTCGGGCAGAATGTCCATGTGCGACGTGCCGTGGGAGGGATGCTGGCAGCTTGGCTGCTGCTCGGCGCCGGAGCCGGGGTGGGGACTGGTCACGTACCGGTACGACCACGACTGGGTGGTGGTGGAGTTCCAGATCGACGATCACGTCTCGACCGTGCACGGGTACCTCGACTCCGGACGCGCCACCGTGGAAGTCGAGGAGGACCAGTAGTTCAGGGGCGTTCGAGGACTCGCCGCAGTGACGAGCTCAGAGCCGTTCGAGGGCTCGCCGCAGCGGATCCAGGCCGATGGACCCTAGGTCCAGCGCTGCCCGGTGAAACTCCTTGAGGTTGAAGCCCGCCCCCGCCCGACGTTCCGCGTCAGCCCGAGCCTGCAGCCAGATCCGTTCCCCGACCTTGTACGACGGCGCCTGCCCCGGCCACCCCAGGTAGCGATCCAGCTCGAAGCGCATCTCCTCGGTCGGCATCCGGCCGTGCGCCAACAGGAACTCCCAACCCAACTCCGGGGTCCAGACTTCACCCTCGTGGAACCCGGCGCCCTTGGGGATCGGCAGCTCCAGGTGCATCCCGATGTCGATGATCACTCGGGTGGCGCGGAACCCCTGTGCGCAGAGCATGCCCATCCGATCGCCGGGATCATCCAGATAGCCCAGGTCGGCCATCAGGCGCTCGGCGTACAGCGCCCAGCCCTCGCCGTGGCCGGAGACCCAGCAGAGCTGACGCTGCCACCGGTTCAACAGCTCACGCCGGTACGCCGTCTGCCCGATCTGCAGATGATGCCCGGGCACGCCTTCGTGGTACACCGTTGTGGTCTGCTGCCAGGTGCCGAAATCATCCACCCCCGACGGCACCGACCACCACATCCGTCCCGTCCGGCTGAAGTCCTCGCTGGGGCCGGTGTAGTAGATCCCGCCGGTGCTGGTGGGCGCGATCCGGCATTCGATCCGGCGTAGCAGCTCAGGAATGTCGAAGTGCCGGCCGTGCAGCTCGTCGATCGCCCGGTCCGCGAGGTCCTGCATCCAGCGTTGGAAGGGTTCCTTGCCGATGATCCGCCGGTGTGGATCAGCGTTGAGCGCCGCGATCGCGTCATCGGTCGACCCGCCCGGGACGATCCGCTCCGCCACCTGGCGCATCTCCGCCTCGATCGCGGCCAACTCCTCCCAGCCCCAGGCGTACGTCTCCTCCAGGTCCACTTCGGCGCCCAGGAAGGCACGGGACTCCAAGGCGTACCGTTCCCGGCCGCACGCGTCCGGAGCCGGCGCCTTGGGCAACAGCTCATCAGTCAGGAAGCGGCCGAAGTCGGCGGTCGCCTCGGCCGCGGCCGCGGCGTGCCGCTCCAGCTCAGCCCGCAGCGCGCCCTCAGCCGGCAGCCCGGCGATCAGCTTGCCCCACAGGTTGTCCCGGCGCCGGTCAGCCCAGTCCTGTGCGGTCTTGGCGCACGCCAGCACCTGCCTGCGGGCCGACACCCGACCGTCGGCGGCTGCCTCCCGGAGCGTCTCGCGGTATCCCGCGAGCGCCTGAGGCGTCTGGGAGAGCCGGGCGGCCACGTTGCGGATCGCGTCGTCGCCGGCGGTCGGCATCAGATCGAACACCATCTGGATGTCTTGCAGCGGCGAATCGATCACGTTCAGGGCGCTGGTGACGTGGCCGGCGTCGTACCGCTGCTGTTGCAGCTCGAGTCGCTCGATCATCGCCTCGCGGGCGGCCTGTTCGCGTTCGTCGACCGGCTCGGCGCTCCGTAGCGCTTCCAGGGTGGCGCGGTCGAGGTTCATCCGCGCGGCGAAGCCGGCGGGGGTGAAGTCAGTCATCGTGTCGTCGTGGCCGGCCACCCCAGCGAACGTCGCCGCAATCGGATGCAGCGCGGCGAACTGGTCGACGTAACGGTCCGCGATCTGATCAATCGGTCTCACGGAGGCGACACTACGCGAGTCCGTCACTGCTCCTCGGGGTGGTTTTCCAGATGGGGTGACGCGCTGCTGCCGCCCCGCGCTCTTGGGCGCCCGTTGACCTGACCGCAATGGGGAGGGCATTGCCCCCGTTTGAAAGTTCTGGATATTGTCCGTCCGGGCGTTTTGCCCGCCTATCACGAGCTGACGGCCCAACACCGCACAATGGTCAGCTGGCGGGACGACAATCAGGTGTTGGCTTGGGGAGGACCGGGCGTTGACCACGATCCGCGCGGCGCTGGTTGTGGCGCTGCTCGGCGGCTATCGGGTAGGCCGCGCGTGCACTGTCGCAATCCTGATGGTCGGCGCCTGCATGGCGTGGTGGGTCTCCCCGGGCATCCTTGCCACGGTGGTCACCGGCGGCGCCGTCCTCATGGTCACGTTGATGGCACGAGCAGGCCGAGCGCTACGCGGGTGCGTGCACCGCACCCTCGACGGCACGGTGGTGGACCCCGCGGCCGACTCGGTGTTGTGGCGCGAAGTGCGCGTGCTGTGTGGACGGCTGGACGTGCCCGTCCCGGAGGAGATCCGGCTGGGCGTCGACCCGCGGGTGGAAGTGTGGGAGCAAGGCCGGCGGTGGGGCCTGCGGGCCGGTCCCAGCCAGCTCTATCTCGGGTTGCCGCTGCTGGCTGGACTTCCGCCGCGGCAACTGCGCGCGCTGCTTGCCCATGAGCTGGCGCATGACTACCGAGGTGAGGGTCAGCTCCCGGCGGTGTGCCGTCGAATTCGTTCCACGTTGGGTTCGCTCCTGGAGCGGCGGCCGCGTGCCGCCGGCGTGCTGTTCATGGCCTGGGCACGCTTGATTCTGGGGATCGAAGCCCCGGTGAGCCGGGAGCAGGAGTTCCGCGCTGATCGCGCTGCGGTGCTGGTCAGCGGCAAGGCTGACCTGGTGGCGGCGCTGCGGGAGCTTCCGGCGCTGACCCGGGCATGGGATCGCTACCTGACTGAGGTGATCCGCCCAGCGGCCAAAGATGGGTATGCGCCGCTCAGCCTGAGTCACGGCTTCAACCAGGCCCGGGAACGCTGGCGCGAAGATCTTGAGCCGTTGCGCGTGGCGGCGCCCGACTGCCCACGTCCGCCCTGGGACGCCCACCCCTCGTGGCCGGAGCGGATGCTCCACATCGACATGCTGATCGAGCCGCGGTCAATAGACGAGGCGGCGGAGCTGCCACTCAAGTTGGTGAGCGCGGCTCGGCAGGTGGAGACCGAGCTGCTCGGCGCTCAGGTGCGGCGGGTGCCCTGGGAGGAATTCCTCGCGATCACCGCCAGCCAGCCGCTCCGGGACGAGGTGGCGCAGCTTTACCAGGCCGCCGCCGCGGTGGCGCACCCCGGCGTGCCTGCTGACATTGACACCGTCCTCGCGTTGCTCGAGGCGGGGCGGCGAGACGATTTGGTGTCGTGGTTGGAGCCGCCGGAGCCGACCACGGCTCGTCGGCTGCTGGCGGTGGCGTTCGCGCAGGCCGCCGTGGATGGCGGCGTGGCCCGTTGGCGTCGCGGCTGGTCCGGCGAGTTGCAGGTGGTACGAGCCGATGGCGGCGCCGTCCCGGTGGAAGAGCTGGCGACCCGGGTGATGGTCGACCCCGCGACGGTGCCGATGGTTCGCGAAGTGGTTCGCTCGGTCCAGGAGCGGCCGTCGTCGAGCGCGATGATTCGCCAGACCGCTCCCAGCTTTTACCCGTAGGGCGGCTGAGCCTAGGCCGGGTGAGGCTAGGCCGGGCGGGCCCCCATCACGGTACGTCGATCGGCAGCCACCTCGGTCACCCAGCCGCCGCTACGTCCCAGGCGCAGCAGCTCTTCCGGGGTGGCCCTGATCTCCTCGATCGGCCCCGGCTGAGCCGGCCATCGCAGCCGGGCATCGTGCCCCGGCCCCAGCCAGTTCCGCACCGCGGCTATCGGACGGTCGTCATCGAGCTGGGCACGGGCTTGCGTGAGCCGTTCGATCAGGTCGTCCAAGGCGGCTACGAGCGCGGTGGAGTTGCCCCCGCACATCGCCGCCACCATGTCCGGGCCGGTGGCCGCGACCCGGGTGCCATCCCGGTACGAGCCGGCCGCCAGCGTCCTCGCCAGCCCGGAGCCCGCCGCGGCGGCGAGCGCCGAGGCGGTCAGATGCGGTAGGTGGCTCACCACGGCGACCGCCGCGTCGTGCTCGGCCGCGGTCACCGGCGTCACCCGCGCCTGGAGCCGGGTCGCGATCTCGGCGAGAGTGAGCCAGTCGTCCATCCGCACAGCGGGGTCCAAGCACAGCGCCCAGGCGCAGCCAGCGAACAACGACGGATCACTGGCGTGGAACCCCGACACTTCCTTGCCCGCCATGGGGTGGCCACCCACCAGGCGTGCCCCTGGCAGCCGGGTCTGGACGAGCTGGTCCACCGGACCCTTCACCGAGGTCACGTCGGACAGCAGACCGGTGTGGCCCGCCGCGGCGAGTTGGTCGAGCACGTCACCCACGGCGGGCAGCGGCACGGCGAGCACCGTCACGTCCGCCTCAGCGGTCGCCTCCTTGACGGAGCCGGCGATCCGCCAGCGGTGGCCGTCGCGTCCGGCGGCTTGGGCGGCAGCCCGGGTCTGCGGGTTCGCGTCGTACCCGGACACCTGATAGCCGGCGTACGCGAGGGCCTGCAGCAGCGACCCGCCGATCAGGCCCAGGCCAATCACGGAGACGGTCAGCACGCACACACCCTAAGACCTCGTCGGAGGGACGCCTGGGGCGAGGCACATGCCGTGACTTTGCGGGCAAGGCCGGGCGGCAACCGTATCGTTCCGGGTGATTTTTCAGATAAACCGGCTATAACGACCTTCGGACTTGAGGTGAGTGCGCCACCATGCCGGAATCGAAAGCCATGGTGGCTGCCCGCCGTCCCCCGGACCCCCGACGCCGCGGTGCGCCGCGACGCGGGGTGGTGGCGACCGTCGCGGTGGCGCTCGGACTGGTGCTGCTGGTCGGCCTGTCGTTGTCCGGCGCCACACCGTTCGGGCCGTCACCGGAGCCGCCCGAGCCTCCTGACCACGCCGCGCCCGGAGTGGAGCCTGCGCCTCCGTACCCGACCGGCGCTCCGCAAGGTTCCGGAAAGGTCTCTGACCGGCCCGCGCCCAGCGTCGGCTTCGACTCACATGTGCTCGGGGTGGCGTACCACAGAAATGTGATCTACGTGGTGGGCCGGTTCCAGGCGGCTCGCGACGGCGACCGGACAGTGCGGCGGGAGCGGGTCGCAGCCATCGACGCCGCCACCGGCAGGCTGCGCGGCTGGGCGCCACGAGCCGATGGCGCCGTGGAGACCGTGGTGGTGGCCGGGGGGAGCGCGTACCTCGGCGGACACTTCAGCCACGTCAACGGCGAGCCCCGGCACGGCCTGGCGAAGCTGGACCTGAAGACCGGCAAGCTCGATCCGGAGTTCGCACCCGCCGTCAGCGGTCGTGTGCTGCGGCTCGCCGTGGGGCACGGCCGGCTCTACGTCGGTGGCGCCTTCGACCAGATCGAGGGACAGCGCCGGCACAATCTCGGCGCCGTTTCCTTGGACGGCGGCGAGGTGCTCGGTTGGCGTCCCAGGGTCAACGGAAGCGTGCGCAGCATCGTGGCCGACACCCGTCAGGTGTACGTCGGCGGCGGTTTCACCGAAGTGAACGGCTCGCGGGAACACCAGATGCTGGCGGCGCTGAGCCCGTACACGGGCGCTGTCCGTGCCGGATTCAGGCCCGCCGCCGAAGATCTGGTACGTGACATGGCGCTCGGCGCCGAGGGCCTGTATGTGGCGGCCGGCGGTGACGGTGGCCGGCTGATCTCGTACGACCGCAAGGGCAGGGTCCGGTGGGTTGCCACCGCGAACGGGGACATGCAGGCGGTCGCTGTGCTCGGCAGGACCGTGTACGCCGGTGGCCACTTCAACAAGATCTGTCACAGCGCACGTGTCACCCGCGGCAACGGCGACTGCCTCGACGGGTCCACCACGCGGCGGAAGCTCGCGTCGTACAGCACTTCCGGAGTTCTGCGGGAGTGGGCGCCACAGGCCGACTCGTCGGTGGGCGTGCACTCGCTGGCGGCCAATCCGGAACTGGGCGCGATCGCTGTCGGCGGGGAGTTCGTCACGTTCGATCTTGGGGACATCAGCCAGCCGTACTTCGCTTACTTTCATTGACCTCGGGCCTCGCCCGGCATCTGGATGCCCGGACACCAGCCCCCACCCCCGCTCGCGCCGCCCCGGCCTTTCTGGCCGGGGCGGCGTCGCAACGCCTGGATGTGGGCCGAGCCGCCTGGACGTGGATCGAGCCGTGGCGGCGCGACGGTAGGCTTCGCGACATGCAGCCGGCAGGGTGGGATCCAGGTCATGGTCGGTGGGCGCCGCCACCGGTCCGGCCGCCGTACGGGTATCGCATGCCGACCCGGCCCACATTTCGCGAGCCGCACCCGATTCGGGCCGCCGGGGTCTGGGCAGGGGTCGGCGTCACGGTTGCCTGGTTCATGTTCTTCTCGATCGTGGCGTGGAGCGCCCGTTCGTACGGCTGGTCCACGATCATCGCCGGGGTGCTGGCGCTGACGGCGGCGGTGGTGCTGAATCGGCATGGCGATCGCGGAGTGGCGCTCGGGGTGGCGGCCGCCGGCGCGTTGGGGGTCAGCATCGCCGCGCTGGTCGTGGGCGTCCGGTATCTGTCGGGCGACTGGGTGTTGTGGTAGTTATCACGGTGAGTGATCGTTATGTCGAGATTCGTTGATCATTCTGACCCAAAGTTCCGGCAACGCTGCGCGACGTAGTGCACCCTTGACGTTTGCCTCTGGCAGGGGCACATTCGCGGCTATGAACCTCGACCGGCATGACGCGGAGCGTCGACGCCGCAGGCTACAACTCCTCGCGGAGTTGGCCGAGGTGAAGACGTACGATTCCGCATCGTCACGGCGGCCACGAGGGCGCTTACGGCATCTCATCACGTCCCGTAAGCGGCCCGCCGGCTCGCCCTGACACCCGCATCCCGCACCCGCCCACCCCCGCCCCGACACATTCTGTGACCACCCGATGAGGCGCAGAGAAGCAGCTTCCACAAACGCGGCCGTTGTGCTCGCCACGGCTGATGCGCCGAATTAGGATTCTCGCTGCCGATGTAGCGAGTTGTCGCTACGCGCCAGCTGTTCCGGGGGGAACGTGTCGTACTTTGCCGTCGCCGTGGTGCGCGGCCCCAAAGGCTGGGCCGCCACTGACCTTGATCTGAGCACCGTGTCGGACGTGGAAGACGCTGCGGACCGACTCCGAGACGTCGACCTCGACGCTGACGTCTCCCTGCTGTTCGTCGAGATTGACGACCAGTACCTGGCCCTGCTCCGGCTCGACGAGGGCGAGGATCTGCGGGTCTTCGGCTCGGACTCCGCGATGGCTGATGATTCCCGACTGGGGTCTGTGCTCGTCGCGGAGTTGGAGCCGCTCAGCCCGGACCTGGACATCCCGGACGCGGAAAGCGACACCATCGACGCCGGCGGCGGCAGCGTCCGATCCGGCGTGGAGACCCAGGTGGTGGATGTGCAGGCGGTGCCGGACATCGCGCCGGTGGGCGACATCGACCTGCTCAACGACCTGGGGGTGCCAAGCCGGCAACTGCTCGACCTGTGCGCTCGGGAAGCCACCTTGCCCGCCGACATCACCACCGAGATCTGCGAGACGCTGGGGTGCTCCGAGGACGTCGAGGAGTTGCGGGAGTAGTGACCTCGGTGGGCGGTCGGGGCCCGGCCGCATCTGACCAGGGCGGGTGGGGGCTGGAAACCCAGACCCCACATCGGGTACGTGAGCGCATGCTCCAACGCGCCCTGCAGGTGGCGCGGGCCCTTCCTGCCCCACCCGACCTGCGGGCCTCACAAGATCGCCCGGCCTCAACCGACGTCCCGACGTCACCCGACGCCCCGGTCTCATCCGATGTTCCGGTCGGGGCGGTCGTGTACAACGCCCGTGGCGTCGAATTGGCCACCGGCGGCAACGAACGCGAGCTGACCGGCGACCCGACCGCGCACGCCGAAGTGGTGGCGCTGCGCCGGGCAGCTGCCGCGATCGGGTCGTGGCGGTTGGATGGCTGCGTCCTGGCGGTGACCTTGGAGCCGTGCACCATGTGCGCCGGCGCGATCGTGCTGGCCCGGATCTCCACGGTGGTGTTCGGCGCCTGGGACCCCAAAGCGGGCGCCGTGGGATCGCTCTGGGACGTGGTGCGCGACCGTCGGCTGAACCACCGTCCAGAGGTGTACGGCGGGGTCTTGGAAGCCGAATCAGGCACCCTGCTGCGCGACTTCTTCGCCCAGCGACGCGACCGCTGACGCTGACACGGCGGCAGCGGTCGGCTGCACGCGCCACCGCCGTGGGTCGTCTCTCCGGCGGGGTTCTAGTCAGCGATCACCGCGTCCAGGGCGATCCGCGCCATCTCGTCGAAGGAGCGTTCCCGGTCCTCGGCGTCCAGGTGTTGGTCCAGCAGGATGTGATCGCTGATGGTGGTGATGGTCAGCGCTTTCGCGTGGAAGCACGCGGCCAGCGTGTACAGCCCGGCCGCTTCCATCTCGACCGCCAACACCCCGTACCTGGCGAGCTTTTCGTACAGGTCCGGACGGTCGCTGTAGAAGGCGTCCACGGACACGATCGGGCCGACCCTCATGTCGACGCCGCGGGACGCTGCCGCGTCGACCGCGTGACGCAGCAGATGGAAGTCAGCGACCGGCGCGTAGTCGATCAGCCCGTCGAAGCGCTGCCGGTTCATCGACGAGTCGGTGCTGGCGCCAATCGCCGCGACCACATCGCGAAGCCGCAACGAATCGGTGATCGCGCCGGCGCTGCCGACTCGGATCACGGTCTTCACGTCGTACTCGGCCAGTAGCTCGTACGCGTAGATGGACGCGGACGGCAGCCCCATGCCAGACCCCTGGACGGAGACCCGCACCCCCTCGTACGTGCCGGTGAAGCCGAACATGTTCCGGACCTCGGAGTAGCAGGTCGGGGTCGACAGGTACTTCTCCGCGATCCACTTCGCCCGTAGCGGGTCGCCGGGCAACAGCACCCGTTCGGCGATATCCCCGGGTTTGGCGCCTATGTGCGTGCTCATGGTTGGTAGATCCTGCCAGCCAGACGCGGCTTAGTTGCCCGTACCCCCGATTCTCGTGTGAGGCAGCGAAAGGTCGTCAGGTAGCCT
>JBOGDL010000305.1:0-11034 GCA_050701815.1 Micromonosporaceae bacterium | reverse complement strand
CACAGGAACCTGCCCGTGGGGCGGACGGCCGCACCCGGATCCGGGTGACGCGGCTGTTGCTGGAGCGTGGCAGCGCCACCGCCGCGGAACTGGGGGAAGAGCTGAGGTTGTCCCCGGCGGCGATCCGGCGGCATCTTGACGTGATGCGGGCAGATGGTCTGGTGAGTTCGAAGGTCCGTCAGACGCGCGGTCATCGCGGTCGGGGTCGTCCCGCGCGGACGTTCGCGTTGACGGAGGAAGCCCGGCTGACGCACGCGCCGCACGCGTACGACGATCTGGCCGCTGCGGCGCTGCGGTGGATCAACCAGCACGACGGCCCGGACGCGGTGGCCAAGTTCGCCGCGGCGCAGGTCGCCCAGTTGGAGGAGCGGTGTCGCGCGGCGATCCAGGGGGCTCGTGATGAACCCCTCACCCGAGCGGAGGCCCTCGCTGAGGCGCTTTCCGTGGAGGGCTACGCTGCCAGCGCGACGGCCATCGCGACGGGCGGGCAGCTATGCCAGCACAACTGCCCAGTAGCGCACGTCGCGGCCGAATTTCCCCAGTTGTGCGAAGCGGAGACCCAGGTGATCGGCAGGCTGGTCGGCACCCACGTGCAGCGGCTGGCCACCATCGCGAACGGTGACGGCGTGTGCACCACGCATATTCCGCAGCCGCAGCCGCGCTCGGGCCGATCATCGGCAGGCGCATCTCTTGCTCCGAGCCTTTCCGCCGGGGGCCCGGCGCAGCGACCAGCCAGCCACAGACGTTCGGCCGTCGTGCAACGGTCGGCGAGTAATTCGAATGAACCAACAATCGTTCCGTGAGGACGTGCCCATGACTGACACCGTCGGCCACACCGCGCCTGTCGCGCCGGTCTCGGATGACGCCGCCGCCGCGGCGCCCGGGTCGGTGACCACCGCCGCACCAGTGGCGCAGCCCACTTCGCAGGACGAGCACCTGGCCGCGCTCGGCAATTACGAGTGGGGCTGGTCAGACCCGGACGTCGCGGGCGCCAGCGCGCAGCGCGGCCTGTCCGAGGCGGTGGTGCGAGACATCTCTGCCAAGAAGGGCGAGCCGGAGTGGATGCTCAAGCTGCGCCTGAAGGGGCTGCGGCTGTTTGACCGCAAGCCGCTGCCGGGCTGGGGCGCCGACTTGTCCGGCATCGACTTCGACAACATCAAGTACTTCGTGCGCTCCACCGAGCAGCAGGCCGCCAGCTGGGAGGACCTGCCCGCGGACATCAAGAACACCTACGACAAGCTGGGCATCCCGGAGGCGGAGAAGCAGCGCCTGGTGGCGGGTGTCGCGGCGCAGTACGAGTCCGAGGTGGTCTACCACAAGATCCGCGAGGACCTGGAAGAGCAGGGCGTCCTGTTCCTCGACACCGACACCGCGCTGCGGGAGCACCCCGAGACGTTCAAGGAGTACTTCGCCACCGTGATCCCGGTGGGCGACAACAAGTTCTCCGCGCTGAACACGGCGGTGTGGTCCGGCGGCTCGTTCATCTACGTCCCGCCGGGGGTGCACGTCGACATCCCGCTGCAGGCGTACTTCCGGATCAACACCGAGAACATGGGCCAGTTCGAGCGGACCCTGATCGTGGTCGACGAGGGCGCGTACGTGCACTACGTCGAGGGCTGCACCGCGCCGATCTACAGCAGCGACTCGCTGCACAGCGCGGTGGTCGAGATCATCGTGAAGAAGGGCGGGCGCTGCCGCTACACCACGATCCAGAACTGGTCGAACAACGTGTACAACCTGGTCACCAAGCGCGCCGTGGCGCACGAGGGCGCGACCATGGAGTGGGTCGACGGCAACCTCGGTTCCAAGGTCACCATGAAGTACCCGGCGGTCTGGATGGTCGGGGAGCACGCCAAGGGCGAGGTGCTCTCGGTGGCGATGGCCGGCGAGGGCCAGCACCAGGACGCCGGCGCCAAGATGGTGCACGCGGCGCCGAACACGTCCAGCACGATCATCTCGAAGTCGATCGCGCGGGGCGGCGGCCGCACCAGCTACCGCGGCCTGGTGCAGGTGGAAGAGGGCTCCGAGCGCTCCAAGAGCACCGTCAAGTGCGACGCGCTGCTGGTCGACACGATCTCCCGCTCGGACACGTACCCGTACGTGGACGTGCGCGAGGACGACGTGGCGATGGGGCACGAGGCGACCGTCTCCAAGATCAGTGACGACCAGCTCTTCTACCTGATGAGCCGGGGTCTGACCGAGGACGAGGCGATGGCGATGATCGTCCGCGGCTTCATCGAGCCGATCGCCAAGGAACTTCCCATGGAGTACGCGTTGGAGCTGAACCGGTTGATCGAGCTGCAGATGGAAGGCGCCGTCGGGTGACCAACGTCCAAGAGGCCGCCGAGGCCGTCCCTTCGCGTAGAAGCGCGTCGAAGGTTGACCCTGTGCAGCAGGTCCCCAGCCCGGCTCAGCAGGTGGCGAGCCACCTGCACCCGGTCGGATCGTTCGACATGGACGCTCACCCGATGCCGACCGGTCGGGAGGAGGTCTGGCGGTTCACCCCGTTGAAGCGGCTCGCCGGGCTGCTCGACGGCGAGCCGTCCGACGCCTGCCTGACGTGGAAGCACGACACCCCGGACGGGCTGACCGTGAGCACGATCAGCGTGGAGCAGGTCAAGCAGATGGGCGCGCCGCTGCCAATGGATCGCCTGGCCGCGCTCGCTGTGGAGCACAGCGGCGGCGCGCTGCTGATCGAGATCGCGCCCGAGGCGCAGCTGGACGAGCCGCTGCTGCTGCACCTGTCGGGGGAGTCGACGGACCAGCCGGTGTGGGGCTGCGTGGTGGTGAAGGCGGGCCCGTACTCGAAGGCGTCTGTGATCTTCGAGCACACCGGCAGCGCCCGGTACGCGGCCTCGACCTCGGTGTTCGTGGGCGAAGGCGCGCAGCTTGACCTGGTGTCGCTGCAGTTGTGGGACGCCGACGCGGTGCACACCGGTCAGATCAGCTCCCGGGTGGGGCGGGACGCGCAGCTGCGCACGTTCCAGGCCAGCCTCGGCGGCGACCTGATCCGGTTGATGGAGACCACCGAGTACGAGGGCCCCGGCGGCGACGTGCAGATGTCCGGGATCTACTTCGTGGACGCCGACCAGCACATCGAGCATCGGCTCTTCGTGGATCACAACGCGCCGCAGACCCGCAGCAACGTCGACTTCCGGGGCGCCCTGCAGGGTAAGAGCGCGCACTCGGTGTGGGTCGGCGACGTGCTGATCCGCAAGGTGGCCGAGGCGATCGAGACGTACGAGAGCAACCGGAACCTGGTGCTCACCGACGGCGCCCGCGCCGACTCGGTCCCCAACCTGGAGATCGAGACCGGGGAGATCAAGGGCGCCGGGCACGCCAGCGCCACCGGCCGGTTCGACGACGAGCAGCTGTTCTACCTGTGCTCCCGGGGGATCCCGCACGACGAGGCGCGCAAGCTGGTGGTGCGCGGGTTCTTCGCCGAGCTGCTGTCCCGGATCCCATCTGACGAGGTGGTCGAACGGCTGACCGCGACCATCGACGAGCGGCTCGCCAAGGCGGGAGCGTAGCCCCATGGACGACCTGGAAGGCTTCGTCAAGGTGTGCGCGACGACGGAGATCCCCGCCGGCACAGTGGTGCGCGCGGAGATCGATGACGTGCCGCTGGCCGTGGTGCACGCCGAGGGCGCTGGCGAGGCAGACGGCTTCTACGCCATCTACGACGAGTGCTCCCACGCCGAGGTGCCGTTGTCGGAAGGCGACGTGGAGGACTGCACCCTGGAGTGCTGGCTGCACGGCTCCCGTTTCGACCTTGAGACCGGCAAGCCCACCGGGCTGCCCGCCACCGAGCCGGTGCCGGTGTATCCGGTGCGGGTCCACGACGGCGGCGTGTACGTGAACCTCACCCCGAAGGACGCCGCATGAGCGTCATCTGCCACACATACGAACGATCAGGAGTTGAAGGACCGAGATGAGTGTTCTCGAGATCAAAGACCTGCACGTGTCGGTGAAAACCGCCGAGGAAGGGCTCAAGCCGATCCTGTCGGGGGTTGACCTGACGGTGCGCGCGGGCGAGACGCACGCCATCATGGGCCCCAACGGCTCCGGCAAGTCGACGCTGGCGTACTCGATCGCCGGCCACCCCAAGTACGAGGTGACCAGCGGCAGCGTGACCTTGGACGGGGAGGACGTGCTCGCCATGTCGGTGGACGAGCGCGCCCGCGCCGGGCTGTTCCTTGCGATGCAGTACCCGGTGGAGGTGCCCGGGGTGTCCGTCGCCAACTTCCTGCGCACCGCGAAGACCGCGGTCGACGGTGAGGCGCCGAAGCTGCGCACCTGGGTCAAGGACCTAAGAGGTTCGATGCAGCAGCTCGGCATGGACCCGGCGTTCGCGGAGCGCAACGTGAACGAGGGCTTCTCCGGCGGGGAGAAGAAGCGGCACGAGATCGTGCAACTGCAACTGCTGGCGCCCAAGTTGGCGATCCTGGACGAGACCGACTCCGGGCTGGACATCGACGCGCTGCGCGTAGTCAGCGGCGGAATCAACCAGGTGAAGGAGGCCGGGCGCACCGGTCTGCTCCTGATCACCCACTACACCCGGATCCTGCGGTACGTGGCGCCCGATTTCGTCCATGTCTTCGTTGGTGGGCGGATCGTTGAGGAGGGTGGCCCGGCCCTGGCGGAGCAGCTGGAGGAGTCCGGATACGAGCGTTACCTGACTGGCGCCGGTTCAGCGTCAGCGAGCCATTCGGAGTGAAGGGGGTGAGCGCTGATGGTGACCACGCCATTGCCTCGGGCAGCTAGCCGGGCTGCGACCCTCGAGGCTGCTGAGACACCCGGTCCAGCCGGGTACGACGTGGAGCGGCTGCGCCAAGACTTCCCGATCCTGTCGCGGAAGATCAACGGCCACCCGCTGGTGTACCTGGACAGCGCCAACACCTCGCAGAAGCCGCGCCAGGTGATCGAGGCGATCCAGGAGCACTACCGGTGGCACAACGCCAACGTCGCCCGTGCCATGCACACTCTCGGTGCGGAGTCGACCGAGGCGTACGAGGGCGCCCGGGCCAAGGTCGCCGCCTTCATCGGCGCGAACAGCCCGGACGAGGTGGTGTTCGCGAAGAACTCCTCCGAGGCGATCAACCTGCTGGCGTACGCCTTCGCCAACACCACGTTGGGCGGCGGCGCGTTGTCGGGCTCGGCGAGCCGGGTCACGGACGAGCGGTTCACGCTGGGCCCCGGTGACGAGGTGGTGATCTCCGAGATGGAGCACCACTCCAACATCGTCCCGTGGCAGCTGCTGTGCGAGCGCACCGGCGCCACGCTGCGCTGGTTCGGGGTCACCGATGAGGGCCGGATCGACTGGTCGCAGCTGGACGAGCTGGTGAACGAGCGCACCAAGATCGTCTCGTACGTGCACGCCTCGAACATCCTGGGCACGATCAACCCGACCTCGGAGCTGGTGAAACGGGCCCGCCAGGTCGGCGCCCTGGTGATGTTGGACTGCTCCCAGTCGGTGCCGCACATGCCGGTGAACGTGCAAGAGCTGGACGTGGACTTCATCTGCTTCACCGGCCACAAGATGTACGGGCCCACCGGCGTGGGCGTGCTCTGGGGCCGGCGCGAGCTGCTGGAGCTGATGCCCCCGTTCCTCGGCGGCGGCGAGATGATCGAGAAGGTCGCGATGGAGAGATCCACTTTCGCGCCGCCGCCGCACCGGTTCGAGGCGGGGACGCCGATGATCGCGCAGGTGGTCGGGCTGGGCGCGGCCGTGGACTACCTCTCCGGGATCGGGATGGAAGCGATCCGGCGGCACGAGAAGCAACTCACCGCGTACGCGTTGGCCGCGCTGGAGGCCGTCGACGGGGTGCGGATCGTCGGGCCCCGGATCCCGATTGGCAGGGGTGGCACCATCTCGTTCATGCTGGGTGATGTGCATCCACACGACGTGGGCCAGGTGTTGGACGCCCAAGGCATCGCGGTGCGAGTCGGTCAGCATTGCGCTCGACCGGTCTGCCTGCGGTACGGGATTCCAGCCACCACCCGCGCCTCGCTGGCGCTGCACACCACCAAGGAGGAGGTGGACGCCTTGGCAGAAGGCTTGGAACAGGTCCGGAAGGTGTTCGGCTGATGCAGCTGGAGTCGCTGTACCAGGAGATCATCCTGGACCACTACAAGCGCCCGCAGGGCAAGGGTTTGCGGGAGCCGTACCAGGCGGAGGTGCACCACGTGAACCCGACCTGCGGCGACGAGCTGACGCTGCGGGTCTGCCTGTCCGAGGGCGAGGATCCGACGATCACCGACGTCTCGTACGAGGGAATGGGTTGCTCTATCAGCCAGGCGGCGGCGAGTGTGCTGCACGAGCTGCTGCGGGACAAGACGCTCAGTGACGCGTTCAAGGTGCATGACGCGTACACCGAAATGATCGGCAGCAGGGGCCAGGTGGACCCCGATCAGGAGCTGCTTGAGGACGCGGTGGCTTTCGCCGGGGTCTCCAAGTACCCGGGTCGGGTCAAGTGCGCGCTGCTGCCGTGGATGGCATTCAAGGACGCCGCCGCACAGGCCGTGTCAGCGACAGGAGGCGCCTGATGACCGAGTCCGTCTCGACCACGACTGATCGTTCCGTGGAGCCCGATAACTCAGTGCCGCAGCAGCCGGACGCCGCAGCGGACACCGCCCAAACCAGCGAGCCCGGCGCCGCCGTGGCTGGTGACAAGCCCAAGCTTGACGACGTCGAGGAAGCCCTCAAGGACGTGGTCGACCCCGAGTTGGGCATCAACGTGGTCGACCTCGGTCTGGTGTACGGGGTGCACGTGGACGACGAGAACGTCGCCACCATCGACATGACGCTCACCTCGGCGGCATGCCCGCTCACCGATGTGATCGAGGACCAGGCGCGCACCGCGCTCTGCGGCGGGCCGGGCGGCGGCCTGGTCCAGGACATCCGGATCAACTGGGTGTGGATCCCGCCGTGGGGGCCCGACAAGATCACCGATGAAGGACGCGAGCAGCTGCGAGCGCTCGGCTTCAACGTCTGAGCGCCGGGGCGACCGAGCGTCGATGAACGGGTTCGGTGGGGCGCTCCGCGGCCGGAGGTCAGGCGTTGATGTTCCGCAGCGCCTCACGCGCCGACAGCGGTGAGAGCCGGGTGCGGTTGGCCGCTACGAACCGCCGCACCGAGGTGGGGTCGGTGCGGGCATAGTCGCGCAACGCCCAGCCGATCGCGTTGCGCACGAAGAAGTCGCGATTCCCGGCCTGTAGTCGGCAGTATTCGAACAGCCGGTCGGAGTCGGTGAGCTCCTGAGCGCGCAGCTGGTGCAGCAGGGCGCTGCGGATCAGCCAGATGTTGTCGCTGTGCGCCCATCGGTCCATCTCGGGCTTCAGCGCGAGGTAGCGCTGCACCAACGGGCCCACCAGGTGGGCGGCGAGCGCGTCCACCGTGTCCCACCATGACTTCTTCGTGATCAGATGCGCCGCGACCGCGATGAAGTCCTTTCCGCAGCGTCGGGAGTGGCGTCGTAGGTAATGCGACGCGAAGTACTGGTACTCCCGTTCGGGCAGTTCCCAGCACCCGTACGCGACGCCCTTCAGAGCCGCCTCGCTGGGGGCTGGCAGGCCCTCGACCACCTGACGGGCCAGCGTGCGCTGGGTGGGGCTGGGAATGCCCAGGAACGGAAACTGATTGCGCATGTACGCCTGCATCGCCGGCGCCCGGTCAGCGTCCGCCGCGGCGCGGTACACGTCCTGCAGCCGGTCCAGGATGACCGTAGGAAGCGAAGGCGACGCGGCCCTGGTCATACCTCAAGCATCGCAGCTCAGCGGGGTCGCGTACGGTCGACTTTGCGATCTTTTCCGCCTGGCCGCCCAGGCCGCGTGCCGGCTCATCGAGCGGCCCGCTTTCGGCACACGGGCCGGCGGCGAGGTGGTGTCGAGTCACTACGGAGGCGGCCCGTGCCGAGCAAAGGCAAGCCAGCCGCGGGCGGCGGGCGCTGGATCGACGTGGCGCCAGAGCGTCTCGATCGATGGTTTCGCGGATTTCACACCCGGCACCGGGCGGTGAGCGCCGAGTGGACCGCGGACGGCGCCAGCGTGTGGGGCGAGGACGGGGCGCTGGCTGACTGCCGGCTCCCGTACGGGTGGCCGGACGGCGCCCCGAGCCCCGAGCCAGGGCCGGAGCTCGAGCCCGATCCGGAGGCTGAGTCGGAGCTGGATCCGGCCGTGCGGGCCGCAGTCGACCGGTTGGCAGCCGCGGCGGCCCAGCCGATCCGGGTCGGGTTGCTGCTGGCACGCCGCGGCGCGTACGGGGTCGCGGTGGCGGACGGGCGGACGCTGGTGTCCAGCAAGGTGGCCCGCCGGTACGTGCAGGGCCGCACCGCCGCCGGAGGCTGGTCCCAGCAGCGCTTCGCCAGACGTCGGGACAACCAGGCGAAGCAGTCCGCGCAGTCCGCCGCCGACCTGGCGAGCCGCCTGTTGCTGCCGGAGGTGGACGGATTGACAGCGGTGGTGCTGGGTGGCGACCGCAAGGCGGTGGACGACGTGCTGGCCGACCGGCGACTCGGCCCGCTCGTGGCGCTGGTGGGCGGGTGGTTTCTCGATGTCCCGGAGCCGCGTCACACCGTGCTGGCTCAGGCGGTCGAGCTGGCCCGGATGGCCCGTATCAGAATCGTCGACTAGGGCGTTGTCCTGCCGTCAGGATTGTGATTGCGCCACACAGAAATGAACGTTGATCAAGGGATTGGCAACGCGACGCGCCGGCGACACGCGCGACAATCCCTTGATCAACGAGCCTGCCGCCATGCGTCGAGCGTCACTGAACAATCGCGTGCCATCGGGAACCGGGTCTGACCCAAGTACACTCGCCTATCGTGCCTGAGCCGCCTGTACCCCGTCTCGCTCGACCAAGATCGACAGGACACCCCCACCTCTGATGATCACCGCAACCGGTATGGAGTTGCGCGCTGGCGCGCGCGTGTTGCTGTCAGAGTCCACGCTGCGGGTGCAGCCGGGGGACCGGATCGGGCTGGTGGGTCGCAACGGCGCCGGGAAGACCACAGCGCTGAAGGTGCTCACCGGCGAGACGCTGCCGTACGCGGGGCGGTTGGACCGCCGGGGAGCGATCGGCTACCTGCCGCAGGACCCACGCACCGGCGATCTCCACGTCACCGCGCAGGACCGGGTGCTGTCGGCCCGGGGCCTGGACAGGCTGATGGATCAGCTGGGCAAGCTGCGCACAGCGCTCGCTGAGACCGCTGACGACGCCGAACGCGACCAGTTGACCCGCAAGTACGGCAACCTGGAGGACCGCTTCGCGGCTCTCGGCGGGTACGCGGCTGAGGCGCAAGCGGCCCGGATCTGCGCCAACCTGGGGCTTGAGGACCGGGTGCTGGGGCAACGGCTCGACACCCTCTCCGGCGGTCAGCGTCGACGAGTGGAGCTGGCCCGGATCCTGTTCGGCGACGCCTCTTCCGACTCCTCCGGAGGGGGCACTCTTCTGTTGGACGAGCCCACCAACCACCTCGACGCCGACTCGATCACCTGGCTGCGTGGCTTCCTCGCCGGGCACAAGGGTGGCCTGATTGTGATCAGCCACGATGTGGACCTGCTGGAAGCCGTGGTGAACAAGGTCTGGCACCTGGACGCCAACCGGTCCGTCGTCGACTTCTACAACGTCGGCTGGAAGGCCTACCTGGAACAGCGTGCGGCCGACGACCGGCGGCGCCGCCGGGAGCGCGCCAACGCCGAGCGTAAAGCCGGCGCCTTGAAGGCCCAGGCGGACAAGATGCGGGCCAAGGCCACGAAAGCCGTGGCGGCGCAGAACATGGCGCGTCGAGCGGAGCGGCTGCTGACCGGCCTGGAGGCGACACGGGTCTCGGACAAGGTCGCGAAGGTGAGGTTTCCCGCGCCGGCGGCGTGCGGGAAGACCCCGCTGCTGGCCTCGGGCTTGTCGAAGCGGTACGGGTCGCTCGAGGTCTTCTCCGACGTCGACGTGGCTGTGGATCGGGGCAGCCGGGTGGCGATCCTGGGGCTGAACGGCGCCGGCAAGACCACCCTGCTGCGGGTGCTCGCCGGAAAAGAGCAACCGGACACCGGCGAGGTGATCCCGGGGCACGGGTTGCGTCTGGGCTATTACGCCCAGGAACACGAGACTCTGGACGTGGATCGCACGGTGCTGCAGAACATGCGATCGACGGCGCCGGTGTCGTACACCGACACGGAGTTGCGCCGGATCCTGGGCGCGTTCCTGTTCACGGGGGACGACGTGGACAAGCCGGCGGCGGTGCTCTCCGGGGGAGAGAAGACCCGTCTGGCGTTGGCGAGCCTGGTGTGTTCCAGCGCCAACGTGCTGCTGCTCGACGAGCCCACGAACAACCTCGACCCCGTCAGCCGGGAGCAGGTGCTGGACGCGATTTCACGCTATCCAGGCGCGATCGTCCTGGTCACCCACGACCCCGGCGCGGTGAAGGCGCTGTCGCCGGAGCGCGCCATCCTGCTCCCCGACGGGGTGGAGGACACCTGGAGCGAGAGTCTGCTGGAACTGGTGGAGTTGGCCTGAGCCGCGTCGCCGTCACCTGCCTGCCGGCGTTGCCCACACGCTCACATGGCCAACGCCGCGGCGAGCGCGACCGCCGCCACAGCCCCCGCCGCGACCAACAGCAGCGGCGCCGGGGGCGGTGGCCCCGCCTGCTGCTGCGGGGCGGTGGCGGCGATTGTCAGCCACGGGAAAAACGGCAGCCAGGCCACCTCCGCGCCGCCCTGCGCGAAGCCGGTGAGCACCGAGAACGCCACCGCCGCGCCAGCGCCCACCAGGAACGGCCACCCCGGCGTGTTCCTGAGTTTCCGCAGGCTCGCCACCAGCGGGGGACCGGCGGCCAACAGCAGCACCACCAGGCTCAACCCGGCCCACCACAGCGCCGCACGGCCGGGGTCGATCCGGTCCGTGTAGTGGGCCGGCGCTGACAACAGCCCGGCGACCCAACTGAAGCCCAGCAGCTGGGCCAGCAGCATCGGCGCCAGCGCGCCGAAGCCGGTCAGCACGTTCAGGAACGGGCGACGACGGGCGAAGTAGAGGCAGATCAC
>JBOGDL010000304.1:0-5465 GCA_050701815.1 Micromonosporaceae bacterium | reverse complement strand
CCGGCAATGCCGCGCTGGTTCGGGAATGGACCCGGCGCGCGGTTGCCCAACACGCTGACCTGGTCGCATTCCCCGAGATGATGCTCACCGGCTATCCGCCGGAGGATCTGGTGTTCCGGGAGGCCTTCACAGCGGCGAGCCGCGCCGCGTGTCAACAGCTGGCCGAAGACTTGGCGGTCGACGGCTGCGGAGAGTGCCCCGTCGCGGTGGGCTTTCTCGATGCTGACGGCCCAGCCCGGCTCGGCGCTGACGCGCCCGCTGACTGCGGCCCTCGGGACGCGCTCGCGCTGCTGCATCGCGGCCGCGTCGTCACCACGTACTACAAGCACCACCTGCCGAATTACGGCGTCTTCGATGAAGACCGGTACTTCGTGCCGGGCCGCGCGCTCACGGTGGCGCGGATCGGCGGCGTGGATGTCGCGTTCACCATCTGTGAGGACATCTGGCAGCCCGGCGGGCCTTTCTCGGTCGCTGGTCAGGCGCAGGTCGGGCTGGTGGTGAACATCAACGGCTCCCCTTACGAGCTGAACAAGGACGACGTGCGGCTGCCTCTGGTGCAGCGGCGCGCCGCTGAAGCCGGCGCCGCGGTGGCGTACGTGAACATGTGCGGCGGCCAGGACGAGCTGGTCTTCGACGGCGCTTCGATCGTGGTGTCCGCCGAGGGCGCGTTGCTGGCTCGGGCTGCCCAGTTCGAGGCAGAGCTGCTGATCGCCGACCTGGAGCTGCCGGCCGCGGTAGATGGGCCGACCGGCGATCTGGGCGAGATGACCGTGGAGCGGCTGGAGCTGCCGGGCCGGGCGGCGCCTCACGCCGACCCGGTCGAGCCTCGGGTCGCCTCGCCACTGGATGACGACGCCGAGGTGTGGCAGGCGCTGGTCACCGGGGTCCGCGACTACGTGCGCAAGAGCGGCTTCCAGTCGGCGGTGATCGGGCTCTCCGGCGGCATCGATTCCGCGGTGACGGCGGCGCTCGCGGTCGACGCGCTCGGCCCCGCGAATGTGGTCACCGTGTCAATGCCCAGCTCTCACTCGTCGCAGCATTCCAAGGACGACGCGGCGGAGTTGGCGAAGCGCACCGGCGTGGAATACCGGGTCGAGTCGATCCAGAAAATGGTCGACGCATTCCTGGCCAGCATGTCGCTGTCGGGATTGGCGGTGGAGAACCTCCAGTCCCGAATTCGCGGAGTGATCTTGATGGGGCTCTCCAATCAAGAGGGTCACCTGGTGCTGGCGACCGGCAACAAGAGTGAATACGCGGTGGGCTATTCCACTCTGTACGGCGACTCGGTGGGCGGCTACGCGCCACTCAAAGACGTCCCGAAAACCCTGGTGCGGCGGCTCGCGCTGTGGCGCAACGCGTATGCCGCCAAGCACAACGAGGCGCCCCCGATCCCGGAGCACACGATCGCCAAGCCGCCCAGCGCGGAGCTGCGTCCCGGCCAGTTGGACACCGATTCGCTGCCGCCGTACGAGGTGCTCGACCCGATCCTCGCCGGCTACATCGACCACGATCTGGGGCTGCGGGAGTTGATCGCGGCCGGGCACGACCCCCAGCTGACCGAGCGGGTGATCCGGATGGTGGACACGGCGGAGTACAAGCGGCGCCAGTCCGCCCCCGGACCCAAGATCAGCCACAAGGCGTTCGGGCGGGACCGGCGGCTCCCCTTGACCAACCGCTACCGCGAAAACGCGTAGCCACTGGGCGATCTTGGAGGCGGGCACGCGTCGCAGGTCGTGGCCGCGATGTGACCGATGCCGCTGTGAAATCTTCCTCGGACCGCTCCCGACCCGCGTGCTGCGGTGCGACGATGGCGCCGTACGGGCTTGAACCAGCGCTTCACACCGACCCGGGGACCGGAAACGGCCTCGAGGGACAGGAGCCGACATGTCCGACCAATTCCCGTCTGCCAGCGCACGCGACGACCGACCCGCCTCCGGCGTCGAATCGCCCAGAGACCTGAGCGCGTCCGCAGCCGACAGCCCGGCCGCGGCAGAGCCGTCCCTGTACGGCGGCCCCGCCCCGGTGCGCCGGGTCAGGACCCACCACCTGCTCGCCGCGAAACAGCGCGGCGAGAAGTGGCCGATGCTGACCAGCTACGACCAGTACACCGCGTCGATCTTCGACCAGGCCGGGATCCCGGTGCTGCTGGTGGGCGACTCCGCGTCCAACAACGTGTACGGCAACGAGACCTCGCTTCCGGTCACTCTCGACGAGCTGATCCCGCTGCTCCGGGCGGTGACCCGGTCCACGCAACGGGCGCTGGTGGTCGGTGACCTGCCGTTCGGCAGCTACGAGGCGAGCGGCGAGCAGGCGCTGGCCAGCGCGGTGCGTCTGATGAAAGAAGGTGGGGCGCACGCGGTCAAGCTGGAAGGCGGCCGCAGGATGTCACGTCAGATCAGCGCCCTGGTCAACGCCGGAATCCCGGTGATGGGCCACGTCGGGTTCACCCCGCAGAGCGAGCACCAGCTCGGTGGTTACCGGGTGCAGGGGCGCGGACTGTCGGCCGAGGACATCATCTTCGACGCCCACGCCGTGGCCGACGCCGGCGCTTTCGCGGTGGTGTTGGAGATGGTGCCGGGAGGTGTGTCCGCGCAGATCACGGACAAGCTGGCGATCCCGACCGTGGGCATCGGCGCCGGACCCGGGTGCGACGCGCAGGTGCTGGTCTGGCAGGACATGGCCGGGCTGCGGACCGGGGCACTGCCGCGCTTTGTGAAGCCGTACGCTGACCTGCACGGCGCCCTGTCAGAGGCGACCCGCAGATTCGCCGACGAGGTACACGACGGCGTCTTCCCAGCTCCGGAGCACACCTTCAGTTAGGAGCGCCGCCCCCGCCGCGGGGGCTCGAACGGCGCCCTGCGGTCGTCCTGACACTTCTCGAACACACGGCTGTCATCCTCGCGGATAAAGGGTTTGGCACGTCATCTCCGGTATGGCCGAGCGTCACCTCTGATCGCTATGATTCGCGCGCCGGGGGCTGGGACCCGCGGCACGGGAGGGAGAATGAGCGAGGCGACCTTCGCGGTTCTCGGCCCACTTGAGACACGTGGACGGAGGACGCCGATTCAGCTCGGCGGATCCAAGCCGCGCGCGATTCTCGGAACGCTGCTGCTGCAGCCTGGCGGTTTCGTCTCCGTGGACGTGCTCACCGAAGTGCTCTGGCCCGGCCGCCCTCCGTCCTCTGCGGTCGCCAACATCCGGACCTACGTCAACGGGCTTCGCAAGGTTCTCACCGCTGGCGGCGTCGGCGGTGACTGCGTCCGCACCGAGCCGCTTGGTTACCGACTTGTGGCGCCAGATCAGGAAGTGGACGCCGTTGTCTTCGATCACCTGCTCAAGCAGGCCCGAACGCAACGCGCGGCCGGCGATGACCAGTCCGCCTTGGACAGCTGCGAGCAGGCGCTCGGGCTGTGGCGAGGCGGCGTTCTGGAAGACCTCGCCCCCAGCGTGGTGTGGGACCCCATCGTGGTGCGCCTGGAGGAGCTCCGCGCATCAGCGGCAGAGGAGCGTCTGGACTTGCAGTTGCGGCTAGGCCACTACGAGACCCTGGTCGCGGAGCTTCGGAGCCGGCTCGCGGGTGATCCGTTGCGGGAAGACCTGTGGCGGATCCTGGTGCACGCGCTGCACCAGACCGGGCGTGCCGGCGAGGCCAGAGCCGCGTACGCGGAAGCAGTGGGGGTGCTCGCGGTCGAGCTCGGCGCCGAGCCGGGCAAAGCGTTGCGGGCCGCGGGCGAGTTGGTCGGGATACGAGCGACCGAGTTCCGTGACAACCAATCCCGTCACACCTCGATGCCCATCTGTCAGCTGCCGTTGGACACGCCGGACTTCACCGGGCGGGAGACCATCGTGTCCTCCCTGGAGCAGCTGCTGCGATCGGCGGACCGCTCCCCCACGGTCGCGGTGCTGTTCGGCGCCCCGGGGATCGGCAAGACCACGCTCGCCGTCCACCTGGCGCACCGGGTCCGGGACGCCTTCCCCGACGGCCAGTTGTACGTGGAGATGAGCGGGTCCTCGGACGTCTGCCGGGAGCCTGCGGACGTGCTCGCGGAGTTGCTCCGCGGCCTCGGGGTGCCCGAGGCGGCGATCCCTCGCAACCTGCCGGAGCGAGCCGCGCTGTTCCGGTCCTGGATGGCACGCAGGCGGATGCTGCTGGTGCTCGACGACGCCGCGGGAAGCGGACAGACGCTTCCCCTGCTCCCCGGCGCCGGTGGCAGCGCGGTGCTGGTGACCAGCCGGCTGCGGATGCCTGACATGCCGGGACGGCACCACGAGGTCAACGTCTTTGAGCGACAGGACGCTCGCCGGCTGTTCGCGGCTCTGGTCGGCAAGGATCGCGTGGCCGCCGCGCAAGAGGACACCGACCGGGTGCTCGCGGCATGCGGTTCGCTGCCGCTGGCGGTCCGGATCGCGGGCGCCCGGCTGGCGAACCATCCTGGCTTGACCATCGCGGGGCTGGCTGACTCGCTGGCGACAGACGGGAAACGGCTGGATCAGCTGCGCGCCGGCGGACTTGAGGTGCGGGCCAGCGTCACACCCAGCTACCAGCGTCTGTCCGCTTCAGCCGCGACGGCGTTTCGGGCGCTGGGACAGCTGCCCCGTGCCGCGGCGCCAAGTTGGGTGATCGCGGTGGCCACCGGCCAAGGCGCCGCGGCGCAGGAGGACGTGGAAGCCCTGCTCGCGGAGAATCTGCTCACCTTCGCCGGCGTCGACGTGCTGGGGCAGCCACGCTATCGGCTGCACAGCCTGCTTCACGACTACGCCAGGGAGTTGGCAAAGGCCGACCCGCCCCGGCAGCGGCGGGCACGTCAGGAGCGACACGTCCGAGCCCTCACCGAGCTGGCCCGGTCCGCCAACCGGCACATGCCGATTCGTTTCCTCGGGGTGGTCGGCGGGTCGGAAAGTCTGAACCCCGCCACCGAAGCGGCGCGCCTTGCGGCCCGCAACGACCCGGTGGCCTGGTTCGAAGCGGAACGCGACATGTTGGTCACCAGCGTTGAATCGACCATGCGGCTGGGCCTGACCCCCGACGCCGCGGCACTTGCGGTGGAGCTGGCCGGCTTCTTCGACCTCCGTGGGTACTACCAGGACTGGCAACGCACCCACCAGGTGGTGCTCGACGCCTACCGGGACTCTTCCGACCATGCCTCCGCCTCGCTGCTGCGCAACATCGGCCAACTACACCTCTACCAGGACCAGTACGCAGACGCCCTGACCGCCTTCGAGCAGTCACGGGACTCCTTCTGTGCCATGGGAGACAGCGCCGCGGCGGGGTTCGCCGCGGTGGGGTCGGGCGCGGTGCGCCGAGTGCTCGGGAACCTCGACGCGGCGATGGCCGACTTCACGGCCGCGCTGCGCAGCTTCGAAGAATCCAGCGACCTGCACGGACAGTCGGCCGCGCGTAACGCGATCGCCTCGGTGTGGCTGGAACGGCGACAGCCGGACCAGGCAGGGTCCTGGCTGCGCAC
>JBOGDL010000303.1:0-7063 GCA_050701815.1 Micromonosporaceae bacterium | reverse complement strand
CAGCGTGGACTGCCCGTCGACCGTCTCGTGCGAGTGGATCCCGGCGCCGTACGAAGCGTTCGGGGACGGCGACTACGGCAACCACGACAAGGCCGACCGGCCGAACGATCTCAAGATCCGCTACATCCTGATCCACGACACCGAGACCAGCTACGAGAGCACCCTGCGGCTGGTGCAGGACCCCACGTACGTGAGCTGGCAGTACACGCTGCGCTCCAGCGACGGCCACATCGCCCAGCACGTGAAACACAACGACGTGGCCTGGCACGCCGGCAACTGGTACGTCAACACGCACTCGATCGGCCTGGAACACGAGGGCTTCGCCGCCCAAGGCACCTGGTACACCGAGGCGATGTACCGCAGCTCGTCCAAGCTGGTGCACTACCTGGCCGACCGCTACAACGTCCCGCTGGACCGGGCGCACATCATCGGCCACGACAACGTCCCCGCCATCACCCCGGACCGGGTGCCCGCCATGCACTGGGACACGGGGCCGTACTGGGACTGGGCGCACTACTTCGACCTGCTAGGGGCCCCGTTCGGGACGACCGGCTCGGCTGGTTCGGGGATGGTGACGATCAAGCCCGACTACGCCACCAACAGGCCCGCGTTCATCGGCTGCGACGCGCCGGGGCAGCCGTGCCCGTCGCGCAGTTCGACCTCGGTGATCCTGCGCAGCGAGCCGCGGGACGACGCCCCGCTGCTGAACGACATCGGGCTACGTCCGGACGGCAGCCCGAACACCATGAACGTGTCCGACATCGGCAGCCGGGTCGACACCGGTCAGCAGTTCGCGGTGGCCGACCGGCGCGGCGAATGGATTGCGATCTGGTATCTGGGGCAGAAGGGCTGGCTGCACAAGTCCGACACGGTGTGGGCCACCGGGCTGGTGGTCACCCCGAAGCCGGACAAGACCTCGATTCCCGTGTACGGGCGCGCGTACCCGGAGGCGTCGGCGTACCCCGAAGGTGTCCCGGTGCAGCCCATCGTGCCGATGCAGTACACGATTGGCGCGGGGCAGCGTTACTCGTTGGGGCTGTTCCCCAGCACCGACTACTACCGGGCCGTCACCTTCGACACCTCCCAGCACGTGGTGGTGCGAGGCGATGACCGCTACTACCAGATCCAGCCAGGGCACCGGTTCATGTACGTGCGGGCCGCAGACGTGAACGTACGCCTCTCGTCTCGATGAGCTGACAGACGCGTGGTGGCCGGTCAGCCGATCGCGGCGGGCCGGCCGCCCACGACCGCTCCGAGCACGTCCTCCATGGTGACGATTCCCTGCGGCCGATCCCCGTCGCTGACCAGCAGGATGTGGCTCTGAGCGCGGCGCATCTTGAGCATCAGCTCGGCGAGGGTCTGGGTGGTGGGGGCGACGCCGAGCGGACGTACCAGATTGCTCGGCATCGGAACGTCACGCCCGTCACCGGCGATCCCCAGCGCGTCCTTGACGTGGACGAAACCCAACACCCGGCGGCTGTCCCGAGCGATCATCGGGAACCGCGACCGCCGGGTACGAGTGGCCAGCGCCTCCAACGCCGCCGGGGTGATGTCATCAGGCACCGTGTCGACATCCCCCCACGGCCGCAGCACGTCAGAGGCGGTGCGACGGCTCAACGCGAGGGCGCCGGTGATCCGGGCATGGGTATCCGGATCCAGCAATCCCTCGGTACGGGACTCGGTGATCAGGCCCGCCAGCTCTTCCGCGGTGTACACGGTCTTGACCTCGTCGCGGGCCTCGATCTGCCAGATCCGGAGCAACTGCCGCGAGGTCCATTTCATGGCGAGCAGCAGTGGCTTCGTGGCCACGCAGAACGCCAGCATCGGCGGCCCGAGCCACAACACCGTGGTCTCCGGCCCCGCGATCGCGAGGTTCTTCGGCACCATCTCCCCGATCACGGTGTGCAGAAAGACCACCACGCCGAGGGCGAGCACGAACGCCACCGGGTGCAACAGCTGATCGGGTAGCCCGACCGCGTGGAACGGCGCCTCCAGCAAGTGAGCGAGAGCGGGCTCGGTGAGCGCGCCCAGACCGAGCGAACAAATGGTGATCCCCAACTGGGCGCCGGCGATCATCAGCGGGATCTGGCGCATCGCGGACAGCGCCAACCGGGCCCGGGGCGACGTCGCGGCCATCGGCTCCACGATGGTGGCCCGGGAAGCGATCAGCGCGAACTCACTGCCGACGAAGAACGCGTTGCCCAACAACAGCAACAGCGAGACAAACAGCACCCCTCCGCTCACGATGACCGTCCGTCTGAGTCTCGGTTGGCTGTGTCGTCGGGTGGCGAGCCGGACGGCGGACTCTCAGTTTCGCGGCCCGGCTGTGCGTCTTCCTGGCCCGACTGTGAGTCCTCCTGGCCTGGCTGCGCGTCGGCGGGGAAGTACCACTCCGAGGGGTGCCAGCTGGCCGGAGGAACGACCCGCACCTGCTCAACGCGGTGCCGGTCCACCGCGGTCACGGTGAACTCCCAGCCCTGGTGCGTCATGGTCTCGCCCTCGACCGGGATGTGGCCGAGCTGCGCCATGATGAACCCGGCGAGAGTCTCGTACGGCCCCGTGGGCAGGTGGAAGCCGGTCTGCTCGGCGAGCTCGTCCTCCCGCAGCACCCCCGACACCAACCACGCCTGCCGCGCCTCGGGGTCGGTTTCGGCCGCGGGTGTGCGGACCCCGCCGTTGCCGGTGATCCCGGCCAGCGCCTCCAGCTCCTGGGCGTCCGGCTCGTCGTGCTCGTCGGCGATCTCGCCCACCAGCTCCTCGACCAGATCTTCAATGGTCACCACGCCGTCGGTGCCGCCGTACTCGTCGACCACCACGGCGAATGCCACGTCCGACTCCCGGAGCGCGTCCAGCAGCGAGTCGAGGTCCAGGTGCTCTGGCACGTACATGGGTTCGGTTGCCACGGCGCGCACCGGGGTGGTCGCCCGCTCCTGGAGCGGCACGGAGAGCGCGTCGGTGACGGTGGCGACCCCGATGATCTGATCGAGCGTCTCCACGTACACGGGGAATCTGCTGTGCCCCGACTCCAGCGAGGTGTGCAGCAGATCCGCGACAGACGCGTCGGCCGACAGCGCCACCACGTCGATACGTGGTGTCATGGCGGCCGCCGCGCGTTTGTCGCCGAACCGGATGGTCCGCTGCAGCAGCAGCGCCGTGTCCCGTGGCAATGCGCCGGCGCGGGCGGAGATCGCCGCCAGCAGTCCCAGCTCCTCCGGGGAGCGCGCGCTCGCCAGTTCCTCCTGCGGCTCCACGCCGAGACGGCGCACCACCCAGTTGGCGGAGCTGTTGAGCAGGCGAATCAGCCAGCTGAACAGGGCGGAGAAGGCGCGTTGCCCGGGTGCCGTCCAGCGTGCGGTCGGCATCGGGTTGGCCAGTGCGGCGTTCTTCGGCAGCAGCTCACCGAACAGCATCGACAACAGCGTGGCGATCACCAGCGTGATGCCCGCGATCACGGTTCCGCTCACCGGCAGCACCGGTTTCAGGAGCGGACCCAGCGCGGGCTCGGCCAGGTAACCGGTGAGCAGCGCGGTGATGGTGATGCCGAGCTGGGCGCCGGAAAGCTGGAAAGACAGGGTGCGGAGCGCGGCCAGCACCGTGCGGGCGCGACGATCTGTGGCGGCCTGCTGTGCGATCAGCGCCCGGTCGACGGTGACCAGCGAGAATTCAGCCGCGACAAAGAAAGCGTTGGCGGCGACGAGTAGCACGAAAGCCCCGAGCCACAGCGTCGCCATGAATAATGAGGCGTCGATCTTGGCCCCCTCCTTGGCCACCACATGCTACCTATGTGGCCGCCCGGCCCGCTCGCATAGGGCCTGCGCTGTAGACCTTGGTCGAGCCAGGTGGCCGTGCCCTTTACTTCGAACGCCAGCGCCGCCACAGTCGCACGGCCACCCGGATCACCCGCGCCGTGCCGTCGATGATCATGTTGACACGATCTCTGAGACGAACCTCCCCGTACGCCCGGGTTCGCGGGTACGTCACCTCGGGCTGCCGTGGGCTCATCGCCGGGACACTGGCGGCGCCGCGCCCGAAACCACCCGGCGGGCGCGCCGGGCTCGGGTGATGCGGTGGGCCGTGACGCTGCGGGGCGCTCGGGTGATGCGCCGGGCTCTGATGGTGCGGGGCGTGCGCCGGGCCTTGTTGGCGCGCGGGGCGCTGATAGTGCGCTGGGCTGGACTGGTGCGCCGGGGCAGGGCTGGGCGGCTGGATCAATGTCGGGTTGAGCCCGGCTGATGAGATCGGCCTGGTCTCAGCCGCTTCCCAGGCGGCCTCGCCCATGGTCCTGGCGTCCGGCCAGCGCGCCGCGGCGTCCTTCGCCATCGCGCGGGTCACCACGGCGCGGGCGTTCTCCGGCACGTCGGGCGGCAGCGGCGGCGGCTGCTCCCGCACATGCTTGAGCGCCACATCGATCGGGTTCTCACCTTCGAACGGGCGCCGCCCCGCCAGACACTGGTACGCCACCACACCCAGCGAGTAGATGTCGCTCGCGGGGGTGATGCTGCCGCCGCCCGACGCCTGCTCCGGGGAAACGTACGAGGCGGTCCCCAAGATCACCCCGGCCTGGGTGAGATTGCCGGACAGCGCGCTGCGGGCGATCCCGAAGTCGACGAGCACCAAGGCGCCGTTAGGGCGTACCAGCAGGTTTCCGGGTTTCACATCGCGGTGGACGATCCCGTGGTCATGGGCCGCCTGGAGCGCGTCCGCCGCTTGCGCCGTCAGGTCCATCACCATGTCCGGGGCGATCCGTCCGAGCTTGACCAGCACGTCGTGCAGCGACTTGCCCTCGACGTGCTCCATCACCAGGTACGCGACGGAACCCCCACCCGGAAGCGGGGTCTCCCCGTAGTCATGCACCGAGACCACACCGGGGTGGTTGATGGTGGCCATCACCCGCGCCTCGGCTCGGAACCGCTGCACGAATCCGGGTTCCTGAAGCATGGCCGGCTGCAGCACCTTCAACGCGACCGCGCGGCCCAGGACGGCGTCTTCGCATTTCCAGACATCACCCATGCCGCCGGTGGCGATACGTTGCTGCAACCGGTACCGACCGCCCATCACACCGCCGGGCGTGAGCATCAGGCCCCCTTCCCACACCTCACATCATCGCGGAAGCTGTCGAGTCCGGCTGCTTTGCCGGTACCCGGCTCCGGCGAGACGGTGATCTCTGCTGTGCCGCCTGAGGGGCGATCATGGCACACCTCGCGCCAGCTGCCGATCGGCGTGTACGGCTGACACCGTCAGCAAGCGGGCGTCGCGGCGCACATCCGCTTCGCGGCCTTGCGGGCGACCGTACGAGCCTCGTCCTCGGTGGCGTCCTCCGCGTCGACCATGATCATGCTGACCAGGTCTCCCTGCCGCACAAAGACATGGAACGAGTCCTCACCAGGGTGTTCCTCCCGGATCAGGAATGAGGCTTCCCCGGCGAAGTCATGGTCGATATGGACCAGCCGCACGTTGCCCACCCCGCTGACGGCAATCTTCTGGCAGTCGCTGATGGCCTGATACACAGCAGCCGTGTACTTCCCGCTTTGCCTGCCCGGGTAGCGCTTGGTGTATTGGACCCAGTCGTGGTCCTCCGGGTTGGTGAAGCCTCGCTCGTTGCCGTCGCTCACGGGCTTGTGGTGGGGCCATTGCCCAGTGGTGCACTGCTTGAACAAGACGCGGAGGGTGCCGCGGGGATCAGCCACTTTGGGCTGGTAGCCCGGTCCCAGGTCTTGTGGCTGCAGCAGCGCGCGGTTCGGGATTTTCACCGTGGGTTCGTGCCGGTTGGGCTGCCGGTTCGCCGCGGGGCTCGGGTTCGCCCCCGCCGACGACAGGTAGTTGACCAGCGGCGGACCAGCGAACACCAGCATGATCACCGTCGCCAACCCTGCTGAGATGCCGAAGATGACCTTGCCGCTGCTCTTGCGTGGCGGCTGGCGGTACGTGTCCCCGTCGCCGTGGTCGCCAGGCAGATGGTCAAAACCTTTCGTCTGGGACGTGACGTCGTCCCGCCCTCCGGGTGGTGCGCTGCGGCCGGGGACGTATCGAGGCCGGTCGGGTCCGGGCGAGAAGTCCACCGTCGGTTGCGGCAGCGTTGGTACCGGCGCATGGTCGGCGGCTGGCACGTGCCCGCCTTCACCAGCGGTCGATGCGGCGTCAGCCATGGCCCGGGCATCGGGCCAGCGTGTGGCGACGTCTTTGGCCATGGCGCGGGTCACCACCGCGCGCACACTCGCGGGAATGTCGCCAGGCAGCGGCGGCGGCTCGTCGCGTACGTGTTTCAACGCGACCTGGACCGGGTTCTCTCCCTCGAACGGGCGGCGCCCGGTCAGACACTGGTACGCCACCACCCCAAGCGAGTAGATGTCGCTGGCTGGGGTGATGTCGCGGTCGCCAACGGCCTGCTCGGGGGAGACGTACGAGGCGGTGCCGATCACGGTGCCGGTGGCGGTCAAATTCCCGGACACGGCGCTGCGGGCGATCCCGAAGTCGGTGAGCACCAGCTGCCCGTTCGGGCGTACCAACAGATTTCCGGGCTTCACGTCGCGGTGCACGATCCCCCGGTCGTGGGCGGCCTGCAACGCGTCCGCCGCCTGCGCGATCAGGCGCATCGCCCTGCTCGGACGGATCCGCCCCTCCTGAGTCAGGAGATGGTACAGCGACTGCCCCTCCACGTACTCCATCACGAGGTACGCGACCGACCCGCCGCCTTCGAGTGAGCTCTCCCCGTAGTCGTGCACGGAGACCACGCCGGGGTGGTTGATGGTGGCCATCACCCGCGCCTCAGCCCGGAACCGCTCCGCGAACCCGGGCTCGTCAAGCAAGGCCGGCTGCAACACCTTCAGCGCCACAACCCGCCCCAGGACAGAGTCCTCGCACTTCCAGACATCGCCCACGCCGCCGGTGGCGATACGTTGCTGCAATCGGTAGCGGCCGCCCATGGAACCACCGGGCGTGAGCATCAGACCCTCCCTCGCCAGCCGCTGTCGTACACAGGCTGGTCAGTCGCTTGAGGGCAAATCATGGCATACCTCAAGCAGGGCCCCGCTCGTCAGCAGGTGGGCGTGGCGGCGCACATCCG
>JBOGDL010000302.1:0-4730 GCA_050701815.1 Micromonosporaceae bacterium | reverse complement strand
GTGGCGGAGCTGATTGGCACAAGGGGGCTGGCAACGCCGGCGCTCGCGCCGAGGTGTACCTGGCCGAGGTGATGGGCGAGCACAGCATCGTCAACGTGCAGCTGGGCGAGCGTGTGGTGAAGGCCGCAACCCCCGACACCACCCCACGCGAGGTCGGCGCCGAGGTACGGCTGCACCTCGACCCCGAAGACATCCACCTCTTCGATCGCGAGTCCGGCCGCCGCCTGGACGCCGGCCAGTGAGGCATCCCTCCCATGCTCGACCCGGCACAGTTCGATCAACCCAGTGATCCGCCGGCCCGGCCAACCGCCGCATAGCAGCGCCAAGGGAACGTGTCCGTCTGGCACAGACGAGGCAACCGAGCCATCAGCGCCACTTCTCGAAACCCGCCCATGGACACGGCGCCAGCCCCAACCCAGTTGCCTACAGGCAGACGTAACGCTCGTCGCGCAATTGGTGGTCAGTCACCATTGGACTCGGAGGATGGCTCAAGGGTCCGTAGCACCTCGCGTTGCGTCTTCGCGTACGGCAGGTAGGCGCCCACCATCAGGATCACACTCATCGCCACAAGCGCCGTATAGCTTGTGAACGTGCTGACCCACTCAAGATCGACGTCTAAGCCTGGCCCTCGGCTCTGAAAAGCCCCTAACACAGCGAGGTTCCCTAGGACAGTAGGTGTCGTTGCCACCTCAACGCTTCGAATGGGCAGCGGCATGTCGCCCTGCTTCACCTCCGATTGAGATTCACCAAGTCTCCTGTCTCCAACGACAAGCATCGCCATGCACGCCAGAAACCCTAATGCCATTACAAAATAGGAGGCGTTTCCCAGAAGTCCGTGGCTCAAGAGGACCGCATCTACGGCCATGATCCAACTAGTTCCCGCGACAACCAGACCGACCACTGTCGCAGCCAGCACCGCCTTGCCCCTGCGTTGAAGTGTCTCTCCTAATACCTGCAGGTGGTGGCCCCTCGCGAGTTCGACCTGCGCAATGGACCTCCTGGCGGCGGCGATAATAAATGCCGCCAGGATCGACGTGACTCCGACAATGATTGCAAACCACCCGGCTCGAAGCTGCGCCGAACCCGCGAGCAGGACACTGATCAGAACAGCACCGACTTGCACCGCTACAGCAGCAATGGCGTGGCGCCAAATGCGAGAGTAAGTCCCTCCCCAGGGCCGCCCTTCAACGTCCTTGGTTGTGCCACTCGACCGCGTCACTCCTTGAGTTGCCGTACGCGTTACAGCGGCCAGGCGCGGACCAACTATCGCTAATAGTGCGGCGAGACCCATTATGAAACCGAGTAAGCCAACGGCCACGCCCCTCCAGTCGGCTACTGGAAAAAGTATGAGCAGGTACTGAACAGCCACTCACAACCAAGACGCCGTGATGATTGCCGAGTGTGCCCACAGGCGCATAGGCGGTTCGACTTGACGCACGTTCGTCTCAGCCACCGGAACCTACTTCCCAACTCGCTCGAGTCACATTACGCAGATTGACCTCAGGCAACGGTGTCTCGCCGAGCTCCTCAAGAGTTCCCTTGTTCTCGCCAAGAGTCTTACTAAAAGCTGTGCAATGACCTTGCAGCGTCTCATGACTATCATTCAAATAAATCACCAAGCCGCCTATGGCAGCGGTGGTGGTAGCTGCTGCACCGACACCTGCGGTAACTGTTCCCAATGCAATGCCAGCAAGCACGGCTAACCCTACCCCTGCAGCGCCTAATATTACGGCAGGCACCATCGCTTCAGTTTTGTCAACAATATTCTGCTGCTTTTCCTCCATATTCGTATGTACGGTGTCAACAATCTTGCGTTGAGTCTCACGTGCGTCGTCAAGTTTCTTCAAGGCTTTGTTGAGACTGACGAGGAACCCATCAGTAAACTGCTCAGACGCTTCGCCTTTCCAATATTCGTCAAGTTGGTAGTTGCTTTTCGCATCTGCCAAATCGTGCTGTATCTGCCCGTACGTTGTGGTGTCGGGATGCAAGGCGGCGCTGGCCTTCTTTAACCCAGCGAGATCGCCGTCCAGCTTGTCGGCGTAATCTGTAGGATCGGGGTACCTCAGGCCACTCCAAGTTTCGATAATCGATACGATGTCGCGATAGGTATTCAACCCATCAATACTCTCCACGCGCTCCTTGCAGGTCTTGGCCATCTGGGCACTCCTTCAGCTTGAACGCCGGTGGCCGTCTATTCCGGTGCGCCAAACACGCGACCGAGGTCCGGCATGTCCGGTAAGTAGCGTTTTACAAGATCTTGTCTCGCTTGAGCTACCGCACTCTGCGCGGTCTGCAGCGTCTCGAGAATTTGACGAGCGATTTCGTCTGGCTCTTTGCCCTCGACGGCCTTATGGTCCAAACGAAGGCCGTCGATCTTTCCTGTCATTGACATCGTCACCATGATCGACTTGTTTAGCGAGCTGACGTCGATATCGATGGAATTGATCTCTTCCTCTAATCGCCTGCCACGTTCGATCAGATCCTTGGCCCTTGCCGTCACAGAGCCTGGATCGAAGTCTTCTGGGTCCATGAGATCCCTTTCTGTGCATGCCATGCTCAGACCGCTGCGGTGTTCTCTGGAGAAATATGGGACGCTGTTTTAACGGTTTCGTTCGGCGTCTCTCACCCGATTGGACATTTCGGCGTCGGTGTAGCCATATAACTCCAGAACGTCTTCCAACGCGGTGTTTACGTCCTCCAGCAGATCCTGAAGTGCCTTGATTTCGTTCTGGCGGGCGTCGGATGCGTCATTCCACGCGGTTTGCATTTCCCTTGAATTTTTGACATGACCGAAGGCGGCCTTGTCCAAGTCCAGGTTCTTAAGCTTTTGCCTTATATAGCCAGTGGTCTCCATACAATCCTTGACGACCTGCTTATAGTTGTAGATCGCCCAGTACTCGACCTTAACTGTTTTCGCCATCGCCTCTCCCTAGTGACCGCCGTACGCCGGACGGCATTGAGCACCTCGAATCCCAATCAGCGTCAGCGTGATACTGGAAGGTCAGGTCTGCTTACAGGCACCAGCCAGATGTGGCATTCCTGTTCAGGCGCAGTCGGCGCGCCCGCGACCAGGATAGCGACGCCGCCCCTAGATCTGAGAGGCCCCCGACCCCTCCCTCCCCTGCCGCTGCCTAGGCTCGTGAACTGTGAGAGGAGATCGTAGGGCATTCCGAGCGATTACTGGAACCGCTGCTGCCGCCCCTGTGGATAAGTCAGGACCGGAATCACAGGCAGGTATACCGTGACAATTCAGGGCCCCGCATCGGCCGGCGACGACGGTGTGGCGACGGCGCGAAAGCTGGGGACAAGTCTTCGCTGGAGAGCCCGTCCCTTGTCACCCGGACCGCCATAGAGCGCGTGACCTTGTGATGTGGGGCATTAGGCCGAACCACACCCGAAGCCACTCACAAGGCGTCAGGGACAATTATTTCGGTCGGCGAAATCACGCAGGCGGTCACTCTCGTACGGTGGGCTGCACCTTAGCTGAGACGTTCGACCCCGGCACGTCGCCGGTTTCGAGCAGGGTCTTGAGTTCGGACAGCAGATGGGGCCAGCCCTGGCTGATCATCTCGACCACGGTGCTTCCGGGCTCGAACCCGTCATGCGTCACGGTGAGCTTGACCTTCTCCCCCACGGGTTCGATGTCGAAGGTCACCTTCGATCGCGGCTCGGCGGCGATCTTGGCGAGGACCTCGTCACTGACGTTCACTGCTTTGGCCCATTCCGGGGTGAAGGTGTGCCAGGCGTACGACAGCCGCCGGCACGGTTCCGACTCCAGGACGACCTGGCCGGGGTCGGCCGTCTTCGCGCCGTGTTCCTCCCAGACCATCTCCGATCCGGCTTTCCAGTCGGTGTCGAAGGAGACGCCCCAGTAGCGGCGGGTGAACGCCGGGTCGGTCAGCGCCTGCCACAGCCGCTCCGGGGTGGTGTTGATGTAGGTCGTGTAGACGAATCTCGGATTGTCGCTCATCGGTTGCTCCAATGCCGTCTTCAGGTCAGCGAGCACCCGTACGCGCTCGCGGTCGTACTGATTGATCCAGCGCTCTGCGATGGCGTTGATGGGCACGGCGTTGAGGTAATGCAGCTTCTCGCGGCCCCGCCGCACCGTGGTGACCACGTTGGCCGCCTCCAACACCGCGAGGTGCTTGCTGACCGACTGTCGGGCCATGTCGAGCCCGGCGCACAGCTCGCGCAGGGTCTGACCGTCACGCGTGTTCAAGCTGTCGAGCAGTCGACGTCGGCTCGGGTCGGACAGCGCTTTGAACACCTCGTCCATCTGGCGCTCACTCCTAATATGCAGCCGTTCGGCTGCCTTTAATTTATGCAGCCATAGGGCTGCATGTCAATCTCGACCGCTCGCGATTCACCAAGCACCACGGCGGGGCAACACGCCGCGCCACCGCTGACAGGCAGCCGCACTTCTTCTGTCAGACCCTGACGGCAGGATGAGCGCATGACTGTGACAGGACATCTGGGATCCGTCGCGTTCGACGCGCGGGATATCAAGAAGCTCGCTTCCTTCTACGCCGAGCTCACTGGTTGGGAGATCGTCCGGGACGGCTCCGAGTGGATCACGGTGAGCGCGGGGGACGGTCAGAAGATTTCGTTCCAGCTCGCCGCTGACCACGTGGCGCCGCAGTGGCCGGGGCAGGAGCTCCCTCAGCAGATGCACCTCGACCTGCAGGTCGACGGGCATGAGGCGGCGGCCGAGCGGGCCGTCAAGCTCGGCG
>JBOGDL010000301.1:0-5825 GCA_050701815.1 Micromonosporaceae bacterium | reverse complement strand
GGTGGCGGGGGTCAGTCTGTGGCGGCTGGCGATTGTCAGCTCCGCGTTCATAGGTTTCTGGGAGTACGCCAGCCTGCAACTCGGGAATCTGGCCTATCTGACCCAGCAGGCCGCATTTTTCGCGGGTGCGGTGTACCTGGTGCTGCTGGTGTATCCGATGGTCACGCGGCTGCAGCGACACGAGCCGGCCAGCGCTGGGTGGCGCGGCGCGGCAGCCGTGCTGTTGATCCTGGTGAGCGCCACGTACGCGACCATGCTGAACGGCACCTACTACGACCTGGGAGGGTTCCTCTCCCACTTGCTGACGCCGTTGCTGGTGGTGCTGGACTGGACATTCGTGGGTCGTAACCAGGGGCAGTGCCACTGGTGGCACCCATTCGCGTGGCTGGTTCCACCGATCGCGTACCTCGGCTTCTACCTGCTGTACGGCGAGCTGCTGTACGCCTTCCTCGACCCCAGCCAGCCCTGGTTCGCCGTCACGGTGGTCCAGTTCCTGGTCACCCTGCTGGCGGTCGGCTACCTGTTGTGGGGCATTGCCAGACTCAAGGACGGGATCAGCCGTGCGATCCGGCGGCAGCCAGCAAGCCCTGGGGCGCCCCTGAACACCGCCGTGGTCGCGGGGCCCCAGCCCTGGGGCGCCGCGGGACCTCAGCCCTGACGCTGGGTTCTGGCCCCCGGCCTGCTGAGCCCCAGCGCAAACGCACAGCCAGTGTGAGTCACGTCGAAAGGGGTGTGTCATCAACCGCAGGCGTCCGGTGAATCGGGATTGGCAGCTGCCGTCGTTCCTGGAACAGGCGGCGGGGGGAGTCAGAGTGCGACCGGGCGAGGCCAATGTGCCGTGGCGAGCGCTCATCCCCGTCGCCGTGCTGGTGGCATACCTGACGGTGTGGGTCAGCGACGTGTGGCCCTGGCACGTCGCGGTGGCGGCGGTGTCCGGGATGGTGCTCGGCGGGTTGCTCGTGATCACCGCTGCGCCGCTGGTGATGTGGTGGCGACGCCGTGGCGACCTGATCCCGGCGCGGGACGTCCGGGCAACGGCCGGCGTCGAGGTGGGTGTGGCGCTGTTGGCGGCAATCGGCGGTGCAGCGTCGGCGATCGTGGCTGCGGTCGAGGACGTCCAGGCAGGCCAGGTGTACGCCGCTGGCGGCGACGTCTACCGCGCCGTGGCGTGGGCGGCCGTGGCCCTGAGCTTCGGTCTGGGCGCGACCGCGGCCTGGTTGCTCCGGGTGGCCTGGCGGGTTGATGCCCGGGCCACGGCCGGGGGCACGGCCCAGGGAGGCGCCACCGCGGCTGCGCGATCCGCGCTGCCGGGCGGCCGGCCGGCAGCGGCGGCGCTCTTCGGCGCCGAAGCCGGAGCAGTCGGCGCCCGGTTCCCGAACGTGCTGCCGGTCGCGATCGCCCTTCCCGTCCTCGCGGTGGCGTGGTCGGCGCCGCTGATCGCGGACATCGCCTCCGGCGGGCCCGCGCTCGCCAGATCAGCCGGGCTCAGCGTCGGACTGGTCCCGCTCTGGGCCGGAATCACCTGGTGGCCGTGGTTGCGCGCCGCCTGCTCGACCGGGCTGCGTCCCGGTCAGGTGCGCGCGGCGGGTGTCATGTGCCTGGTCGGCGGAGTAGTGGCCGGATCGGCTTTCGCTGGCTGCATGATCGGGTTCGGATTGCTCGCCTCGCCCGCGGCGGGCGGGTCGCAACGGGTGATCGCCGGAGTGTTCTTCGGCCCGCTCTTCGGCGCCCTGCTGGCCGTGCCCGGCTGGATGCTGCTTTCGTACGCCCGCAGGCTGCGCCGCCTCGCCGACCCGGCCCGCGCCTGAGCCCGGCAACGGGTCTCAGCTGGAGGCGGCGGGTCTCAGCGGGAGATGGTGGCGCGCTCAGTGTCCGGGAGCGGGCGCGGCGGCGGCGCCACGAACTTGTAGCCCACCTGGCGCACCGTGCCGATCATCGACTCGTGCTCGCTGCCGAGCTTCGCCCGTAGCCGCCGCACATGCACGTCCACGGTGCGGGTGCCGCCGAAGTAGTCGTACCCCCAGACCTCGCGCAACAGCTGGTCGCGGGTGAACACCCGCCCCGGGTGCTGCGCCAGGAACTTCAACAGCTCGAATTCCTTGTACGTGAGATCGAGCGGGCGCCCCTTCAGCTTCGCCGAGTACGTGTCCGGATCGATGCTCAGCTCACCCGAGCGGACCTGTGACGTGTCAACTCGCTCCGCCGCGGCCTTGAGCCGTCCCACAGCTAGTCTCAGCCTGGCCTCAACTTCGGCCGGGCCGGCGGTGTCGAGCACCACGTCGTCGATGCCCCAGTCCGCCGACACCGCCGCCAAGCTGGCCTCGGTCACCACCGTGAGCAGCGGGACCGCGACCCCGGTGGCGCGCAGCATGCGGCAACTGGATCGAGCCTCCAGCAATCCGGAGCACGCGTCGACCAGCACCAGATCGATTCCTTCCGCGCTGATCAATTCCCCGTCGAGCGGAGCCGTGCGCACCCGGTGCGGGAGCAGATCCAACGCTGGCGGGGTCACGCTGGCGCGCTGGCCGGCTCGTGCCACCTGGTCTGGCTGGGTCGTGAGCAAGAGGATGTCCACGCCGGTCCCCTCCGTTGTGTCAGTCCACGCGATGCCAGGCGCGCGAGCGCCGGACCACTTCGGGTCTGGCTGCCCTGGCAGCCTCGTCGGCCGGGCGCGGTGTCATCACGAACGCCTCGCGCCCCCTCCGGCGGCGCTGGCGGGATGGGGTATCTGAAGAGACTATCCCGATGTCGGACCCGACGCAGATCGCGTTTGCGTCACCGCCGAGTGCCTGAGTGTCGGACGTCTCCTGAGTGAACTCGGCAAATGGGGTGAATGAGCACTGGCTTTCTGAGTAGTGCCCTCATCTGAGACGATCGCAACGTGGCCGGCAGTCCCCGCAACGACGAACCCGGGGGGGAGTCAAGCGCGCCTCGGCGCGATCGTCCCCCGAATCCGGGTCCCGTGTGGTGGGACGATCTGCGAGACGTCGACGTGTCTCAGCTAGGTCAGGCGCCAGCCGCCGCCTGGGAGGCGCAGGAACCACCCAGGGGCTGGGAGGCTGGCCCACCGGCTTCCGGGGAGCCCACCCGGGGGTCGGGCCGGAGCCGCAGTGAGCCGCCGGTCAACCCGGCGCCGGTCAGCCCACCACTGGTTAGCCCACCACCGGTCAGTCCACCGCCGGGGCGTCGTACGCCACCCGGCCCGCCGCCACCCAGCCCGCCTCCGCCGGACCGGTTGCCTGGCGGTGGCCGCACGCCTCCAGGTCCCGACCGTGGACACCACGGCCCGCCGTCGTACGAGCGCCCGCCGTCGTACGAGCAGAGCCCGCCGCCACCGCATCGGGCGCCCGAGCCGCCGCAACGCCAGCCCCCGGCCCCCGATCGCCGGCCTCCCGAGACAGAGCGCCGCGGCGCCGTCCCGGGGTGGGGCCGGGAACCAGAGTCGCACCGGGTGCGGGAGCCCGAGGCATACCGCGCGCCGGGGCCAGAATCTCACCGGGCGCCGGCGCCCGAGGCATACCGGACGCCTGGCGGCAGCGAGCCGCCCTGGCAGCAAGCCGATGAGCCCCGTGGGCGGCGCCGCGCGCCCGAGCCTGACCCGTACCGGTCGTCGGGTCCGCCGCCGCGACGCCCAGCGACCGAAGCTTCACAGCGCTACCCGGCAGACTCTGAGCCGACCCGGGCCTGGGGCGGCCCTCCCGTGCCCGACCGCACCGACGAGTTTCCCGCGGCGCCACCTGTCGGCGGGCCTCCACGTCGTGAGCCGGACCAGCGTGTGGGACGCCGGCGCCGCCAGGAACCGGACGCTGCCGGCGTTCCCTTCGGCGCCGAGCCCACGCAGGCGATGCCGAGGTCAGGCCCGGCGCCAGGGTCCGCCAGGGCCCGGCCCGGCCCGGCCGAAGAGATGACTGGTGAGATCCCGATGGGGCCGCCACAGGAGCGGACGCCCCGCCGGGGAGCGCGGTCCGGGCGTGGCCCCGGCGCCCCAGCCCCAGCCGTCCCGGGCGCCGGACAGCGCCGCGGCCCCGCCCCCGACGAGCCAACAGACCCGACTCTGGCCGCCGGGGCCGCCCGTCCTGGGGCCGCGCCGGGTCCGCCTCACCCCAACACGGCGCGCTCGGGCAGCAGGCGGCCGGATCCGGCGGCGGTGTCAGCGTTCTCGATCAAGCATTCCGGTTTCGCGGCCTTGCTGGCGGCCGGGCTCACCGTCCTCTTGGTCTTCGGCTCCCGGCTCGACCATCCGGTGTACGCGTGCGTCTGCTTCCTGATCCAGGCGATGTTCGTGACCGCCTGGACGCTCGGCGCCAAGCCCGCCGGCGCCCCGGTGGTGGCCGGGGTGGGAACCGTGGGGGCGATCGCCGCTGACCTCGCGGCCGTGTACCTGTCCGAGGCCTCGCTGGCGCCGCTGGGTTTCGTGGTCGCGGGCTGTTTCGTGTTGGGCGTCGCGGGCCAGCTGATCCGGGGCGGCAAGCGGGCACATGTCACCGACTCCATCGGCTCGTCGGCGGTGGTGGCGGTGTCTGTGGTCGCGCTCGCCACGCCCATCCTGTTGGCCCGGCAGCCAGCCGGGGGAGAAGCCCTGCTGGCGTGCATGCTGGCGGCTGGCGTGGGGCTGGCGGTGGCGCGGCTGTCCGACATGGTGCTGCGCACGCCGAGGGTGTCGCCGCAGGCCCCCCGAGGTGCGCCAGGCGTGGTGCTCGGGGCCATGGCCGGCACCGCGGTGGCGGGCTTGGCGGGGGCGACCCTGGACGGGCTCACCCCAGGCGTGGCGGCGGTTGCGGGCGTGGTGGTCGCGGTCGCGGCCGTGCTGGTCGACCTCGGCATGGTCTTCGCCGAAACCGGGCGCCTGTTGACCGGGGGGGACCCCTCGCGCTGGCCGATACGAGCGATGCTGGGCCCGCTGGTGGCATTCGTGGTGGCGACGCCGGCCGCGTACCTGCTGAGTGTTTTGATGATTGTGAAGGACTTTTAAGGGGACCTCTTAGGGCCCCCCTAGTTCACCCACCCCGTACGAGGGAGTTGCTTGTGGCGAGCAGTGGCCGCAAAGTCGGAATCGGCCTGTTGGTGACGGTGCTGGTGCTGGTCGGGTTGGCGGTGCTGGCTGACCGCGGCGCAGCCTGGGCGGCGGAGCGCGCCATCGCCCAGAAAGTCTCGGAAAAGGCCGCGCAGTCGAACATCGACACCGAGCAGGAGCCCGAAGTGACGGTGGAGGGCTTCCCGTTCCTCACCCAGGCGCTCGCCGGTGAGTACCAGGGGATTCGGATCAGGTTGGAGCAGCTGTCCGTGGAGGGCATCCAGATCTCTTCGCTGGAGGTGCACGCCACCGAGGTTCAGGCCAGCTTCAGCGATGTGACCAGCGGTGGTGACATCCAGGCCGGCCACATCACCGGGGACGCGACGGTGCCGTTCTCCGCGCTGGAAGAGCTGGTGGGCGTGGAAGGCGCCAAGGTCAGCGGGAACGACGGCGCGCTTTCGATCCGGGCGCCGTTCGAGACTCCGGCCGGCAAGATCACAGCGGTGGCGCGCGCCAAGGTGTCCGTCACGGACGGGGTGATCAAGATCCAGGTGCAGAAGGTGACCAGCGACAAGAAGCTTCCGGCGTACGCGCAGTCGGCGCTCGACTCGTACGCGAAGCAGCTCTCGCGCAAGATCACACTCCCCAAGCTGCCGTACGATTTGACAGTGGAGAGCGCCGCGGTGGGCGATTCCGGTGTTGTCGCCACCGCCTCCGCTAACGACGTCCCGCTCTCCTAGTGGAGCGACCTGTGTCGGACTGGTTGATTGGCCCGATCGTCGGCGTCGCGGTGGCTTTGGCGACCGGCGAC
>JBOGDL010000300.1:0-21702 GCA_050701815.1 Micromonosporaceae bacterium | reverse complement strand
AGGGCGGCGCCGCTGGCGGTGAGCTCGATCGGTGGGGCTCCGACCATGATCGCGTAGCCGTCCGCGCCGGCGTACGGCTCGCCGCCCAACACGAGGGTGTGGGAGACACCGGTGCCGATGTTCAGGTACAGGAAGTTGTCCCGTCCTTGACCAGCGCCGAAGCGAGCCTCGGCCAGCGCGGCTGCCCGCACATCCGACTCCAGCGTCACGGGGCCCAACGCGGCCTCGACGTCCAGGCCTCGCCAGTCCACGGTGACACCGCTGGCGACGCGACCGTGCCGACTGACCAGTTCGCAGAGGCCGATCCCGACCGGCAGCCCAGCGCCGTTCAGCCCGGGGCCATCCAACCCAGCGCCGTTCAGATCAGCGCTGTTCAGCTCCGCGGTCAGCCTGCCGCAGAGTTCCAGCACCGACCGTCCGCCCCGGCCCGGCTGCGTCGGCTCCTCGAGCAGGCGCAGCACCTCGCCCGATGCGACGTCCACCACCCCCGCGGCGACCTTGGTGCCGCCCACGTCGACGCCGATCGCCCGGTTCATGCGGCGGGCCGGGTCATGGCAGGTACCGGGGCGCCACGCCGATGATCGCCTCGGCGCCGTCCGCGCTGTAGTTGCGGTACTCGTGCTCCGCGTTCGCCGGGATGAAACAGGCGTCTTCGGGCCCCAGCTCGAAGACGTAGGTCGACTCCTCGTGCCACACCCGTACCCACAGATTTCCGGCGGTCACGAAGAGCAGCTCGTCACCGTCGTGGGAGTGCTGCCGCGATGTCTCCCCGGGGTTTGCCTCCAGCGTCAGGACGGTCAGGTTGTCCGTGCTGGTGAGCACCCCGCTGAGGACGTCGAGATCACGTCGCCACTCGATGTCAGCGTCCGTGATGGCGCGGATGCTGTTCTGCGGCGGCTGCTGCTGGTCGCTCGGTGTCTGGAGCCGGTCATCGCGGCCGTACGACACCTCCTCCAGGTACGGGCGGCTGCGGGCGTACGAGCCGGTGGTCCCGGCTGCGGGCGGCGGGCAGAGGAACTCGAGGATCCGCAGCGGCTCGCCGCCGTGGGCGAAGATGTGATGCCAGGTGTCCGGGCCGAACGAGACCCGTCCGCCCTTGCCGACCTTGTGGACCTCGCCGGTCTCCGGGTTGGCGATGACCATCGTCCCGGACAGCACGTGCAGCAACTCGTCGGCGCCGAACACGGTGCGGAACTCCGGCGAATGGGTGAACTTCCCCCCGGCGGGCAGCCCGAACATCAGGCAGTGGATCTTGCTGGTGGAGGCGTAGATGAAATCCGCCACCTCGCCAGCGGTGGTGTCGCCCCAGACGTGTCGCGTGACATCGCGGCGGGGGATCGCGGTCGGGCGATCGAAGTCGGGGCGCGGGGAGGGGGAGTATTTGCGTGCGGCGTTGCTGGTCATGGTCCGGCCTCCGGGTCGGGCGGCAGCTGGAATGTCGTGCGGAGCCGTTGGGTTTGCCCGGTGCTCGCCGCGCGGTAGCCAGACTCGATGATGTCGACGACGTGCCGGGCCTGCTCCGCGGTCACCGCCGACGGGACGCCGGTGCGGACCGCGTCCACCAGTTGCATCACGTCCTCGTACACATGCGACTCGGGGATGTCCTGGTGCGGGCCGGTGACGTGGGGCAGCACCCGCATCTGGGTGTCCCAATCGGTGATCGGGGCGTCGAGTGTCTTCTCCCGGCCCGGGAAGTCGAACGGCTCCCCGTTGAGCAGCACCCCGTCGATGACGCCCTTCGTGCCGTAGAACGTGACAGCGCCGAACTGCTCATTGGGCGCCCCGGCGGCGGTGCCGTACGCGACCGCGTACCCGCCGTCGCCGAAGTCGAGCAGCAGGATGGTGTTGTCGTCGGCGTCGGTCGGGACCGACCGTCCCAGGAACGAGCGTTCCTTCACCCGCACCCCCGACATCGCGGTCACCTGCTGGGCGGGTCCGAGCACGCTGGTGAGCTGATGCAACGCGTACGACGTCATGTCGTAGACCGGGCCGCCGCCGGGCTTGCGGAAGTACCAGGTCGGGTCGATCGCGCCGCCCTCGGCGTTCGCCCGCTCCGGCTCCTCCTCGTGGTAGTCGTCGAAGGCGCAGCCGCAGATCGCCCAGGCCACGTCGCCGATCGCGCCCTGCTGGATCAGGCGGCGGGTCGTGGTGAGCTGGGGCCTGAGCACTTCACCTGGGGACGCGATGAGGGTCAGTCCGCGGGAGCGGGCCAGCTCGATCAGCTCGTCCGCCTCCGCCACGGTCGTTGTCATCGTCTTGTTGACGTGCACGTGTTTGCCGGCTTCCAGGGACTTCTTCACGTGCTCGTGGTGCAGGCCGATCGGGCTTGCGATCGTGACCGCGTCGACGGTGTCTGAGGCGAGCATCTGGTCCAGGTCAGCGAAGACATGGGGCACGTCGAACGTGTCGGCGGCGGCTTTGGCGCGGGCGGTCGCGGGGTCGCACAACGCGCTGACCGTCACCTGGTCGGCGATGTCGTCCTGCGCGAGGTGGGGGAGGACGGCGCGGATCGTCAGCGTGCCGACGCCGACGACACCGAGCCTGAGGGGCTTGTCAGTCAATGCGATCACTGCTCCGTTCTGTGTGTGGGCCCGGGAGCGTCCGTTCCGGGCGTCGGCCCGGGTCGGGTCCAGGGGAATCCGGTGGCGGGTGAGAAGGCGGCGCCGGTGGCTGCGGATTCCTCGGCCGCCGCGATCACGTCGAGCACGTGGATCGCGTGCTCCATGCTCACCAGCGGCTGACGCCCGTCTCGTACGCACTCCGCCAGGTGTCGCACGCCGAGGATGTGGTCAGGCCCTTCGGCGCGTCCGGCGTGGACTGGGATGTCAGTCCAGTCGTCGGCGTCCGAGCTGAGCAACTGCAGCGGCTCGGCGACGTCCAGCAGGCTGACGCCGGCGGCGCCCGTCTCGCCATGCAGCTCAAGCTCCGGCCCCGCTGCGGAGCGGGCGCAGAAGTTGGCTTGCACGGTGGCGACCACGCCGGCGTCCAGTTGGAGCAGCAGCTGCCAATCGTCGTCGGACTCGACCGGGACCGCGCGACCCGCGTACGGGCCTTCGGCGGGCGTGAAGAACGTGCGGGTGCGCTGGCTGAACGCGCTGACTCGTCGTACCGGACCGAACAGCCCCGTCAACGCGTGCAGCGGGTAGACGGCCATGTCCCGCAGCGGCCCGCCGTCCGCGTTGAAGAACGGCGACGGGTCGGACAGGTACCCCTCCCAGGGCGGCGTGCCGCCGAACACGTGGGCGCGTGCGGAGTGGATGGCGCCCAGCTCTCCGTTGCGCACGATCTCGTCGAGTGCGGTGATCTGCGGGAACAGGCAGATCGACGGGGCCGCGACCACGGTCACGCCGGTACGCTGCGCAGCTGCTCTGATGACTTCCCCGTCGCTGGGGCTCATCGCGAGCGGCTTCTCCGAGTAGACGTGCTTGCCCGCCTCGATGGCGGCGAGGGTGATCTCCCGGTGCACCGCGATCGGCGTGAGGTTAACCACCGCGTCGACCCTGTCGTCGAGCAGCTCGGTCCAGTCGGACGTCCAACGGGAGATGCCGTAGCTTTCTGCGACCGTACGAGCACGCTCGATCGATCGGGACGCGACCGCCACAATGGCTGCCTCGCCAGCCAGACGGTGTGCCTCGGGCAGGTAGTCGCGCTGGGCGACGTCGCCGACGCCGACGACAGCGATCCTCAACTCCGACACAGATGCTTCTCCGATCGATCTGGGGCAGGGGTCGGTATGGATGGCGGGTCTCCGCCCGCACTTGTGGCAGGGCTTGGCCCCGCACTTGTGGCAGGGCTCGCCCCGCGTTTCGGCCAGTTCCGGCGTGCGCCGGCCTGTGGCGCGGTCCGCTGGTCTGCGTACCAAACGAGCCTGAAGCTAGGCCATTTGCAGCCCAAAGACAACATCGGATTGCTTTGGTATTGACATTGTCTTGTTTGAACTTATGGTTTCTGCATGACAGAGGAGCGTTCGTCCGCCGCTTCACACGTAATGGCGCGTGTGGAGAGCCAGGACATGCCCGAGCAGCCGCTGTACGAGCAGGTCCACAACGCGCTGCGCGAGCAGATCCGCTCAAGCGTCTACCGCAGCGGGTCCCGAATGCCGTCGGAGAGGTCGCTGAGCGAGGTCTTCGGTGTCAGCCGGCTCACCATCAGGCGAGCGCTGCAGGATCTCGCGCAGGCAGGAGTCCTGGAGCGCAACTCGGGCCGGGGCTGGTTTGTGGCCGCGGAGCCGGTGAGCGAGGACCCGAATCAGCTGCTCGGTTTCACCGCGATGGCACGGTCGCGAGGTCTGACCGCGTCAGCGAAGGTGATCCTCGCGACATCCCGGGAGGCAACCCTGGACGAGGCCGAGACCCTCTCCGTCGCGCCGGGCGCTCGACTGTTCCATCTCGAGCGGCTCCGGCTCATGGACGACGTGCCGATCGCGGTCGACAGCACCCTGCTGCCACTGGCTGTCGCCCCCTGGCTGCCCGACGTGGATTTCACCCGAAAGTCGCTGTACCACCTGCTCGAGGAACACGGAACCGTCCCGTCGCGGGCTGACTACGTCGTTGAGGTCCGAGAGGCCGACGATCGGCTCGCCGGGCTGCTCGATGTGCCCGTCGGGAAAGGACTGCTGATGACGAGCGGATTGACCTCCGACCAGACCGGCCGGCTCATCGAATGCGCCTGGATCGCGTACCGCCCAGAGCGGTACCGGCTGCGGACCACATTGATTCGCAGGTCCCCCTGACCATCCCCCGTCCGCCACCAGCCCCCGAGGAGAACCCCATGCAAGATCCATTCCAGCCACTGACTCGCGGACAGCACCGGCGTCAGTTCCTGCGCCGAGCCGGAGGACTCGTCGTGGCGGCTGGCATGGCGCCCTCACTGCTCGGAGCATGCACCGCCTCGACCAGACCCCAGGGACGCTCGGGGGTGGGCGGCGCCATCGATTTCCTTTCCTGGGAGGGGTACGACCTTCCCAAGGAGACCAAGGCGTGGCGGACTGCGCATGACGTCAAGTTCAACAGCACGTACATATCCAGTCACGACGACATCCAGGCGAAGCTGAAGTCGGGCGCCAAGGTCGCGTACGACATCACCAGCTACTACCAGGGTTTCTACGACCTTTACCGGCAGCTCGACATCCTGGGTCCGATCGACGAGTCGAAGATCCCCAACTTGAAGCTGCTGGACCCGTACTTCCGGGATTCCCCGGTGGCCAAGCAGTTCTGGACCGTGGACGGGAAGCGCTGGGGAGTCCCCTTCACCTGGGGAACCACGACCTGCGACTACCGCCCGGACAAGACCGAGCCCCCGGAGTCGTGGTTGGACCTGTTGAAGTCCAAGTACAAGGGGAAGGTCGGCTGGTCCGGGGACGCGACCGGGGCGTACACGTTGGCCGGCTGCATTCTCGGGTTCGACATTCCGAACTACACCGAGAAGGAGTTCAAGGAAGCGTCGGCCCTGCTGCGCAAGTTCCGGGACCAGACCCCCGGGATGGCCTCGTCGTTCGGTGATCTGACCAACCAGTTCGTGAGCGGTGACGTGGTGATCGACTTCGCCGGCTGGGCCGCGTTGGGCGCCTTCGCCAAGCCGAAAGACGTCACGATCGAGAGCGTGGTGCCCAAGGAGGGCAGCTACAGCTTCTGCGACGCACTCGCGATACCGACCACAGTCGACAACCCGGACACGGCGCACGCATGGATCAACGAAGCCTTGGAACCCAAGGTGCAGGCCGCCTCCGCTGAGGCGTTGTCGGCTGGCGTGGTGATCACCGAAGCGGAGAATCTCGTGCCGAAGGCCACCCAGGGGATCTACCCGGACGCGTACGGCAAAGGGATCGCCGCTCACATGTCCAAGGCGCCGCCGTACGGCTCGCCTTCGGAGGACAACCCGGTGACGAAGAAGGACTGGGTCTCCGAGTTCGCGCGAATCAAGTCCGGCGACTGACGGTGAAGCAGACACGCCCACCGGAGCCGGACGGCGCCGCCGCGGCCGCCGCCGCGCCTGGCGCCGCAGCGGATGGCGCCGGGGATGGAGCCACAGCGGGTGGCGCCGGGGATGGCGCCACGGCGGGTGGCGCCATGCCAGCAGCCGTGCGGACCGTTGCGGGGTCCAGCGCCGCGCCGTACGACCCCGCGCGGGCACGGCGTCGGCTCGGGGTGTGGCTGTCTGTGCCCACGGTGGTCCTGCTGCTGCTCCTGTTCGTGCTTCCGCTCGGGATTTTCGTCGGGTACGCGTTCCTCCGGGGCGGCTACTACCAGGTCACCGGCGATGTCACGATCGCGAACTTCACCGACGCTCTCGGCGACTCGCTGGTGCGGGACCTGACCCAACGCGCCCTCGCCACCGGCCTGATGACAGCGCTGATCTGTCTGATCGCGGGCGTCCCGTTGGCGTACGTGATCCGGTTCCGCAGCGGCCGGATGGAAAACGCGTTGCTGCTGCTCGTGGTGCTCGAGATGTTCGCGAGCTACCTGGTCCGGATTTACGCGTGGCGGGCGATCCTGAACGAAAATGGCGCCGTCGCCCCGGTGCTCGAACTGGTGGGCATCGCCCCCGGGTCGTTGCTGTACTCGCAGACGGCCGTGGTGCTCGCGCTGGTGCACATCTACCTGCCGTACGTGACGCTGGTGACGTACGCGGCGTTGCGGAATGTGCCACGGTCGGTCTTTGAGATCGCCTCCGATCTGGGCGCCGGGAGCTTCAACCGCTGGCGTCGGGTGGTCTTGCCGCTGGTCGCCCCCGCGATGACGACCGGCGCGCTCTACACGTTCGTCCTGGCGGCCAGTGACTACGTGACACCTCAGTTCCTGGGAGGCACTCGCGGCAACATGGTCGGTCTGATGATCCAGCAGCAGTTCACCGAGCTGGGCAACTACTCGCTCGGCGCGGCGATGTCGCTGATCGTTCTGGTGATCTTCTTCGCCAGTTACGCCGCGTTGACAGGGCTGCTGCGGCTGACCGGCCTACACGATGTGGAGATCCGCCGATGAGCAATCCCCGACGGACTCTCAGCATCTCCGGCGTCCTGTCGTGGCTGGGGACAGCTGGGGTGATGCTGTTCCTCTATGTGCCCATCGTGATGCTGGTGCTCTTCTCCTTCAACGCGGGCGGCAGGCTCTCTTTCCCCCTGGACGGGCTGAGCCTGCGCTGGTACACGGTGGTGTTCACCGACCCGGTGTTCCGCGCGGCACTGCAGAACAGTCTGGTGGTCGCCCTGGTCACCGCGGCGGTGACCGGCATCATGGGCACGTTGGCGGCGCATGCGCTGACCCTCTGTCCGCCGCGCTGGCGCTCTGTGGTGTCGCTGCTGGTCTTCGCGCCGATCACGCTGCCGGGGCTCTTCCTGGGCCTCGCGCTGTTGTCCTTCTTCGCGGAGTTGGACCTCAAGCTCTCGTTGTGGACGGCGGCGTGCGGGCACTTCGTGTTCACGCTGCCGTACTTCGTGATGATCGCGCGGGCGGCGCTGGAGCGGATCGATCCCGGCTACGAGGAGACCGCCGCTGACCTCGGCGCGTCCGCATGGCAGCGCTTCACCAAGGTGACGCTGCCGAACGTGTGGCCGATTCTGCTCGCCGGCGCCGTGCTGGCCTTCGCGCTGTCGTTCGACGAGTTCATCATCACGTTCTTCATCATCGGTCCCGACGGCACTCTGCCGATGGTCATCTGGTCGCAGATGCGGCGCACGGTGGACCCGTCGATCAACGCTGTGGCGACGCTGCTGCTGCTGGTCACCATGGCCAGCACACTCGGTATCGCCGCTTTGGCAGCCGTCCGACGACATGTGCAAAAGGTGACAACCTGATGGTTACGGCGATGAGCGTGCAGGACGTCCGGAAGAACTTCAGGCGGGCGTCGGCCCTGGCCGGTGTCGACCTGGACATCGAAGAGGGCGAGTTCGTCACGCTGCTCGGGCCGAGCGGCTGCGGGAAGACAACCCTGCTGCGGATCGTGGGCGGGTTCGAGGCGCCATCACGGGGCAGGGTGCTGGTCGGAGGGCGCGACATCACGTCCCTTCCCTCACACAAGCGCCCGGTGAACACGGTCTTTCAGCGGTACCTTCTCTTCCCCCACCTTGACGTGTTCGAAAACGTCGCGTTTGGGCTGCGTATCGCGCGACATGGGCGGTCGGAGATCCGGCGGAAAGTGGGAAGCGCCCTCGAACTTGTGGGATTGGGCGCGTACGCGCGGAGCAAGTCGAGCGAGTTGAGCGGAGGCCAGGCCCAGCGGGTCAGCCTTGCCAGGGCCCTGGTGAACGAACCCCGGCTGCTGCTGCTCGACGAGCCGCTGTCCGCCCTCGACCTCAAGGTCCGGTTGCAGATGCAGGCCGAACTGCGCCGAATTCACCGGGAGACAGGGGCGACCTTCCTGTACGTGACCCACGACCAGCAGGAGGCCATGTCCTTGTCGGACCGGGTGGTCGTGATGAGGTCGGGTCAGGTGGAACAGATCGCCAAGCCGGAAGAGCTCTACCACCGACCCGGCACGGAATTCGTCGCCAGGTTCGTGGGCGACGCGAACCTGCTGCCAGTGCGGGACACCCAGTCGGGAGACTCTTCGGTCGTGCTCAGCGGCAGCGACCACCCGGTGGCCGTACAGGTGCCCGATGGCCCGGGTCCATGGTCGCTGGTGGTGCGCCCCGAGGCTGTGCGGCTTCGGCCCGGCGGGCAGGGCGGACTGCAGGGGAAGGTGGTTGACGTGGCGTTTCTCGGCGCCGTGGTCAGCCACACCATCGACGTCGACGGGACGATCGTGCGCGCCCACCACGCGGGGGGCGAAACCCAGCAGCAGTACGCGCTCGGCGACCGTGTCAGCCTCGAAATCGACGCCACCCGGTGCTGCCTGGTGCCAGCCGAGGCTGGGGCGACCAGCGCCTGAACCCTCTCCCGCCAGGCCGAGTCGTGCGGACCGCCTGGCGCGGGGTTCGCCCGGGGACTCAGGGCGGCTATGCGTTTGGCGTCGAGCCCCCGAACCAATGCTGCGGCGACGGCGCCGTCTGGTTCCAGATGTGCTTGGTCTCGCAGTATTCATCGAGCCCCAATGCGCCAAGCTCGCGACCGATGCCCGAGCGCTTGAACCCGCCCCACTCGGCTTGCGGCACGTACGGATGGAAGTCGTTGATCCAAACAGTGCCCGCCCGCAGACCCTTGGCGATGTATTGCGCTTTCGCCGGGTCACCCGTCCACACGCCTCCGGCCAACCCGTAGACAGTGGCATTGGCCAGCGCCAACGCTTCCTCCGGGGTTTCAAATGTCTCCACAGTGAGGACCGGACCGAATGACTCTTCCTGTACGACGGTCATGTCGGATCTGCAGTCATCCAGAATTGTCGGCGGATAAAAGTAGCCGTCCCGCAGCGCCGGGTCGTCGGGATGGCCGCCACCGCATCGAAGGCGGGCACCTTCCTGGACACCGGTTCGCACGTATTGATGCACCTTCGCTAAATGATCTCCGGAGATGAGCGGGCCCGTTTCCGCGTTGGGGTCGAACGGGCCCCCCATGCGAATTCGTGAAGCGCGACCGACTAATTCGTCAACGAACTGGTCGTGAATACCGCGCTCGATCAACAACCGGGCGCCGGCGGAGCAGACCTGCCCCGAGTCCAGAAAAACCGCTGTGAGCGCGTAATCCAGAGAGCTTTCGAAACAGGCGTCGGCGAAAACGATATTGGGGTTCTTTCCGCCGAGCTCGAGGGCCACCTTCTTCACCGTGGCGGCGCATTCGCGCATCAGGTGCTGCCCGGTCGCCAAGCCACCTGTGAAGGACAACAGATCCACATCCGGGTGCTCAGCGAGCGGCGCGCCGACCTCTGGACCCGTACCGAGCACAAGGTTGGCGACCCCGTCCGGGACGCCGGCCTCTTCCAGGGCTTCTACCAGCATGATCGAGCTATGCGGGGTCAGTTCGCTCGGTTTCAGAACGAAACTGTTCCCTGCCGCTAGGCACGGCGCCACCTTCCAGGCGGCCTGGAGCAGAGGAAAGTTCCAAGGCGTGATCAACCCGCAGACCCCGATGGGCTCCCGGGTCACGGTCGACTCCACTGTCTTGTTCCCGGTGTCAATTCGACGTGACGACACCACCCGGGCTGCGTCCGCGTAATACCGGAAACACGCGACAACGTCATCGACGTCGTATTTGCTTTCGATGTAGCGCTTACCGGTGTCCAAAGATTCGGCCCGCGCGATGTGGGCCTTGTTCTTCTCCAGGAGAGCCGCGACGCGCAACAGGACTTCGGCTCGCTCATCGGGAGCGGCGTGGCGCCACGGGCCCGAGTCAAAGGCCACACGTGCCGCATCGATCGCCATCAGCGTGTCCGCTCGTACGCCCTCGTCAACGCTCGCGACAGCCTTCCCGTCGGCGGGACACGTGATGACTCTCTTGCCTCCCTCCGACGCACCCTGCCATTTGCCGCCAATGAAAAGCGAAGACACCCAGCCACCTCCCGATGTTGATGCATACATCATGCATAACGCCAAAAGCGTTCACAATCGAAAGTGACGAGTCCCCCAAAGTCTCGGCACCCGAGAAGTGTTCCTTCTCATGCGTTGCGTGATGTCTCTCGGAAGGTGCACCTTCACTCACGTACGGCGTTCGCTCGAACACCCCTCGTTAAATGATCGTGGCGTCGGCGACCCTCAAGGAGCCATCGTACGAGAATCAAATTCCCTCCCAATAAGGTGCGTCCATTCGGGAATCGGAAAGAAATTGAATAGTCGTGGTTAGGGGGCCTTCACGACGATGCTGGCCGAGCCTGACTGGCCCTGTGCCGTTATTTGCCAGCAGCCAGGTGCGGGAATGGCGACTCCTACGGGGAGGGGACCCGGTAGACCCCCAGATGTGGGCGGCAACTCAGCTGTGCCAGTTCCCTCTGTGCCTTGGGTGCCTTCGACGGCGACTGTGGGACGGCGTGACGTGTCGACCCAGAGCGGGTATTTGCCTACCCGGCCTTTCTCCGGATCAACCGTCAGCGACTCGCTCCAACGGCCGGCGTCGGGAGCGATGAACCAGACGTCGCCAGACCCGACACCTTCTAAGCCCTGGCCCCGCATGTCACGTGGAACATGGTCGGAAGGCTTGACCGAGTCGTCACATCCCGAGGATCGTGTCGCCGCGCGCTGTTCGTCGCAGGCCACCGTGCAGACGAGGGCCGCCACCGTGACGAGAACAGCAGCTGCGTACAGGAAACGGGTCTGAACTCGCCAAGCAGGCACTTGAGACGACCTCCACCGGTCATGAGCGCGGGCGCCGTTAATCCGTTGTACCCCACCACGCGCGTAGCTGATGATTGCGGCCATGTCCACGAGCCGAAGAGCAGACATGTTCACCGCAGACGGCAAGCCGTCTGACGACGACCCACGTGAAAACGGACCCACGTTGGGTGACGAGCGCACCACGCTGGTCGAGAACGTGCGCTGTGCGCGCCTCACGTTGGAGATGAAATGCGAAGGTCTTGATGCCGAGGCGATGGCGCGGCGCTCCGTCGAGCCATCGACGATGTCACTCCTGGGGATGGTGCGGCACCTCGCCGAGATGGAGCGGCGCACGTTCCGGGTGCTGATGGCCGGCCAGGACGTGCCCCACCTGTTCTGCTCTGACACCGACCGTGACGGTGACTTCAACGGCGCTGTTCCCGACCCGAAGGTGGTCACGGAGGCGTGGGACGCCTGGCGAGCAGAAGTGGCGTTCGCCGAGCGGTTCGTGGCAGAGGCGTCCAGTCTCGACATCACCGCAGACGACTCCGCGAATCAGCATGGCAGTGGCGGCGGGCAGATATCGCTGCGCGAAGTGCTGGTCGGGATGATCTGGGAGTACGGCCGCCACATGGGTCACGTCGACCTGCTGCGCGAGCGGATCGACGGACGCATCGGCCAGTAATGATCATGGGTGGCGGGTGGCGGGAGCCTCTCAGGGGCCATTAGCTGAAACGTGGTTCTCTCTCGCGGTGGGATCGTTGCTGGTGGCGGCTCCTGAACGAAGCAGACGGCAAGGGGGGTTTCGCGACGCAGCGTCGCGTTGCGAAACCCCCCTTTGCCGTTCACGTGGTCGAGCGTCAGTAGAAGACGCCGAATCCGTCGTTCGTTTCGGCTGTGCCCGAGATGCCGGTCGAGTCCTGGGAGAAGCTCCGGGATCCGGTGGCCGTGAGCCCGGCATCGCTGCCGTGAATCACCGTGAACGCGCCCTTGCCACTGTTCTCCCCGTCAGCGCCGACAATCAAGGATTGGTGACCGGCCCCGGCGATGTTGCTGAATCGCAGACTGTTGCCCCAGTTGTCGCCGGTTTCGCTGGAACCGGGTATGCCGGCGGTGTTCTGGGTCCAGCCTTTGGCGTCGCCGTACGCCAGACCGCTGCCGCCGCCTGGGATCACCGTGACGTACGTGTCCGCCGGACTGAAAACGGCCAGCTCCGCTATGCCGTCACCATTGGCGTCACCGGCTGCCATGGTGGAGCCGAGCAGATCGTTCTGCCCGGCGGTTCCGGGCATCCCCGCAGTCTGCTGGGAGACATCGGCGGCGCCGGATGAGCCCAGCTTTCCGGTGGCAGAGGCGTAGAGCACAGTGACGGTGCCGGCATCGGCCTTGCGGATCCCGTCCACCCACACCGGCGCCCCGGGCGCTCCGGCCGCCAGATCCGCGCGACCGTCGCCGTTGAAATCAGCCAGCTGCACTTGATGGCCGAAACCGTCTGAAGCGTCCTTCTGGTCGGGATTGAAGGGTCGGGGCGCGCCGGGCACACCCGAGCTGTCCTTGCTCCAACGCTGCGCTCCGTTGCCGGTCAGCCCATACTGGCCCGAGTACAACACCGTCACCGACCCGGTGGACCAGTCGCGATCCTCCCAGTCGAAGGCTGCCCCGACCGCGAGGTCGTCACGGTTGTCACCGTCAATGTCGCCGGCGGCGAGGGACCAGCCGAAGCTGTCATTCACCCCGTTCACGCCGGGCACACCGGTGGTGTCCTGATGGAACTCCTGCAGCGCGGTGGCGAGCCCGGTGGCGTCGCCCATGGAGACGAACACGTATCCCGCGTCCGGCCACGCGGCGCCGATCGCAAGGTCGTCGGACCCGTCCCCGTTGAAGTCACCCGCCGTGAGAGCGTCGCCGAAGTACGAATACGCCGTGCCGGCCAGGAACGTGTTGTCGAGCGAGAGGCTCTGCGCGTTGTCGGAGCGCAGGCCGTCGGCGGACCCGTACATGATCACGACCTGCCCGGCGTCTTTGGCCGATCCCAGGTTCTCGGCGCCGGCGGAGACCGCAACGTCGGCATACCCGTCGCCGTTGAAGTCGCCACTGGTGTTGGAGTAGCCGAACCAGTCGCCACTTTCCGCGCTGCCGGGCACCCCTGAACTGTCCTGGTGGTACCCGACTTCACGGGGGGCGTCTGCGCCGGGCGCGGCGCCGTAGAGCAGGTGGAACATGCCCGCGTTGCTGTCCGCGCCCAGGTCTTCACCTGGCACCCCGACGACCGTCTCGGCGTAGCCGTCGGCGTTCACGTCGTACGGCAGCGGCCGTGCCGTAACGGCCACCTTCTCGCTGGCTGCGGAGTGGGTCGCGTCGCCGGGATGGGAGACGACGTACACCGCCCGGCCGGTGCCCTCTGGGTTGTCGGTGAACGAGAACGTGCCGTCCGCGGAGACCGGGACCGTCCCCAGGTCATGTTCGCCGGAGCGGTCCCGCCTGATCAGCGTCGCGGTGGACTCCACGCCGGGTGCGTAGTTCAGACGCCCGCTGGCAGCCACAGTCCCCGCATAGTCGACAGCTTTCGGCGCGTCCACCTCGATGGCAGTCCCGGAATCGCCGGTGTGCTCCAACACGTGGAGGATGTCATCGCCGCTCTCAGGTGACTCGAGGGCGAACACTCGTCCCGTGCTGCTGTACGCGAGCTTGCCTGTGTGCAGAGCGGAGAATTCAGGGAACTCGTACTCGCGCACGACTTCGCCTGAGTTGCCAGCGTCGAGGTCGGTGATGAAGACGTTGGGCCAGTGCCTCCCTCTGACGCCCGCAGCGACATAGCGACCGTCCGGGCTCACCGCCACCGCGCTGGGCTCCGCGCTGGAGCCGATTGAGGGGGCGGGCGACAGATCGGCGGTGTGGAACACCTCATGGTGAAGCAGGGAACCGCAGGCGAGCACCACTCGGTCCCCGGAGGGGAAAAGCGCGGCGTCCACACAGGCGTCGCGAGGCGCCTCTGCGGACCTTTCCGCCACCAGATTCGACGTCCCCGCGGAGACGTCATACACCGAGAGGGCACCCGAATGGCCCACCAGTGTCAACCGGTCGGGGTGGTCGGGCAATGCCCGAATCGCACCAGGTTCGGCTGCGGCTATCACATCAGCCGCGGTGCCGGTGTTGGGGTCCAAGGCGCCGACTCCGTAGACGTCTCCGTCACCGCAAGGCTTGTGCCAATACCACACCTTGCCGGCGGTGTACGTCACTGACATCGGGCAGGCATTCCCCGGCAACGCCACACGGGTCACCGCGTACGTCTGCGTGTCGATCTGACTGATCCTGCCGAAACGCAGTCTGTCTCCACCCGCCACGTACAAGGTGGAACTGTCGGGCGACAGCGTCATTTCGCCAGTGGTCTCTAAGTCGGTGATCGTACGAGTGACCCGACCGTCGAGGTCGGTGACGACGATCGAGCCCTCGACGGTGCTGAGAAAGACCTGCTGGTGTGCGTCGTCGACGAGCACATCAGCCACTTCGTCGGGGAGTGGGATTTGGTGACCCGCGGCACGCGTCTCTGCTGGTGGGGGCGGTGTTCGATGGGGGATGGATTCGACGCTCTGCGCGGCGACGGGGGAGGCGGCGATCGCGCAATAAGAAGCGGCGACCAGTGTCGCCGCTGAAATACCTGCCCGTAGGCCCAACCTCATCTGCAGGTCCTCCGCTATTCAGGATTATCAGGATTTTTTCTTCGCTCCCCCCGAGAGCCGTAAGAACATTACTGGCAATGGCCAGGAAGAACCATCTGATAAATGATGTCGCGCAAGATTCCTGACAGAACCTGCGCGGTTTGCTGGGGAGCAACCAGTAAAAATCGGATGCAGGTTGCGAGTTGGTCCGCCTGGCGCTTTTCACACCCCTGCGAGTGTTGGTTTGTTTCACAGAACCGCCGCGATTCCGGAGTTTCTCGCAGGTTGTCGATTGATCCGGACTTTTACCGCAGGTCGCACAATTAAGTCGACACAGAACGGGCTGCCATGTCGGTGATGCCAGGGCACGGGTGAGTGGCCACAAGGCCGTTCGGCATGGGTGGCGCTGAAGAATGTCACAGCTCCGGGTGGCGGCTTGTCTTCAAGGGAAAGGCATCAGAGGGGAAGGGGGAATCATGAGAGTCTTCGTCACGGGGGCGACCGGAGCACTGGGACGCCATCTCGTTCCGGGGCTGGTCGCGGCAGGGCACGAGGTCACCGCCACCACGCGTAAGCCCAGCAAGCTGCCGCAGTTGCGCGAGGCAGGCGCGGAGGCGGTGATCGTCGACGGGCTGGATCACGAAGCGGTGATCGCCGCGGTACGGGCCGCGCGACCGGAGGTGATCGTGCACCAGATGACCGCGCTCGCGGAGATGCGGAGTCTCCGCAACCCGGATCGAACGTTCGCCGCCACGAACGTGCTCCGGACCCGGGGCACCGACAACCTGCTGGCTGCCGCCGCGGAGGCGGGCGTCCATCGGGTCGTGGTGCAAAGCAACGCCGCTGTGACTGAGCGTTCCGGCAGCGCGGTGAAGACCGAAGAAGATCCGCTCGCCTCGACGCCGCCGTCTTCGTCGTCAGCGCACACAACGGCCGCGATCAAGCACGTGGAGGAGACCGTGCCGTCGGCCGTGGCCGAGGGGATTGTGCTGCGCTATGGCGGCTTCTACGGGCCGGGCGCCTCAGATGTGCTGTTGGATCTTGTGCGGAAGCGCCAAGTGCCGGTGATCGGCGGCGGGGCCGGGATCTGGTCGTTCATCGAGATCACCGACGCCGCTGCCGCGACGCTCGCGGCGATCGAACGCGGCGCGCCCGGCGTCTACAACGTCGTGGACAGCGACCCGGCGCCGGTGTGGGAGTGGCTGCCGTACCTGGCGAAGATCGTGGGCGCGAAGCCGCCGTTGCGGCTGCCCGCCTGGCTCGGGCGGCTGCTCGCCGGAGAGTTCGTGGTATCTCAGATGACCAGCTGGCGCGGCTCATCGAACGAGAAGGCGCGAAAAGAACTCGACTGGGAGCCGCGGTACCCGAGCTGGCGGGAGGGGTTCCGTGCCTGGGTCGACGGGTGAGGCTGGCGGGGTCGAATACCGGCCGCTGCTGTTCTCCATCGCGTACGGGATGACTGGTTCTGTGGCCGAAGCCGAAGACATCGTGCAAGACGCGTTCCTCGGCCTGACCCGAGCGCGTCAGGCGGGAACCGTGATCGACAATCTGAAGGCCTACCTGACGACGACGGTGACCCGGCTGGGCATCAACCACCTAAGGTCGGCGCGGGTACGGCGGGAGACGTACGTGGGGGACTGGCTGCCCGAGCCGGTCGTCGTGCCGAGCGACGGATCGGGGCCGGCTGAGCACGCCGAGCTGGCCGACTCGCTGTCGATGGCTTTCCTGGTGCTGCTGGAGGCGCTCTCGCCAGTGGAGCGGGCGGTGTTCATGCTGCGGGAGGTGTTCGGGTACGGCTACCCGGAGGTGGCGGCGATCACCGGCAAGACCGAGGTGAACTGCCGGCAGATCTTCGTTCGCGCCAGGCGACGCATCACCGCCGGAGGGCAAGCCCGCGACACCGCCCTGTGGCCGTCGCGGCGAGCCGAAGGTGAGGAGTTCGCCCGCAGGTTCTTCGAGGCCGCCGCGGGCGGCGACATGGACGCGCTGCTCGGCATGCTCGCGCCCGACGTGGTGCTCCATGGGGACGGCGGCGGCAAGGCCCAGGCGATCAAGAAGCCGCTGGCCGGGCGGCAGCGCGTGATGCGGCTGCTCGTATCCGGGCTCCGTCGGGGCGGGACCCTCGGGGCATCCCTCCGGCTGGCATGGGTCAACCGACAGCCGGGCGCCGTGATGTACGACGCTGAAGGGCGAGTGGTCGGCGTGGTCGAGCTTGAGGTCGCCGATGGCGTGGTGCAGGCGATCCGCGGCGTGGCCAATCCCGACAAGCTTGGCCACATCGGACCAGCGTCTGATCTGGGTCGCCTGCCGGAGAGAAGCCTCGGCCTCGGAAGGCCCGACGGGCATCACTAGCTCTTGACGTACGACCACCGGTCCCGGTCGCGGCCAGTGCGCTCTCCCGCCTCAGTCGCGGCCGCACCTGCGACGCACGGGTCGGCGCCGGCGTGGAGCAGCAGCCACGCCGCCCCGTCGTACCACGCGCGATCCAGATGATCAGCCCCAGCGAGCAGCCCCGCGGCTCTGCCCAGCAGGTCAGCCCGGGTCGTCATCGCCCGTATCTCGGCGACGGCTTCTTGGCGAACCGGTGTCGCCGTTCTCGCGGTGAGCCGTAACGCCGCGCCGCGCAGCCGCGCGACCAACATCTGATCACCGGGGGTTGCCGCGCCACCTCGCCCTCGAGCCATGCTCGTAGCATGCCACAGTTACTCGAACATGTGTTCGAGTAACTGAATTGGAGTGAGTCCAACCTTCCGGTGTCCTCGGCGACGGGTGGGACCACGGGCGCCTCACCTCGCCGGCTGACACTGCGATTAGCGTGTGGCTTTTGGCGGACCGCTACGTGACTGGGAGTGCTGACATGGCCAGCAAGTTCACCGAGCTCGCGATCGACTGCGCCGATCCCGGCGGTCTCGCCCGTTTCTGGTGCTCAGTCCTTGGTTACGAGGTGCAAGACGAAAACGACGGATTTGTCACTATTGGTCCCCCCGTGGGGACTGAAGCCAAGCGCCACCTTGGCCCAGTGGCACCGACGTTGACCTTCGCGCCCGTGCCCGAGGGCAAGACCGTCAAGAACAGGCTCCACCTCGACCTCAACCCAACCGACAGGGAACAAGACGATGAGGTCCGTCGTCTGCTCGACCTAGGTGCTCGACATGCGGACGTCGGCCAAACCGGCGAAGAGAGCTGGGTCTGTCTCGCCGACCCAGAGGGGAACGAGTTCTGCGTGCTGGCGCGCCGGCGCCCCTGACCGTACGAGTCAGTCGCCAGGATGATGTTGACGTCATCGGCCGTTGCAGCCCCGTCACGCGATCTTGTTTGTCGGTGTGCCCGGGGGTGCGGCCGGCGAGGTAGCGGTCGGTCCTACCAGGACCGGCGACGGGACGCGCCCGGGCTACGCGGTTTGGCGGTGGTCGCCGGGGTCGCTGGTCAGCAGGTCCAATATCCCGGTGGTACGCAGCACCCGGCGCACCAGACTCGGCGGGTCGACCACGCGGTACCCGCACTCAGCTCGTTTGGCGGCGTTGCGGCCCGCGATCAGCACGCCGACGGCGCCGGAGTCGAAGAACGTGACGTCTCCCAGGTCAACGATCACCTTCGCGGCGCCGGCCGCGACCGCCGACAGGATCGCCTGGAGCAGCTCGTCGTGCGCGGAGAGATCCACATCTCCGGAGACGGCGACTCGCCAGACGCCATCGCGGGCGGCAGCTTGCGAGATCTCGTATCGCCGGAGCATTGACCACCACGTGTCCTGGGACGAATTCCAACAGTGACTTCCAGAGGGGAACCATAGCGCCTTTGGCCCGGCCGTCTCCATCACCCGGCCGGCCGATCTGTGGGTTGCCGGTCACAGTGGCAGCGATACGGCATGCATCGGGGTGGGTCTGCGCTCGCGGTTGGCGTGGAATGGCAAACGGCTGGTCGACCCGCAAGGGCCGACCAACCATTGAGGGAGCTGGATCTGCTACGCCGTGGCGCCCAGGCGACTCGCCGCGGCATGCGCGTCCACCAGGCCGGCGCCCTCTGCCACTGCGTGCCACCCATGTCATTGCCGAGTTGTGGTGCCGGCACTGTGTCATCGCGCCGAATGCGACTCGGCTAGGCCGCCTGTCAGCTCCCAGCTCGGGTCTCACACATCCAGCCGAGGGCATCCGCTCCGCCGGGTCAGATCAGCCAGCAAGGTGCGGAGCAGGTCGGTGAGCTGGTCCCGCTGAGCCGAGGTGAGGCTGGTCAGCAAGGCGTCTTCCTCTCTCATCAGAGCTACCACCACCTGATCGATGACCCGGTGGCCTTCTTCGGTCAGGCGCACCTCGGTACGGCGGCCTGCCCCACCGAGCCTGACCCGTGCCACCCAGCCGAGCTTCTCGGCGCGGGTTAGCCGCTGGGACACCGCCCCCGGGGTGACGCCAGCACGACGAGCGATTTCGCCGGGGGGTAACGCGTACGGCGGGCCGGAGCGGCGCAGAGTCGCCAGCAGATCCCGCATCGCCGGTTCCAGGCCCAGTTCAGCCATCCGCCGTCTCCGGTCGTCGGCCAGCAACTTGCCAACCCGCCAGAGTCGGGTGATCACTCCAATGGATTCGACGGGGAGCCCCGGGTGCTCGCGTTGCCAGGCCCGTTGAATCTCGTCGACATCGTCGCGTGGGAGATCGCTCACAGGGGTAAATCATAAGTGAAACTTAGACCTAAAGTCTAACTGTGAAGTCCTCATCGGCGGCCCCTGCTACGGCATCGGCAGGATCTGCTCTTGCATGCTGCCCTCTGTCATCGACCGGGCTCGAGCAGGCGACGCCAATCGACTCACCTGAGCGGGCGACCATCTCGACGCAGCCGGCCCGGCCGTACGTCCAAGTGGTGCGGCAGGCCGGCTTCGCGTGGTGGGCAGTGGTGGCGGCTGCCTCCCGGCTGCCGTTGGCGATGATGCCGCTCAGCTTGGTGCTGCTGGGCTCGGCTGGCGGCGGCTCGTTGTCGCGTGGTGGATTGTTGGCGGGCGCCTTCACGGCAGGCGAGGTGGTGGCAGCACCCCTCGTAGCGAGCCGGATCTCCGTCAGCTTTGGGCTGGCCACGATGGGCGCTGGGGCGGTCGGGCTCGCTGCGGCGGCCCAGTATCGCGGCCCCGGGTGGGTGTTGGTCCTGCTGGCGGCGGGGATGGGCGTCACCGGCGCCGGCGTCCCCGGGCAACTTCGGGCACACCTGGCGAGCCTGCTCCCGGTCCGGCTGCGGCCTGCGGGCTATGGCCTGGAAACCACCGCGAGTGCCGCGTTTTACGCGGCGGGTCCCGCTCTGGTCGCGGTGCTGGCTGGCATCGACGCCAGCGCGGCGCCATTGGCGTATGGCGGGCTGCTGCTGGTGTCCGCGCCGCTGGGGTTGCGAATCGCGCGTCAGGTTCGGGCGTCCGGGGCGGCGGCACGGCAGGTTCAGGTGGCAGCTGTGTTGGTCCGGGTCTGGCCGTTGTGTCTTGGCGCGGCGGCGTTCATGGCCTCCGTCACCGCTCTTGACGTGGCCATCCCCGGACTGCTGTCAGAGCGCGGCCACAACCCCGGCGCGTCCGGTTACCTCCTCGGCGGCTTCGCGGCCAGCGGGGTCGTCGGGGGCCTGGTTTACGCCGCCCGTACGTGGCCAGGCAGCCGGATCGCCCAATCCACCGTGGTCACGCTCGGCATGTGCGGCTTGTTGGCTTTCGTGCCGTTGGTTGCGGAAACCTGGCTGCTCGCCACCCTGATCGTGCTCGCCGGAGTTTTCGGTCCACCGAGCCTGATCAGCCGCAGTGTGCACGCCGAGGCGGTGTTGGCGCCGCCGGAGCTGGCGACCGGGTTTTCCGCGCTCTCTGCCGCCGCTGGCCTGGGCGCCAGCCTCGCGGCCTTCGGGGCCGCGTTCCTGGTCGCCGAAGTGGCTGTCGCGACTGCGTTGTGGACGATCCTCGGCGTCACCGCCACGTTCACCGTGCTCGCCGCGGTGATGACAGGCGGGCACGCCGGGCCAACCGCCGCAGGCGCCACCAAGGATTCAGCTGACCCGGTCCTCCGTCCCTAGGTCGTTACCCTGACGATCCGGGCAACCACTAAGCGTTGCGTCGCCTGGTCGTGGGATTCCCGGGTCGGTGTTTGGTCCACGCGGGTGACACGTCGTTCCGTATTCTTGACTGATTCCAGAAAATGAGCCAAGCTGTGCGGCGTGGCCACGACCTCGGACTTCCCGCAGATGCTGCGCGCAGCAGCACTGCGCGTGACCCGTCCCAGGGTGGCGGTGCTGGGCGCGGTGCATGGGCATCCCCATGCCGACACGGACACGATCATCGGCGCCGTCCGCGGGGAGCTCCCGGATGTGTCTGCGCAGGCCGTGTACGACTGCCTGCACGCGCTGGCCGGGGCGGGCCTGGTGCGGCGCATCAAGCCCGCTGGCTCCGTGGCCCGCTACGAGGCGCGGATCGGGGACAACCACCACCACCTGGTGTGCCGGTCATGCGGCCTGATCGCGGATGTTGACTGCGCCGTGGGCCACGCGCCCTGCCTGACCGCGGCCAACCACCGCGGCTTCTCGATCGACGAGGCCGAGGTCATCTACTGGGGTTTATGCCCCGACTGCTCCAACGCTCCACATTCCTGAATCCACTCAATCCGGATAGTGCTGGAAGGATGCCCATGTCTGAGGATCAGAAGACCAACGTGTACGACACGAACACCGAAAGCGAGGGGCGCTGCCCCGTCGCGCACGGCCGCGCGCCGCACCCGACCCAAGGCGGGGGGAACCGGGGCTGGTGGCCGGATCAGCTCAACCTGAAGATCCTCGCCAAGAACCCCGCTGTGGCCAACCCCCTGGGTGAGGAGTTCGACTACGCCGCGGCGTTCAACAGCCTCGACCTTCCCGCCG
>JBOGDL010000299.1:0-19269 GCA_050701815.1 Micromonosporaceae bacterium | reverse complement strand
CCACAGCGTTTCAATGGGCCCCCCGACACCGGCAACGGCGGTTACACGTCCGGGATGTTGGCCGGACGCCTCGCCCCCGGGACCGCGCCCGGCGCGGTGGAGGTGACGCTGCACGCGCCGCCGCCGCTCGAGGTGGAGCTTGCGACCGTGGTCGAGCCGGACAGCGTCGCGCTGCGACACGGCGACGCCCTGATAGCCACTGCCACACCTGCGCGCCTGGAGTCCGATCCAGTGCCGCCGGTCACGTACCAGCAGGCGACCGAGATCTCCCACGAATACCCAGGTTTTGTCGCTCATCCGTTCCCGACCTGCTACACCTGCGGCCCCAACCGATCCGACGGGCTACGGCTGTTCCCGGGCCGGCTGCCGGACGGCCGCACCGCGGCGCCCTTCCTGGTCCCTGAGGACGCCGAGCCCGCCACCGTGTGGGCCGCCTTGGACTGCCCCGGCGGGTGGGCGATCAGCGTGGAGCCACCGCACGACCGCGACCAGGCGCCGCACCACCGTGACCAGGTGAAGGGCCCGATCGGAATCGAGGCCCGCCCGTACGTGCTGGGCCGGATCACCGCACAGGTGGACGACACCCCGAAGCCGGGCAGCCGTTGCGTGGTCACCGGGCAGTTGCTCAGCAGCCAGGGCCGCAAAGCGGTGGTCGCCACCACCGTCTGGGGTCCCGACGGTCGAGCGCTCGCGACGGCTCGTGCCACCTGGATCGCGCTCACCGGCTGACTCGCCTAGGGGGTGTCCTGCCGTCAGTCGAATCTGATCTGCTCCAGCACCCCCGCCGCGAGCTTCTCGGCCACGCGACCCGCCGGCCCCTCGCCGGCATAGCCGTTGAACACTTCGACCTCGACCGTCACCACCACGTTGCCGTAGGCCGTCACCACCGCGATCTGGCTGCCGTACGGGCTCAAGCGGTACCCGATGTCACCGATGTCGACCTCGCCAAGGGTGCGCCCGTACTCCTGTTGTTGCGCCACATCCTGGTACGCCTCCTTGGCGCCGCTGGAGAGCAACCCGCCGTCGTGCCGCTCAATCTCCACCGCAACCGACGAGAGATCCGGCGCGCTGCCCGAGGGCGACTTCGCGCTGACGTCACACTGCCGCAACGCGCCCTGGTACACGTACTCGGCATTCGGCTGTGACGGCTCGCGTTTCGCGGGCGCCCACAGCTCGTCCAGTCCGGCGCGATCGGCAGCTTCGCAGGCGTCGGGCAGGGGCCCAGCCTGCGGCGCCCAGGGCGGAATCACCGGCGCCACGACCAATCGCGCCAACCCGGCCACCGCGACCAGGCAGAAGATCACCAGCGCCAGGTTCGTGAAGACGACGCGGAAAGGCTTCACCGGCGCGTCGACACCTGCCCCGTGACGGCGAGCGTGCTCGCGGAACGCGGCCAACGCGGATGTCAGCCGCGGGTCCCGGCTGCGAAACGCCTGCGGCGGGGCGATCCGCACCGTTCGGTTGTCCCGCAGCCGCAACCCGATCAGACGCACGAAGCCGGCCTGGATCACGTCCACCCCGACCACCGCGTGCCAGGGCACGAACCCGCGCTTGGCCCCCACCCCGAGCGGCGGGTGCTCCACCCCGTACGAGGTCAAGACCGTGCTCTGCCGCTTCTTCGCCATCGCGGCCGCCATGATCAACACCAACGGAAGCCCGATCAGCAACATCAGGCCGGGCTGCAGACCAAGGTCCCAGAAGTCGACCGCGCGCCGGTATCCGAAGAGCCAATCGGACAGCCAACCGCCCGCGATCAGCATCAGCGAATAGAACGCGGCGAAGCCGAGAAAAATGACGAGGTTGATCCTGACGAATTCACCGGTGGCGAGCCGGAACTCGATCTGCTCGCCTTCAACGCGCCGCACGCATGCCCCCTCGTACCCAGAAATGGTGGAACCCAGGGTGGCAGTGGACCGCAAGGCTCTCCGCCTGGTCAGGCCAGTCGTACCGGGGTTGGGATTTAATCAGCTGATTCTTGTCAGGCCCCTGCTGCATGATGGTCTACGCCGTCGCGCTGATCAGGCTGTCCCCCAGCCGCGTGGCTCCCTGAGCGTGATGCTCACCATGCACCGCGGCGCCTCTCAACGGAATGCCCGCGCTTCGCCGAGGAGTTGTTTCTGCCTGTGAACCCTGAAAGCAAATTGGCACACCAGACCAACACCCCGGGGATGAACGCACAGGAGCGAACACTGCTGCGGGTGCTCACGGTGGCTGCGTTCGTGGTGATCCTGAACGAGACCATCATGATGAACGCGCTTCCGCTGCTGATGAAGGCGTTGAAGATCAGCGCCCGCGACGCCCAGTGGCTGTCAGCGGGCTTCATGCTGACCATGGCCGTCGTGATCCCGGTGACAGGTTGGTTCCTGCGGCGAGTCACCACCCGTGCCGCGTTCGGGACCGCGATGGGGTTGTTCTGCGCGGGCACCCTGCTGGCAGCTGCGGCGCCCACGTTCCCGGTGCTGCTGGCCGCCCGCGTGGTCCAGGCCGGGGGCACGGCGGTGATGGTGCCGCTGCTGATGACCACCTTGCTCACGATCGTCCCGCCGCAGCAGCGGGGACGGGTGATGGGCAACGTCACCCTGGTGATTTCGGTGGCGCCTGCCCTGGGGCCGGCGCTGTCCGGTGTGATCCTGCAGTACCTCGACTGGCGGTGGCTGTTCGGCCTGGTGCTGCCGGTGGCGGCGCTGCTCGGGGCCTGGGGCATGCGCGTGGTGCGCAACAGCGGCGAGCCGGAGCGGAGCCGTCTGGACCTGATCAGCGTGGTGCTGACCGTCGTCGGTTTCGGCGGGCTGGTGTACGGGCTGAGCCAGCTCGGCGGCGAGCCGACCCAAGCGGCGCTTCCCCCGTGGGCGGTCCTGCTGGTCGGCGTCGTGGGCCTGACCCTGTTCGTCGCCCGGCAGCTGCGACTGCAGCGCTCCGGGGCGCCGCTGCTGGATCTGCGCACACTTGGCCACAAAGGCTTTGCCAACGCACTCGCGGTGATGGCGCTGACGTTCATGGCGCTGATGGGCCTGATGATCCTGCTGCCGATCTACCTGCAGGACGTGCGCGAGCTGAGCACCCTGACCACCGGGCTGATACTCATGCCCGGCGGGCTGCTGATGGGCCTGCTCGGGCCGACGGTCGGTCGGTGGTACGACCGGGTCGGCGCCCGCCCGCTGGTGGTTCCCGGAGCCGCGATCACGCTGGTGGCGCTCGTGCTGACCGCGGTGGCCACCGCGGTGGCGCCGGCGTGGGTGTTCCTGCCGTTGCATGTGGCGCTCTGCGTCGGCGCCGCGTTGGTCTTCACCCCGGTGTTCACCGCGGGCCTGGCGTTCCTGCCCCCACACCTGTACTCCCACGGCAGCGCGGTGCTCGGCACGTTGCAACAGGTCGCCGCCGCAGCCGGCACCGCGTTGATGGTCACGGTGATGTCGACCAGGGCGGCGCAGCTGACCGAGGACGGTGTGTCCCGGGTCGGCGCGATGAGCGGGGGCATCCAGGTGGCGCTGGGGGCGGGCGCTCTGATCCTGATCGCTGTGGTGGCGCTGGCGTTCCGGCAGCAGACTCCGTCCATAAAGCCCGAAGAGCCGGTTGCGGATTCCGGCGGCGCCACCGAGCCCAACAGCGGCGCCGGATCCGAGAGCGCCGCCGGGTCGGCCAAGGCCGCTGAGCCTGAGCGGGCTGCCGAGTTAGGTGAGGCTGTTGAGTCCGACAAGCTCACCGAACCTGACGTCACCAAGATCCCGGCAGGGGCCTGACGAACAGGCGTGCCGGGTGCCGGATCAATCCGAGCGCCCGGCACACCCACATTGGTTTGAGTGATCCGGGTCCTGGTGCGGCGCCGGGTCAGCCGGAAAGACCTCCGAACAGCGTGGTCACCGAGCCGTCCTCGAACACCTCGCGGATCGCCCGCGCCACCAGCGGCGCGATCGACACCACGGTGAGCTTGTCCAGCTGCTTCTCCGGCGGGATCTGCAGGGTGTTGGTCAGCACGACCTCGCTGATCCGGCTGTTCTTCAACCGCTCGGTGGCGGGGTCCGACAACACGCCGTGGGTCGCTGCCGCGACCACCTCCGCCGCCCCCGCATCGAACAGCAGATCAGCGGCCTTGCAGATGGTGCCGCCGGTCTGGATCTCGTCATCCACGATCACGCAGATCCGGCCCTCGACATCACCCACCACGCGGTTCGCGACCACCTGGCCCGGCTGCGTGATGTCCCGGGTCTTGTGGATGAACGCAAGTGGACATCCGCCCAACCGGTCGGTCCATCGCTCGGCCACCCGCACCCGACCCGAGTCGGGCGCCACCACGGCCAATGGCTGGCCCGCGTACTTCTGCTGGATGTGCTCGGCCAGCAGCGGCAGCGCGAACAGGTGATCCACCGGGCCGTCGAAAAAGCCCTGGATCTGCGCGGTGTGCAAGTCCACCGTCAGGATCCGGTCGGCGCCAGCGGTCTTCAACAAGTCGGCCACCAGGCGAGCGGAGATCGGCTCCCGACCCCGGTGCTTCTTGTCCTGCCGGGAGTACGGGTAGTACGGCAACACCGCCGTGATCCGCTTGGCGGAGCCCCGCTTCAAGGCGTCCACCATGATCAGGATCTCCATCAGCCAGTTGTTCGGCCTGCCGCTGATCGACTGCACCACGAACGCGTCCGAGCCGCGCACCGACTCCCGGTACCGGACGAAGATCTCACCGTTGGGGAAGTCGTACGCGTCCGTCGGAGTCGGCGCCGCGTTCAGCTCCTTGCCGATCTCGTCGGCCAACTCCGGATAGCCTCTGCCCGAAAAGAGCATCAAGGTCTTGCGAGTTTTCGCCACGATGCCGCCCATCGCTTACCTAGCTCCCCCTCGCCTACCACTACGGTATGCCACCGTCGGATAACCGACACCTCAGCTGCCGTCGGCCCCCCACGCTGCTCGGTGCCAGTGTCACCCGAATCCTTGTCCTACCGACGGCTCGAGTGGCCTGTCTCACTCGGCCGGCGCCTCGCCCGACCCGTCCGCGCTTTCAGCGGCATCGGCGGCGGCCGTGCCGGCCCGCCGATGCCGCACCCAGCCCTCGATGTTGCGCTGCGGCCCTCCGGAGACCGCGAGGGCGCCGGGCGGCACGTTGCGCCGCACCACCGTCCCCGCCCCGGTGTAAGCGCCATCTCCCACCTCCACCGGCGCCACGAACATGTTGTCCGAGCCGGTGCGGCAGTGGTCCCCGATGGTGGTGCGGTGCTTGGCCACCCCGTCGTAGTTGACGAACACCGACGCGGCGCCGATGTTGGTGTGCTTGCCGATGGTGGCGTCGCCGACGTAGCTGAGGTGCGGCACCTTGGAGCCCTCGCCGATCTCGGACTTTTTCACTTCCACGTACGTGCCGACCTTGGCCTTGCGCGCCAGCCGCGCGCCCGGCCGCAGGTACGCGTACGGGCCGACCGCGCACTCGGGCCCGATCTCAGCCTGCACGCAGTGCGCCCGGACCACAGCGCTGCGCTCTCCCACACTGGTGTCAACGAGTGTGGTGTCCGGACCGATCTCCGCCGCCTCAGCGATCTCGCTGCAGCCCTGCAATTGCACGTTGGGACGCAGCACCACGTCCGGCGCCAACCGGACCGTGACATCGATCCACGCGGAGTCGGGGTCATCCATCGTGACGCCCTCGCGCATCCACATGGTGTTGACGCGCTGCTGTAGCAGGCGCCGCAGCCGGGCCAACTCGACCCGGTCGTTGCACCCCAGCGCCTCGATCTGCTCGGAGGCGCGGTACGTGCGCACCGGGTGTTTGTCGTCGTGCAGCAGGCTGATCACGTCGGTGAGGTACTCCTCACCCTGGTCGTTGTCGGTGGACAGCTTGTGCAGCACGTCGCGCAACAGGCCGGCGTCAAAGGCGTAGATCCCCGCGTTGATCTCCTTGATCGCCAACTGCTCGAAGGACGCGTCGCGCTGCTCCACGATCCCGGCGAAGCCACCGCTCTGATCGTGCACCACCCGCCCCAGACCGGTGGCGTCGTCGACCTCGGCGGTGAGCACGGTCGCCGCACTGCCGGTCGTCTCGTGAATCCGCACCATGTCCGCGAGCGTCTGGGGCCGCAGCAACGGCACGTCAGCGTTGAGCACCACCACGGTGCCGGTCAGGTCCGGGGCCGCCGCGAGCGCCATCCGCACCGCGTGCCCGGTGCCGTTCTGCTGAGCCTGCAGCACCGACTCGGCGTACGGGGCGATCTCAGCCAGGTGCTCTCGGACCTGATCGGCCCGGTTGCCCACCACCGCCAGGGTGCGGGCAGCCCGCAGCGGCGCCGCGGCGGTCAACACGTGGCCGAGGAGGCTGCGCCCAAGCAGGGGATGAAGCATCTTGGGCAACGCCGATCTCATCCGCTTGCCCTCACCTGCAGCGAGGACCACAACGGCTCGGGTGGGCGTCTCACCGGTCACGATGCTCCCCTCGCCTGCGACCCACGACCTCATGCTAGTCATGGCCCTTGCTCACGTCCGGTGAGGAACGGGCGGGCGCCAATCGCAAGAGAAGCGTGGGCTGATGTTGAACACGTCGGCCGCCGCACGGCGGCTGGTTGCTCCCGGGGGAGGATTCGAACCCCCACAACCAGGACCAAAACCTGGCGTCCTGCCATTAGACGACCCGGGAATGCCGACATCAGGACGAGGCGCCTGACAGTCGCGCAACGCCCTAGAGGGTAACCGTACAGGGCGGGTCGAGCCTGACACCCGACGCCAAGAGGTAATGCCTATTACGGTTCCGTAGGTTACGGTGGCGTAGGTAGCGACCCAGAGCGCCGGCCATTGATCCCGGGCGCACGTTCGAAGGAAGCCCCTATGAGCTCACCCGCGGCCACTGAAACCGACACTCGCGTCCCCAAACCGCTCACCGAGGGGCGTGAACCCCTGGGCGCCCAGATTGCACTGTGGATCTTCGTCGTGGTGCCGTTCATCGCCTTGATGGCTGCCGTTCCGGTCGCCTGGGGCTGGGGTCTGACCTGGATCGACGTGGGCATCGCGGTGGTGATGTACAACGTCAGCGGGATGGGTGTCACGATCGGCTTCCACCGCTATCTCACGCATGGATCGTTCAAGGCAAAGCGCTGGCTGCGAGTCGCTCTCGCGGTTGCTGGCTCACTCGCGATCCAGGGCCAGCCGATCCAATGGGTCGCCGACCATCGCCGGCACCACGCTTTCAGCGACCGCGAGGGCGACCCGCACTCCCCGTGGCGGTACGGGACCAGCGTCCGCGCGCTCACCAAAGGCCTCTTTCACGCACACGTGGGATGGCTGTTCGAACGCGAGCCCAGCAACCGTGAGCGGTTCGCCCCCGACCTGCTCGCCGATCGCCACCTGCGCCGCGTCGACAAGATGTTCGTGCCGCTGGTGATCGTCTCGCTGCTCGCGCCGGCGATCGCGGGTGGCCTGCTCACCTGGTCGTTCACCGGCGCGCTGACCGCGTTCTTCTGGGCTTCCCTGGTACGGGTCTCGTTCCTGCACCACGTCACCTGGTCGATCAACTCGATCTGTCACGTGGTGGGCGAGCGCCCGTTCGAGGTGCGGGACGGCGACAAGGCCTCGAACTTCTGGCCACTGGCGCTCCTCTCGTTCGGTGAGAGCTGGCACAACCTGCACCACGCGGACCCCACCTGCGCCCGGCACGGCGTGCTGCGCGGCCAGATCGACTCGTCGGCCCGGGTGATCTGGCTGTTCGAGAAGGCGAGGTGGGTGCACGACGTGCGCTGGCCGAAGTCGTCGCGCCTGGCATCGAAGCTGGTTGACAACGATGGCGAGCCATCGAGCATCCGACTGGCACGATGAGCGGGTGACCGCACGTACCCCTTCCGGCCGGACGCGCAATGGCAGCGGGCGGGTGCGGATGTCATCCGCCCAACGCCGGGAACAGTTGATCGCGATTGGTCGCCAGCTGTTCGCCGAGCGCGGCTACGACGCCACCAGCGTGGAGGAGATCGCCTCCCGGGCCAAGGTCTCCAAACCCGTGGTGTACGAGCACTTCGGCGGCAAAGAAGGCCTGTACGCGGTGGTGGTGGACCGGGAAGTACGGGCGCTGCTGGAGCGGATCACCACCGCGCTGACCGCGGGGCATCCGCGGGAGTTGTTGGAGCAGGCGGCGATCGCGCTGCTGGACTACATCGAGAACGAGACCGACGGCTTCCGGGTCTTGGTGCGGGACACCCCGTTGGTCTCGGGGGAAAGCAACTTCTCCAGCGTGCTCAACGACGTCGCCCATCAGGTGGAGCACATCCTGGGGCTGCAGTTCAAGGCGCGCGGCTACAACCGCAAGCTGGCCGAGCTGTACTCACAAGCGCTGGTGGGGATGGTGGGTTTGACCGGCCGGTGGTGGCTGGAGGCACGCAAGCCCGACAAAGAGACGGTGGCCGCGCACCTGGTCAATCTGGCCTGGAACGGGCTCTCGCACCTGGACGCGAAGCCCGGTCTGCGCACCACCGGAGGCTGACTCGCAGCCATTCCCGGCTACCCGGGTGACGCCCTCAGTCCCGGCTACCGGGTGACGCCGTGGCGGTGCTGCTCCTCGGCGGCCTCAGCGTCGCGCGCGCCGCTCTTGCCGTACAGCCCGGCGCTGAGCACGACGGTGCCGAACACGAACGACACGACGCAATTGGTCATGGTGAAGGCGAGCACATTCAGGTCGGTCCGCAGCAACGCGAGCATCGCCATCCCGGAGACCAGGAAGATCGAGCCGGCGATCAGGTTCAGAAAATGATCAATGTTGCGGCCGATCATCAGCCCCGCGAGCAGCAACACCCCCGCTACCACGGACAGCAGCGCGAACGCGGGGTTGGCGGTCAGGCCGAAGACCCGCTCGCCCTTCACGGCGAAGGTGTCCATCCCCTGCGTGCGCAGGAAGCCGGCGATCCCGAAGACCAGCACGTACACACCCACACCCCCGGCGAGGATCCGGTAGAACCGGCGCAGCGGGTGGTTCACGGGAAGGTGCATCTCGGTCTCCAAGGTCTGCGTGTGCTCAGGCTCTTGGCATTCTCGCGTACGTGCTGGCAGCGCCAGCGGCGCCCCCGCCGAACACGTCGCGGGACAGCGGAGGAGGCCGCCCCTCAAGGCGGCCTCCTCCGAACTCTGGTGACGCCCTCTCGCCGTGTCCAGCGCCTCATGGCGCCGGCTGGAGCGTTTCCGGCCGTTCCTCAGCCGGGGAGGTCGGTCAGCAGCCGGCGCCAAGGTTACGTGGCGCAGCGAGGTGGGGATTGTCGTTGGCCGGGCCCCACGCGATCGTGGCGACGTAGAGGAAGCGCGGTGGATCGCACCCGGCGCCGTCCTGGATCCATCCGTGGAAGAAGGCCATCCACTCGCCGGTGTCGAGCTTGAGCAGCTCAGCGCTTCCCGGCCCGGCGACGTGGGTGTTTTCCCGGGTCATGATCGCGTGCGCGCGATCCGCCGGGTACGGCCCGTCCACGTTGCTGGACCAGTTCACCGTGGTCTTGTAGTCCGCCGTCTCGTACCCGTCCCGGGACATGAAGAGGAAGTATTTCCCGGCCGAGAAGATGATCTGCGGGTTCTCGTAGTTGAAGTCCCGCTCACCGAGCAGGGTCCGTCCGCTGCCGTCTTTCGCCAAGCCGTCCGGGCCTAGCCCTTGCAGCCACACCCGGCGAATCGCGTTCGGGCCATTCGTCTTGTACAGCAGGTAGTTCCTACCGGTGCGGGGGTCGTTGAAGAAGGACGGAGCGATGGCGCCGTTGTGGTCGTTGTCGCAGGCGAGGGGGTTGTCCCGGGGCACAAAAGGCCCCAGCGGGCCATCGAGGGACACAGCCACACCGATGCACTTGTCGGGGTGCGTTGCTTGCCCGGTGGTGAAGTACATGTGGAACCTGGACCCGCCCTTGTGAACCACGTGCGGGCCCATCACCGGGCCGCCGTCGGCCCACGGGATCGCGTTCAGTGTCTTCCCGACCTGGGTGTAGGGCCCTAGCGGCGAGGTCGCGGTGATGGTGGGGATCTTGCGTCCGCCGGTGGTGCCGTCGGTCGCGTAGGAATAGATCACGCCGTTGTGCTGGATCGCGGCTGGGTCCGCGTGGTTGAAGTTCGTGACCTTCGTGGGCGGGGTCGCGGCCAGAGGGGCCGGCTCAGCCGCTGCGGAAGCGCTGTCGATCCCCGACGACATCGCGGCTGGTGTCACGCCCATGACCAACGCCGTCACCGCGCCCGCGACAATCACAGAGCGCCTTCGACTTCCGACAATCGATCGTCGACTCATCACATTCAGTGGTCGCATTCCTGCCTCCGATCACGTCTGGGAATGACACCGCTGGCTGGAGCGACAATTTAGGCAACCCCGACGCCTGAATCACCGCTCTCCGGCTTCCCAATTAAGAATTACTTATCGAAATTTATCAATGCCATCTCAGAAAGAAGCGCTAATACGCCCCAGCGCAGCCGCGCCGCGGCAGCGGGAAGCCGACCGGTGGCGCGGGCGGCTTCCCGAATCACTTTCCCTGGCCAGCCCCCTGGTGTCGGCTTTGGCGCCGGAGGGCAGCCTCGGGTCAACAGGTCGCGTTGCCGGTATTGGGGACGGCCAGGTGTGGATTGTCGAGGTTGGCGCCCCACACAATTCTGGCGACGTACATGAAACGCGGTTTGTTGCATCCGCCGCCGTTTTGATTCCAGCCGTGGAAGAAAATGATCGACACGCCGTTGACTTCGACGATCTCGGCGCTCGCCGGCCCTGCGACGCTGGTGTTGAACCGGCTCATGAGAGTGCGGGCGCGGTCAGCGGGGAATGGCCCACGCGGGCTGGTCGACCAGTTGACGGTGGTGTTGTATTTGACCGTCCGGTAGCCATTGCGGGACATGAACAGGAAGTACTTCCCGCCTGAACGGATCATTTGCGGGTTTTCGTAGTTGACGTTGCGCGCGCCCAGCAGGGTCCGGGGGTTGCCATCTTTCGCCAGCCCGTCCGGACCCAGGCCCTGGATCCATGCCCTGCGGACCGCGTCAGGACCGTTGGTCTTGTACAGCAGGTAGTTCTTCCCGGTCGCGGGGTCCCGGAATAAATCCGGAGCGATGGCGCCGTTGTGCGCGTCGTCGCACGCGAGGTGGGACTCACGCGGCACGAACGGCCCCCGCGGGCCATTCAAGGACACCGCGACACCGATGCACCGGGGCGGCTCGCCGGTTCCTTTCTTCCGGGCGGCGAAGTACATGTGGAACCTGGTGCCACCCTTGTGGACCACGTGCGGACCCATCACCGGACTGCCGTTGGACCACGGGATCTTGTTCAGCACTTTGCCGCGCCTTAAGTACGGCCCCAACGGGGAACCTGAGTCCGCGACGATGACGCGGATCCTGCATCTCAGCGTGCAAGTCGCGGGGACACTGCTGCCGTCAGTGGCGTACGAGTAGATCTTTCCGTTGTACTGGATCGCGGTCGGATCCGCGTGGTTGAATTCCGTGACCTTCGTGGGCGGGATCTCCATCGGGGTCACCTCAGCCTCGGACGAAACCCCACCGGTTTCTGATGGGGCCGCCGACGCCGCTGGCATCACACCCAGCACCAGTGCCGCCACAGCACCGGCGACAATCACAGAGCGTTTACTTCTTCCCATTATCGAACCCAGGTTCATCCCATTCATCCGTTTCATTCCTACCTCCGATCACGCATGGGAATGACACCGCTGACTGGAACGACCATTCAGCAAGAAACAGCACCCCGCCGCGCTGAAAGGGCGTCCCCTCGGACACGTAAATTAAAAGTTACTAATTGAAATTTATCAATGCACCCGCTGACATTGGCACACGCAAAGAATGCGATTCCGGGTGATTCAGACATGATTTGCCAGCCAGCACGCGGCGCTATCGATCAAACCCACAAAGCCGACCGGCGAGCCCGGTTTTTGAATCCTCACCGAGCTGTCAGATGATCGGGCGCCCCAGGGCCTGGTCCTCGGGCGGGCGCGGGCGCCTCCGCTCGGATTCAGGCGCTCCCGAGCTGGTCAGCGAGAACCAGCCAGCGGTCCTCCGCGTCCTCCCGCTCGCGGCGCAATTGCGCCAACTCGGCGTCCAGCATGCTGACCTTCTCGAAATCGGTGGCATGCTCAGCCAATTGCTCGTGCAGCTCACGCTCACCACGCTCCAGCTTGGCGACCTGTCGATCCAACTTCGCCAGCTCTTTTTTCGCCGTACGCAGCTCCGCCGGCGACAAGCTTCCGACCGCCGGGTCAGCGCCAGGTGAGGCCACCCCGGCGCCTGACGCCAACACCGCGGACCCAGCCAGGCCGCCAGCCGCAACGGGGAGCTGATCCCCGGCTGCGAACTCCGCCAGATGCTGCTCGACCCCGCCGGGCAGTTGCAGCAGACGGCCGTCGCCCGGGAGCGAGACCACCGTGTCGCAGACCCGCTCGATCAGGTACCGGTCGTGACTGGCCACCACCAACGTGCCCGGCCACGAGTCCAGCAGGTCCTCCAACGCGGCCAGGGTGTCGATGTCCAGGTCGTTGGTCGGCTCATCCAGGAGCAACACGTTCGGCTCGGCGGCGAGCAGTCGCAGCAGCTGCAGCCGCCGCTTCTCCCCACCGGAAAGCTCAGCCACCGGGACCCGAAGCCGCGACTGTCCAAAGCCGAACGTCTCAGCCAATTGCGCCGCGGTCACCTCCCGGTCGCCCAGCCGGAACCGGCGCGCCACCTCTTCCACCGCCTCGAGCACCCGTACGGTCGTCGGCAGCTCCCCCAGCTCCTGAGACAGGTACGCCGGGCGTACCGTCGTGCCGACCCGCACCGCGCCCGCGTCCGGCGCCACGTCACCCGCCAGCAGCCGCAACACCGTCGTCTTCCCGGCGCCATTGGCGCCCAGCAAGCCGATCCGATCACCCGGCCCCACCTGCCAGTCGACCCGGTCCAACAGCCGCCGCCCGGCGCCGTCGGTCTCGGCATCCTGACTGTCACGGGGCACCGCGAGCGTGACGTCCCGCAGGTCGTACACCGTCCTGCCGAGCCGGGCGGTGGCCAGCCGGTGCAGTGAGAGCGAATCCCGAGGTGGGGGCACATCCGCGATCAGCGCGTTCGCCCGTTCAATCCGGAACTTCGGTTTCGAGGTACGTGCCGGAGGCCCGCGCCGCAGCCAGGCCAGCTCCTTGCGGACCAGGTTCTGCCGGCGCTGCTCGGATTGCGCGGCGCTTCGCTCCCGCTCGGCGCGGGCCAACGTCCAGGCGGCGTAACCGCCCTGGTACGAGCGCACCGCGCCGTCGGTGACCTCCCAGGTCACCGTGCACACCGCATCCAGGAACCACCGGTCGTGGGTGACCACCGCCACAGCCTTCGCGTGGCCGTTCAACCACTCGGCGAGCCAGCGCACCCCCGAGATGTCCAGATGGTTGGTGGGCTCGTCGAGCACCAGCAGGTCGGCGGGACGCACCAGCAACGCCGCCAACGCGACCCGGCGACGCTCGCCTCCGGACATCGGCCCCACCGGTGAATCCAGACCCAACCCCGGCATCCCAAGGCCGGCCAGCACTGTGCGTACCTGTGCCGAGGACGCCCACTCGTGCACCTCGCCCAGGTCGTCCGCGAGCCAGGCGTCGCCCAGCACCACGTCCTCCACGGTGGCTTCTGGCGCCAGGTCAACCTGTTGCGGCAAGGCGCCCACCCGCAGCTGACGGCGCTGTGTCACCCGCCCGGAGTCGGGCGTCTCGGCAAGGGTCAGCAACCTGAGCAGGGTGGTCTTGCCGGCGCCGTTGCGCCCGACCACGCCGACCCGGTCCCCAGCCGCCAGGCCAAGTGAGATCTCGTCCAACAGCGGGGCGTGCCCGTACGCCTTGCTGACCTTGTCGAGATTGACGATGTTCATCGCGGAATTCATCGCAGCAACCTAACCACGCGGGACTTGCCGCAGCCCGCGATCGCGCCGGCCGTCACGGCCGGGCCGGGCTCGCTGACCCTTGCCGTCACAGTCGCCAAGCCAGTCAACCGAGCCATCAGCCGACCACACGAGCCCCCGGCACCGGGCCGTGGGCGGTGCGGATCGCACGGCTGACTCCGTGGCTGGCCAACCGCGCCGCGAGCGCCGTGGCGTGGTCGGCGTCCGCGGCCAGGAACACGCAGCTCGGGCCGGAGCCGGAGACGACACAGGCCAGCGCGCCCTCCTCCTCACCGGCGCGCAGCGTACGCCGCAGCGCCGGTCGCAACGAGATCGCGGCCGGCTGCATGTCGTTCGCCAACGCTGAGGCGAGCACCTGCGGGTCGTGCTGGCGCAGCGCCGCCAGCAGCCGATCGGGGCCACCGGCGGGAGTGCCGCCGCGCCCCGCCAGGCGCAGCCGGGCCAGCTCGGCGTACACCTCGGGGGTTGACAGCCCGGTCGGGGCCACGGCCACCACCCAATGCCATACCCCCACCGCGAGCACCGGGTTGACCACCTCACCGCGGCCGGTGCCCAGCGCGGTGCCGCCGAGCACCAGGAACGGCACGTCGCTGCCCAACGAAGCGGCGATCTCCGCCAGCTCGTCCCGGCTCAGACCGGCGCCCCAGAGCGCGTCGCACGCCACCAGCGCCGCCGCCGCGTCCGCGCTGCCCCCTGCCAAGCCGCCCGCCACCGGAATGTTCTTGTGCAACGCCAGCCGTACGTGCGCCGGTCGCCCCACTCGTTCCGCCAGCGCCCTGACCGCCCGGACCACGAGGTTGTCGGCGTCGACCGGCAGCTCCCGCTCGCCCTCACCTCGTAACGACAGCTCCAGCTCGTCGGAACGGGAAGCGGTCAGCTCGTCGTACAAAGAGATCGCGTGGTAGACCGTGGTCAACTCGTGATAATCGTCAGGGCGTCTGGGACCCACACCCAGGTGCAGGTTGACCTTGGCGGGCACGCGCACCCGCACCGAGCCTGAGGCCTGAAACTCCGGACGGTCACGCTCGGAGACCTCCAGCGGCTCGCTCACTCGCTCCCCCTACCCGTTTCTGTGTGGAAAATAGCTCGACCCGCCGGGCCAGCCTGATTGCCCTCTGTGCGCCTGCGCCGCCGCCGCGATCGCGGTGAACTGCCCGACCGTCAGCGCTTCCCCCCGCGCTCCCGGGTCCACGCCCGCAGCGTGGAGTATCGCGGCGGCCCGCGGGGCTCCCCCGGCCCACCCCGCCAGCGCCGCCCGCAGTGTCTTGCGGCGCTGCCCGAAGGCGGCGTCCACCACCTCGAAAACGGCCCGCCGGCTGGCGCCCTGCGGCGGTTCCCGGCGGGTGAACGCCACCAGGCCGGAGTCGACATTGGGGACCGGCCAGAACACCGACCTGGGCACCGCTCCAGCGCGCCGGGCCTCGGCGTGCCAGGCCAGCTTGACGCTGGGCGAGCCGTACACCCGGGAGCCGGGTCCGGAGGTGAGTCGATCCGCGACCTCAGCCTGCACCATCACCAGGCCATGCGTGAGCGACGGCGCCTCCGCTAGCAGGTGCAGCACCACCGGCGTCGCCACGTTGTACGGGAGGTTGGCCACCAAAGCGGTCGGGGCCGGCTCCGGCAGATCCGCCGCGTGCAGCCGCAACGCGTCCGCGGTCAGCACCGCCAGCCGGTCCGCCAGTTGCGGCGCCCGATCGGCCACCGTCCCCGGCAGCGCGGCAGCCAGCACCGGGTCCACTTCCACCGCGTGCACCCGGCGGCAGGCCGGCAGCAGCGCCAACGTGAGCGAGCCCAGACCCGGGCCCACTTCCATGACCACATCGTCGGCAGACAGCGACGCGGCGCGCACGATGCGGCGCACCGTGTTCGGGTCCACCACGAAGTTCTGGCCCAGTGTCTTGGTCGGCCGGATCCCCAGCCGAGCTGCCAGCCGTCGAATCTCGGCCGGGCCCAGCAGGCCTATGTCCGGGGCGGAGCCGGTGGGCTCGGCCGGGTCGGCGGAACCTGGGACGCCTCCGGGGCCCGCGTCATTCGTCACGAGAACAGCCGGGGCCCACAATGCGGCCACTGGTCCGCGCCCGCCGCCTTGTACAACAGAATCGCCCGGTACGTCTGCTCCCGCGGAGTCGCCTCGCTGGGCACACCGATGCCGCCCATCCGCTGCCACATCGGGACGTTGAACTGGTAGAGCCCGTGATACTGCCCGTTCGACGACACAGAACGCGGGTTGCCTCCGGACTCGCACTCCGCGAGCGCGTCCCAGTTCAGACCGGTGTCGTCCTCCGGGTACTGCTTGGCGCCCTTGTGCACCAACGCCGGCTCCGGCTTGGTCAGCGTCTCGCTGCTGAGCACCTTGCGCTCGGAGAACTTGCCGTCCCGGTAGATCAACTCCACCTTCTGGCGCGCCTCGCCTGGCTTCCCGGGATCGACCGTCGCCTTCTGGTCCACCATCCAATCCGGATTCTTCTTGACCTTGACAGGTGGCCCCAGCTCCGCGGTCACGGTCCTGGTCTTCACCGTGACCCGGAACACCCGCACCTTGTTCACCCCGGCGAGGGAGTGATGCAGCTTCGGCTTCACCTCGTCCCGGCCCTTGAGCTCCAGCTCCTGCTGCGGCAGCAGCTCGGCGGGGGTCGCGGCGTACGTGGTCAGCTTGGTCTTCTCGCCATCGGCGATCAGGGTGAGCCGCTTGTGAGTGCGCACGGTGAGCCGCATCCCCTCACGGGGGATCACGGTGTCAGCGGATGCCGAGACGCGCAGCTTCTCGCCCTTCAGGTCCAAAGTCGAAACCAGGGCCTTGACGGTGCGGTACGTGACCCATCGCCGCTCGGTCTTCCCATCCACCGTGAGGGTGACCGGGCGGCCCCGCTTGACCACCACCTTGTCGCCAGCGCCGATCGCCGCCCGCGGGGCGGGGCTGACCGTGTCGTGCTTGGCAAGGGCGAGCCCTGCGTGGTGCAGCAGGCCGCGCACCGTGCTCGCGTACGTGCGGACAGTGCTGCTGGCGCCGTCGTCGACCACCCGTACCTCGTTGGTGCCGAGGAAGTACCCCGCCATGCCTCCCAGCAGCAGCAGCAGCGCCACCACTTGGCAGGTTGCCCGCAATCCCCCGCCGACACCGCCATCAGCAGCCGACGAAGGTCGGGTCGCATCCGGGCGGCCGCGCTGGTCCTGCGGCGACGGGGCCCGACCGAAGTCGGTCGGCGGCAGCAGCTGCGTGTGGTCGCCCGCGCCGTGGCGGGGGAGAAGCTGCGTGTGATCAGCCGCGCCGTGACGGGGCAGCAGCTGCGTGTGGCCGCCCGCGCCGTGGTACGGCTGCCACTGCGTGGCGTTGGCGCCGTCGCCGTCGTCGTACGGGCTGTCGTCGTGGGGGCTGTTCGGGTCCCAGTGCGGCGGCTGCGGATCGGACCGGGGCCCGCCCCGGCGCCCTGGGGCCGGATGCGCGGGAGCGGGATGTCCGTGGTCGAGGTGTCCCGGCGAGGGCCGCCCGTGTGGCTGCGTGGTGTGAGGGGCGCGCTGGTGGGGCGCCGGAGAGAGCCGGTGTGGGGACGGGCGTTGAGGCTGCTGACCCGCCCTGGCGCCGTACGGGGTGCTCACGACCCACAGAGAGTACGGATCGGACCGTTCCGCGCCAAATCGCCGCACCGGTCGCACCGGTTGACATGCGCCAAGGCCCGAACTTCACCAAGGCCCGAACTTCACCAAGGCCCGAATGCGGCCTCCCCGGTGGCTGAGATCGCCGCGCACAGCTGATCGAGGTCATCTCCCCGCAGCTCCGCCAGGAACCGCACCGTGAGCGGGATCAGGTACGGCGCGTTGGGCCGCCCCCGGTACGGCATCGGGGTCAAAAACGGCGCGTCGGTCTCCACCAGCAACAGCTCCTGAGGGATCGCCCTCGCCGCCTCTTGCAGCGGCTTCGCGTTGGAGAACGTCACCGTCCCCGCGAAGCTCATCAGGAACCCCCGGCCCGCACACTGCTTCGCGAACTCCGCGTCTCCTGAGAAGCAGTGCAGCACCACGTGCTCCGGTGCCCCCTCCTCATCGAGCACCCGCAGCACGTCGGTGTGCGCGTCCCGATCGTGGATCACCAGGGTCTTGCCACGCCGCTTGGCGATCTCGATGTGTGCCCGGAAGCTGGCCTGTTGCGCCGCCCGCCCTTCCTCACCGGTGCGGAAGTAGTCCAGGCCGGTCTCGCCGATGGCGCGGACCCGGGGGTGGGCCGCGAGCGTGTCGATCTCCCGTACGGCCGCGTCAAGGTCGTCCAGCCGCGGGGCTTCGTTGGGGTGCAGCGCGACGGCCGCCACCACCGCGTCGTGCTGGGTGGCGACGTCGACGGCCCAGCGCGAGGAGGGGACGTCGATCCCCACCTGCACCATCCGATCCACCCCCACCGACCGGGCGGCAGTGATCGCGGCGGCCACGCCGCCCGGCTGATCGCAGCCTTCCTGCAGGTCAAGGTGGGTATGGCTGTCCAACACCGGCGTCGCCAGCGGTTCCGGGGACGGCGGCGGCCCCCCAGCGCGGTCTGTTCTCCTGGATCCCATCGGGTCCAAGGATCACACACGCCTCGGGGATAGCCGCCCACCGCCCGTCCACCGCCCACCGCCCGCCGCCGGCCGACCACGCCGCTAGTGCAGCAGAAAGTCCGTCACCGCCAGCGCGCCCGCCGGGGAACGCCGTTGCACCGAGTGCCCCGCACCTTTGATCACCACAAGCTCGCCCCGCGGCGTGCGCGCCAACTGGTCCTCAGCCCACTGCAGCGGGGTGGACAGGTCCCGGTCGCCGGCCAGCAGCAGCACCGGCATCGTGAGCCGGTGGTGCGGGGGCGCCGGGTTCGGACGGGTCGGTGGCCACTGCTTGCAGTTCGCGATGAAACCCTGTTCTCCAGCGGTACGCGGCTGGAACGGCCACACCGAGCCGGGCGGCAGCGTGGCCACAGCACGCCGCACAGCCTGATCCCGGCCCCGCATCGGCGCCGACGAGTCGCCCCAGGGCAGGTCGGTGAAATCCGGGCACAGCGTGGCCAGGTGCAGCCCCGCGCTGAACTCCTCCTTAGGCGTGCTGTCCCCTGGTGAGAACCAGCCGAGCAGCTCCTGCCACGGCGCCGGGTTCCCCGCCGCGGCCTGTCGAAGCCGGTCCAGCACGGCGAAGTCGGGACTGGTCAGCTTCGGGTCGATGATCGACAGGATGATCAGCGCGTCCAGCGCTCGCACCCCGTCACCATGCCGACGCAGGGTCACCGCGAGATCCTCCGCCGGGTCGTCGGACGGGCAGGACTGCTCCTGGCAAGCCTTCCGCAGCACCCAGGCTGACCTGGCCATCGCCGGGACGTACAGGGGATCGGCGTTGTCCTGAGTCACCACCGAGTCCAGCACCAGCCGGTCGGCGCGCCGGGGGTACGTCAGCGCGTACCGCTGCGCCACGAAGGTCCCGTACGAGAC
>JBOGDL010000298.1:0-14475 GCA_050701815.1 Micromonosporaceae bacterium | reverse complement strand
TGATCAGTGGCGATCGAGCCGGTGACGGCGATCTTCATGAAGAGGTCCCTGGTCGAAGTCGGGCCGAATGTCTGGTCAGGCACGGTCTGCGCTGACCGCGCCTGAAGACTACCGGTTGATCGTGCAGAGCCACGCCATGCCACACAGCGCTGGGAACCCTCGAAGGGCGGCTGATCAGCCGCCCTTGACTCCGATCAGTGGAACGAGTCGCCGCAGGCGCAAGACCCGCCGGCGTTCGGGTTGTCGATCGTGAAGCCCTGCTTGTCGATCTGATCCACGAAGTCGATCGACGCCCCCGACAAGTACGGCTGGCTCATCCTGTCCACCACGACCTCAACTCCGTTGAAGTCCGTCACGCTGTCGCCATCCAGCGAACGCTCGTCGAAGAAGAGCTGGTAGCGCAGGCCCGAGCAGCCTCCTGGCTGCACCGCGACCCGCAGCCGCAGGTCGTCTCGGCCCTCCTGCTCCAGCAGGGTCTTGACCTTGGCGGCAGCGTTGTCGCTGAGCACCACTGTGCTCGGAGCCGCGGTCTGTCCCTGGTCTGCAGTCTGCTGAACGGTCACCTGTCGCTCCTCGAACTAATAGTCGGTCCAACGGGGCTAACGTCATCCGCCCCGGCGACCTTCCCATGGTTGCACACCGCACGACAGCAACGCCGATCAGACAGCTGTGACCTGGTCTGGCCTGGGCGGGGCGTGGGCCATGTCACGTTCGCCGGGTTTGGCCGAAATGATGGAGCGGATCTGCGCCAGCAGCGGGCTCATCGGGACCAGGCATCCGGAACAGGCCCATCGGGACCAGGCTCATCGGGACCATTGGCGGGCCACGCGCGCGGCGAGCGACTGCAGCCCGTCCCGTGGCGCCTGCAGGGCCTTCTCGGTGCTGCCCACATGCTCGGCCACCGAATAGGTCTCGGCGATGCCCGCCGCCAGCACCTCCCGCCTGCCCACGCTGACCTGGCCCGCCAGCACCACGCACGGCGCCCCCCGCTGGCTCGCGGCCTCGGCCACGCCCGCCACCACCTTCCCGCGTAGCGACTGGAAGTCGAAGCTGCCTTCCCCGGTGATCACCAGATCCGCGCCGTCGAGCGCCGCGTCAAAGCCGGCCAGGCTCTTGATCAGGTCAATCCCGGATTCTCGCACTCCGCCCACGGCGTAGATCGCCGCGCCCAGACCGCCGGCGGCGCCGGCGCCCGGGAGCGTCTCCAAGGTGTCAGGGCAGCCTGGCAGCGACTGCCGCAGCAGCTGGGCGTACTGCTCCAGGGCGCGGTCCAGCAGCATCACGTCGTCGCGGGCAGCGCCCTTTTGAGGGCCGAAGACCGCGCTTGCCCCATGCAGCCCGAGCAGCGGGTTGTCCACGTCCGTGGCCGCGACCAGACGCACCCCACGCAGCTCCGGGACGCCGCCCAGGCTCTCGCATCGGACCAGCGCCGCGCCCCCGTACGGCAGCGCCTCGCCGGCCGCGTCGAGAGCTGGAGCGCCGAGCGCGGCCAGCATCCCGGCGCCCCCGTCGTTGACGGCCGAGCCGCCCAGCCCGATCACGATCCGGCGCGCCCCCGCCTCGACCGCGGCGCTGATCACCATGCCGAGCCCGTACGAGGTGGTCAGCTTCGGGTCCCGTTCGGCCTCGGAGAGCAGGTGCAGCCCGCACGCCTGAGCGCTCTCCAGGTACGCCGTCCTGCCCGGCCCGCCGAATTCGACGGCGGCTTCGGAAGCGGCGGCATCGCTTCCGGGGGCTGCGGCCGCCCCCGATGGGGCGTAATGTCCGGTTTCCTCGGTGAGGAAGAACTCCGCGTCGAGTGGACGTCCCAGCGGATCACACGCCGGGACTGCGATCCGTTCGCCGCCGATCGCGGCAGAGATCACATCCAGAAAGCCCGGGCCGCCGTCGGCCAACGGCATCCGGGTCAACTCATCGTTCGGCGCCGTCTGCGCCCATCCCGCAGCCACACAGTCAGCCGCCTCAGGCGCGGACAAGGTGCCAGCGAACTTGTCGGGGCAGATAACGACTCGCATCCGATCAGTGTGCGCTTCGATCGGGGCAGGCATCATCCGGGCCGGCGGGGGGAACCATCACCTCGCGTCTCCTCGGCGTGGCGAGCCTTCGCCTTGAGACGTCACGGCATGCCTGGCGTGGCGGACGCCGGGCATGCCAGCTTGCGAACCTGAGCACGGATATCCTCACCAACGACTCTCGACCGCGAAGGGACATCAATGAACGACGTACTGGTGGTGCACGGTGGTGCTCCACTACACGGCGAGATCCGGGTGCGTGGCGCGAAGAACCTGGTCAGCAAGGCGATGGTGGCCGCCCTCTTGGGCGAGGCCGAAAGCCGGCTGCATGACGTGCCCGCAATCCGAGACGTCGAAGTGGTGCGGGGGTTGTTGGAGCTGCACGGGGTACGGGTCAGCGAAGGCGCCGATGGCGAGCTGATCTTCGACCCGTCGAACGTGGAGCGGGCCAACGTCGACGAGATCAACGTGCACGCCGGGTCGAGCCGGATCCCGATCCTGTTCTGCGGGCCGTTGCTGCACCGGCTTGGCCACGCGTTCATCCCGGACCTGGGCGGCTGCCGGATCGGCGACCGTCCGATCGACTTCCACCTCTCCGCGCTACGCGAGTTCGGCGCGATGGTGGAGAAGACCCCTGGCGGCCTGCATCTGACCGCGCCGGAGGGGCTGCACGGCAGCAAGTTCGAGCTGCCGTACCCCAGCGTCGGGGCCACCGAGCAGGTGCTGCTCACGGCGGTGCGCGCTGAAGGCGTCACCGAGCTGCGCAACGCCGCGGTGGAGCCGGAGATCATCGACCTGATCTGCGTGCTGCAGAAGATGGGCGCCATCATCAGCGTGCACACCGACCGGGTGATCCGGATCCAGGGCGTGCCGCGCCTCACGGGCTATCAGCACCGCCCGCTTCCAGACCGGCTGGAAGTCGCCAGTTGGGCCTGTGCCGCGCTGGCCACCCACGGCGATCTGTACGTGCGCAACGCCCAGCAGGTCGACATGATGACCTTCCTGAACGTGTTCCGTTCGGTCGGCGGCGCGTTCGAGGTCGACGACTCCCCCGGCGGCGGGATCCGGTTCTGGCACCCCGGTGGCGAGCTGTCCGCGGTGGCGCTGGAGACGGACGTGCACCCCGGGCTGATGACTGACTGGCAGCAGCCGCTGGTGGTGGCCCTGACCCAGGCGCGCGGCTTGTCGATCGTCCACGAGACGGTGTATGAGCAGCGCCTGGGCTTCACTGACGCGCTGGTCAAGATGGGCGCCACGATCCAGCTCTACCGGGATTGCCTCGGCGCCACCCCGTGCCGGTTCGGGCAACGTAACTTCCTGCACTCAGCGGTGATCTCCGGACCGAGCAAGCTGCACGGAGCTGAGCTGGAGATCCCCGACCTGCGCGGCGGTTTCAGCCACTTCCTGGCCGCGCTCGCCGCGGAAGGTGTCTCCCGGATCCACGGGGTGGATTTGATCAACCGGGGCTACGAGGACTTCGAGGCGAAGCTGGACGCGCTCGGAGCCCGGGTCGAGCGCCCCTAAAGCCCGCGCCGAGCCGGCCCCAGAGCGCTAGGGGATCAGCAGTTGCTTGCCTGTGGTGCGACGCGCTTCGAGATCGTCGTGGGCGGCGCGTGCCCGCTCCAGCGGGTAGCGCTCACCGACGTGCACGGCGAGCTGCCCGGAACTGACCATGCCCAGCACGTCCGACATCCGCGCCAACAGCTCGTCGCGAGTGGCGACGTAGTGGCCCAGGCTGGGCCGGGTGAGGAACAGCGAGCCACCGTCGGCCAGCCGGCTCGGGTTGAACGCCGGCACCGGGCCGCTCGCCTGCCCGTACAGGGCAAGCATTCCCCGTGCCCGGAGGCTGGCAAGGCTGCCGTCGAAGGTGGCGGCGCCGACGCCGTCGTACACCACGGCCACGCCTCGCCCGCCGGTGAGCCGCAGCGTTTCCTCGGCGAAATCCACCTCGGTGTATCGGATCACGTGGTCGGCGCCGGCTTTGAGCGCCAGTTTCTCCTTCTGCGGGGTGGAGACGGTGCCGATCACCCGTCCACCCTTTGCTTTCACCATCTGGGTGAGCAGCAGACCCATGCCACCCGCCGCCGCGTGCACCAGGACGTCGTCGCCGGGCTGCACCTGGTACGTGTCGTTGGTGAGGTAGTGGGCGGTGGCGCCCTGCAGCAGACTCGCCGCGGCGAGTTCCGAGTCGACTGAGTCCGGGATCGGGAACACCCGTGCCGCCGGCAACACCGCCTTCTCGGCGTAACTGCCAGGGGTCAACACCCAGCCCACCCGGTCGCCGGGCTTGACCTCGGTGTCGACCTGGTCCCCGACCTGCCGCACCACGCCCACGCCTTCCACGCCGGGGGTGAACGGCGGCGTGGTCGGGTAGAGACCGGATCGGTGGTACGTGTCGATGTAGTTCACACCCGCCACCGCGACCTCGACCAGCACCTCGTCGGCGCCGGGAACCGGGTCGGGACGGTCGACGACCGCGAGCACCTCGGGACCGCCATGGTGTTGCACTACCACCGCGCGCATGTTTCAGCCCTCTCATGTAGGCCCAGACCGGCTTCGGCGCCCGCCGGCGAAGCCACGCCGCCGGCCGAGCAGGTCACTCGGCTGACCGTTGCACCCACTCGCACCCGAGGTCCGAGCAGACGTGCCGCGCAACGGATGTCGCGACACTAACCATCAGCGCCGCTCCCGAACAACCGTTCTGACTTGAGATCACATCCCACCGAAAAGCGGCATATACCACACAAAAATCACAGCTGGCCGGACGTGATTCGACCAGATCGTCCGCAACCCCGAGCAAGGCATTCTTTGCCGCCCGCGCATGCCCGGGGCGGCGGTCTGGAATCCGCCGCCGCGCCCGCGCCCGGCCTGGACTACCCTCACCACGTGCGATCGCTGTTCCACCGCCGCTCCCAGACCGACGACCAGTCGGCTGCGGACGCTGCCCTTGACGAGCCCGCTGCGGCTGCCGGCGGCACGCCCGCCGACGCCGCCCCGGCAGAGTCCGCTGACCACTCCGGCGACACTGCTCCCCGCGCGGGAGTGCGGCCCCGGGCACGTACGCCCGGCAAAGGCAAACCGACGCCCAAGCGCAGAGATCAGCGCCGGCGTACCGCGGAACCGCCCCCCAAGGACCGCAAGGAGGCCTACCGGCGGATGCGGGAGCGCCAGCGCGTCGAGCGCGCGGAGGCCCGCGAAGCGGTGATGAAGGGCGACGATCGCTACCTTCCGCAGCGCGACCGGGGTCCGGAACGGGCGTTGACCCGAAACATCGTCGATGCCCGCCGCAATGTCGGCACCTGGTTTTTCGGCGGCGCCGTGGTGATCCTGATCGGCACCTGGCCGACCGTGCCACCGCAGATTCGGGCCGCCTTCGACGCGGTCTGGGTGGTGCTGTTGATCGCGGTGACCCTGGACAGCGTACGGCTGACTCGGCTGGTGAAGAGGCTGGTCAAGGAGCGTCACCCGCAGACCAGGAAGTTTGGCGGCCTGTACTTCTACGCCATCATGCGCTCGCTGACGCTGCGCCGGATGCGGATCCCGAAACCACAGGTGTCGGTCGGAGACAAGATTTAGCACCGACGAGAGCGCGAGGGGACAGGATGTCGACCGTGCGTCAGCTGCTATCGGGCAGCTCCGGGCCCTCTGACGCCGACCTCTCCGACGCCGACCTGGTGAAGCGCTATCTCCCCGCGAAACCGCGCCAGCCCTGGCTGCGCGCCAACTTCGTCGCCAGCGCGGATGGCGCGGCCACCCTGGCCGGCCGCTCCGAAGGATTGTCCGGGGCGCCCGACAAGCGGGTTTTCGGTTTGCTGCGGATGATCTGCGACGTGCTGCTGGTGGGGGCGGGCACGTTGCGAGAGGAGAGCTACCGCGCAGTGCGGTTGGGCCAGCGACGGCGACAATGGCGTCAGGAAGCTGGTTTGCCGGAGCAACCCGTGCTGGCGGTGGTGTCGAGTCGATTGGCCCTCGAACCCGAGCACCCGGCGCTGGCGGACGCGCCGAACCGCCCGATCGTGATCACACATCGCGGTTCCTCCGTGTCGCAACGCGATCGATTGGCGCGCGTCGCGGACGTGCTGGTGCTGGGGGACGCCGAAGTGGACCTGGCCGCGGCCCGGGACGCGTTGGCTGACCGTGGGCTGCCGCAGATCCTGTGCGAAGGCGGCCCCCACCTGTTGGGATCGCTGCTGGCGGCGGATCTGGTCGACGAGCTGTGCCTGACCCTGGCGCCCTTGCTCGCCGGGCCCGGAGCTGACCGGATCGCCGCCGGCCCGATGTCCCCGCCGCGACAGCTCGAACTGGCTCACGTGCTCGAATCCGAGGGCAACTTGATGCTGCGCTACCTGCGCGCAGCGCAGCGTGCCGACTGACAAACCGACGCTGCGGGCAGCGTGGCGAACGAGCTGGCGAACCCGGCGCCGCAGAAGTTGATCGTCCAACGTGGTGGTGTCAGTAGACTCACTGGTCGTGTCGGGGCCCTTTCCGTGGGTGGAGTTCAACAGATAAGTTCCGTAAGTCGGCCCCGTACCCGACAAGGACTGTTTGACACGATGCTCTTGGGGGCTGGGTGCACTCTGACTCTGGCGACGGCGCGGATGCCGCTGCGCCCGCGACCCAGGCGCCTGAGGATCCGTCTGAGCTCGCGGCGGTGCTGGCGGAGCTCCAGGCGGTGCGTCGGCAACTGGGGCTGCTCACTGAAAGGGAGCACGAACGGGCGAGCCACCGGGAATCCGTGATCGACCGCCTGCACACCGAGAACCAGTCGCTTCGCCGCAACGAGCTGGAGACGGTGCTCGAGCCGGTGCGACTAGGGCTCTACCGGGTGTACGACCTGGCCCGCCGCGAGGGCGCACGCTGGTCTGGCGGCACGCCTCCGGCAGCCGAGCACGCGGGGCCGCTGCTGACCGCGATCGCGGCGGAGGCGGCCGAAGTGCTGGAGCGCACCGGAATCCAGCCGTACGAGCCGGCGCACGGCGAACCGTACGATCCGGTGCGGCATCGCCCGGTGGAAACCGTTGAAGTGACTGAGAATTCGCTGCACGGCGCCGTGGTGCAGGTGCTCAACTGCGGGTTCACACGCGGCGAGACGATCGCGCGTAGGGCTGATGTGGTGGTGGGACAACCCGCCGGCGACGAGCTCGCCAGGCAATCCCGCAAGAAGGCGGCTGGCCAGGGCGCGCGGGGCGCCAGCCAACCAGTTCAGGAAGCCGCCGCCGAGCCGGATGCGCCTGCCGTGCACAACGTGAATGGCGTGGCACGAGGTAGAGACAACGACTGAGCGCCGGCGGGGAGCGTCAGGCGCGCAGTCACCAGACAAGCGAGGTTTGCGGAGGATATTCAGTGGCTGTCTTTGGAGTCGATCTCGGCACCACCTACTCCTGCATCTCCTACGTGGACTCCAGCGGGCGACCTGTCGTGTTGCGAAACCTGGAGGGCAGCGACACCACGCCGTCGGCGGTCTACTTCGAGTCCGCGAACGAGGTGGTGGTCGGGGCCGCCGCCAAGGACACCGCGGTGGTGGAGCCCGACCTGGTGGTGGAGCTGATCAAACGTGAGATGGGGCGCCACCTCACCCTGAAAATGCACGGCCGTTCGCACACCCCGGAGGAGATCTCCGCGTTCCTGCTCCGCAAACTCGCCGCCGACGCCGAAGCCGCCACTGGGGAATCGGTCACGGATCTGGTGGTCACGGTGCCGGCGTATTTCGGGATCGCCGAACGCGACGCCACCCGTAAAGCGGGGCAGATCGCCAACCTGAACGTGATCGACGTGCTCTCTGAGCCAATCGCCGCCGCCATCAGCTACGGCGTGCTGGCCGACGACGCGGACCGCACCATCCTGGTGTACGACCTGGGTGGCGGCACCTTCGACACCACCGTGATCAGCATGCGGGACGGCGACATCCAGGTGGTGTGCACCGACGGCGACCACGAGCTCGGTGGAGTCGACTGGGACGAGCGGCTCGCCGAGTACGTGGTGGAGGCGTTCGTGGAGCAGCACCCGGACACCGGCCACCCCTTGGACGATCCCACCACCGTGCAGGACATCCGGGCCCAGGTGGAAGAGGCGAAGAAGCGACTGTCGACCGCCAAGCAGCGGGTGCTGCGGGTGGTGCACGAGGGCCGGGTGGCGACCGTGACGCTGACCCGCGAGCAGTTCGAGGAGATGACCAGCGACCTGCTGGACCGCACCGTGGACATCACCCGGCGCGCCCTGGACGTGGCGCGCAAGCGGGGCGCCGCGGCGTTGGACGAGGTGGTCCTGGTGGGCGGGTCGTCCAAGATGCCGGCGGTGGTGAGGCGACTGCGTCAGGAACTGGGCCAGGATCCCAAGCTGCACGATCCCGATCTGGCTGTGGCCAAGGGCGCCGCGCTGTACGCCTTTGAGGAGACGTACCGGCGGCTGCTGAAGGCGGGCGGCGACGGCATGGAGCAGGCTGAGCAGATGGCGCGCTGGGCCGGGCTGTCCGCGACTGAGGAGGAGGCGATCGCGAAGCGGCAGATCCGCACTGTCGCCTCCCGCAGCTTCGGGGTGTTGTGTTTCGCCACGGAGACCGAGTCCGAGCACGTGGTGCACCTGATCCACGGCAACGACTCGCTGCCGGTGGCGGCGACCCGCACCTTCTACACCGTGTACGACGATCAAGGCGAGATCGACGTGCAGGTGATGGAGCAGGCGGGCAGCGTGGAATCTGAAGCCGCCGCCGACAACACCCTGATCGCGGCCGGCCCGATCGCGGTCCCGCCAGGCAAGCCAGCCGGCTGGCCGATCGACGTGACGTTCCAGCTCGATTCCAGCGGTCTGCTCCACGTCACCGCGATGGAACACCATGACCCATCCGGCGCCGACGACCAGACCGGGGCGGCTCAGGGCGACACGTCCAAGCGGAAATCCGGCCCGGCCGAGGCGCCCACCAGGAAGGACCGGCTGGACCTGGAGATCCAGGTCGGCGGCATGTCCGAAGACGAGGTGGCCCGTTCCCGTTCCGCGCTGTCCCAAGTACGGGTGAACTGACCCGAGGCGCTGGATGAGCTTCGACGAGGATGGTTACCGCCGGCAGGTTCTCGAACCTGCCCGGCTCGCTGACGGGTTGCCGCCGGAGGATCTGCTGATCCGCTACCAGCTCACCCTTCCGCTGTCCGCGGAGCAGGTTGCCAGGACCCTGCCCTCGGTGCTGGCGTGCTGGCGCCGGTCCCGGCGGGAGCTGAAGTTCCGGAAGGCCGTGGCGCGGCTGGAGGCCGACCACCTCAAGTTGGCGACCGTGTTCGAGGCGGCGCGCTCCGGCGACGTGGGCCCGCTGCGGGCCGCGGTCGACAAGGCGGCCGAGCGCGACCACGATCGGCTGGAGCAGCTCGCCGCCGAGATCGACGACATCGCGGGGCCGGTGCGACGCATCACCCCGGGCCTGGCCAGTGAGCTCACGGCCGGCCACAACGTGCCGCCGGAGCAGGTCGCCTCGCTGCTGACCGAACTTGGTGTCACCGTCACCGCCGCGGACCAGCTTCCGCAGTTGCCTCTGGTCACGCCGTACCGGCGGTATCGGGACGCGCTTCGCACCTTGGGGTGCCGGCACACCGCCGACTTCCTGCTGGACACTCCGGATCAGCGCCCCGGCGACGACGCGGGGCTACGGCTCTGGGAGGCGGTGGCGTTAGCCAGCGACCCCGGGCATCAGGTCTCCGAGGCGGTGGTGCGGGCCGTCGACCAGGCTTGGGCCGGGCGCCCGCACGATGGCAGCAAGACCCTCGCCAACACCGTTCTGGTGTCGCTGAAGGGGTTGGCGCAGCAGCACGGCGCCGCCGGGCTGACGGATCTGGTGCGGTACGAGGTCGCTGAGGAGCTGCGTACCCGACGCCGGCAAGGCGCCTCCGCCGCCGCCATGGTGGGGCACGCGATCACCAGCCTCGGCATCGCCGACAGTGACGCCCGGCGGATCGCGTTCGCGGTGCGCGCCGAGACACCCGAGGTCGCGGAGGCCCCTGGCGCCGAGACCGCAGCAGGCTCAGCGGGCTCACCAAGCCCAGCTGCCGGGACCGCGGACAGCAGCCACGCCGCAGCTGCCGTGACCGCAGAGAGTCCGGCTGCCAGGCCCGCACAGCACTCATCGACCACACCCGCGGCGCCCAGGCACGCCCGCCCGAACCTGCCAGCCGCGGCGCCTCCGCCAACCTCCGACACGCCGGACCCGGCGGCGTCGAGGCTGCTCAGGGCGGTCTCCGCCACCCCGCCCAGCCGCGGCGTCCACCGCGCCGCCACGGCTGACACCGGCTCCTCCCCCGCGCCGGCAGACCCCGAGGCACACCCGGTGACGCGAGCCGACGCGGTCTCACGAGAGAACCGGGACCCGGCGGCGGGCAGCGCCGCGGGAGCACCCGCAGTCCCCATGGCAGACGGCCCGGCAGACGGGGTTCCGGCCGCCGACGGGGTTCCGGCGCCGCAGCACATCTCCGCCGACCGTGTCGGCGATGAGGTGGCGGTCCGGTGGCAGTGGCCCACCGAGCTCACCGAGGTCGCGGTGCGATGGCGGGTCGGCGCCGGCGCCTGGCTTGAGAAGGCGTTCTCGCGCGGGGCGTACCGTTCTCAAGGCGCCGCCTGGTTGCCGCTTCGCGCGGCCGTGCGGCAGGACAGCCCAGACGGTTCCGGCAACGGCCGCGGCGTGCCACCGCACCAAGCCGGTCTGGAGGTGGAGTTGACGCCGATCACCTCACGTCAGGGCCGTCGCGTCGACGGCGCTCCGGTGACAGTCCGTCTGACGCGACGAACCCACGCCTGGTACGAGGTGACCCGCGCCGGCCCGCCCTGGCGACGGGAGCTACGGGTGTCGGTGCACGCGGATCAACGCGCTGAGCTGCGTCGCCTGATCGTGGTGTTGCGGCGGGGCGCGGTGATGCCGCTGCACGCTCAGGACGGCGAGGTGTTGCGCCAGCTCGACCACGTGACACTGACCCCCCACCAGCCAACGGAGCTGCGGGTGCCGGCGCCGCACGGGCCGTACTGGTTGCGCTGCTTCTCCGCTGATGACTCGATCGAGCTGAGGGACCCGCCCGTGACTCAACTGCGTGGGGGCCGGTGATGACGCCGATCACGTGCCCGTACTGCTTCGCTCAGGTGTCTCGTCGCCACGTGAAGTTCCGCTGCCAGGGCGGCGCCGTCGGTCGAGGCAGCGGCTGCGCCCCCGAAGTCGACGAGGTGCTCGCTGACTACCTGGGCTCGGAGGTGGCGGCCACGCTCCCCCCGGTGTTCAGCGCGAAGGGCGGCAAACAACGCGCGCACTGCCCCGCCTGCGGGCAGGACACGTTCCGGCGGGTGTGCCCGGCCTGCCACAACCAGCTGCCGGCGCAGTACTGCGAGACCCCCGGGAAGATCGTCGCGTTGGTGGGCGCCAAGAACTCCGGTAAGAGCACGTACATCTCGGTGCTGTTGCACGAGCTGGAGCATCGTCTGGGCAGTGAGCTCGCCACCTCCCTGGTGGCGTGCGACGACCGCACCATCGACCGCTACCAACGCGACTTCGCCAAACCCCTGTTCGGCGAGCACCGGCTGCTGCCCACCACCCAGTCGGCGGCGACCGCGATCCGGTGGCCGATGGTGTACCTGCTCAGCCGTACCCGACAAAAGCTCTTGTGGCGCCAGGACACCTCGCTGACCCTGGTGCTGTTCGACACCGCCGGGGAAGATCTGGGACGTCGGGACCTGGTCGACCTGCACCTGCGGTATCTGGCCGCGGCCGACGCGATCATCTTCCTGGTGGACCCGCTGGAGTTGCCCGGCGCCACCTCCGACACCCGGGCCGAGGCCCGGGACGCCACCGTCGGATCGATCGACACGCCCGCCGACAGCAACCCGCTGGACGTGTTGGGCAGGGTCACCGAGACCCTGCGCTCCGGTCATGAGCTGCGGTCCGGGCAGCGGCTCAAGATCCCAATGGCGATCGCGCTTACCAAGATCGACGTGCTGCAACCCGAGTTGGAGCAGCAGTCAGCGCTGCACCGGGCCCGCCCGCGCACCGCCCACCTGGACCTCGACGACCGGGAGGCGGTGCACGAGCAGGTGCGGGCCCTGCTGCACAGCTGGCACGCCGAGGGCCTGGACCACTACCTGAGCCACAACTACGCCGAGCACAGCTTCTTCGGCCTCTCCGCGCTGGGCGGGCTGCCGGAAGGAGGCTCGATCGGGCCCGACGGCATCAGGCCGTACCGGGTGGAAGATCCGCTGTTGTGGCTGCTGCACCGGTTCGGAATGTTGCAGGCCAGCCGGCAGGGACGCGGTGGGACCCGCCCCGCCGCCGGATCCGCTGAGCCCGGCCCCGGAGCGGACTAGATGGCGCACCAGCTGCATTACGCCTCGATCCCCCGTGGCGCCACCGGACGCGCCGGCTTCCAGTTCACCGCCCGCAGCGCGGACGCGCCGCCGGAGGTGGACCGGCTGGTGGAGCGGTTCATGACGTACCGGCCGCCCGCGAACGCGCCGGTGGAGCAGTGCCCGGTTTCCCTGGCGTACGACTCCACACCGCACGGCGCGATCATGGTCTGCTGCCGCTACCTCGGCGCCGACTACACCGGACGGCCCGGCAACTTCCTCGGTCACGCCATCGTGGCGAGCGACGACGAACTCGACGGGGTGCGGCCGATCGAGTTGTGGCGGGCGCCCTGGTGGGCCTCCCGCGAAGCCGGTGGCTCGCTGCCGACCCTGGAGACCCTGCAACCCGGCGAGGCCATCGACCCGGACCAGGTGTGCCGGCTGTTGTCCCGTGCCGGGTCCGCCGGGTACGAGACCCTCGCCACCCTGCTGGACGCGGCCCGGGACACCCTCGCCGGTCAGGCGGGCCCGGTGATGCTGATCAGCGAGGACGTGGACCGGATCGCGCTGTGGATCGCCGCGGTGTCGTACTCGTTGCCGTTGGCGGTCACCCGGACCATGTCCTTTGTCACGTACGCCAGCGATCCGCTCTCCGCTTCGCATCACCTGGTCGGCGCCACACCGCAGGCGTGGGCCGCGAGCCGCAGCGACGGGGCGGCGCATTTCCTGCCCCCGCTGCCGGAGACCCGGGCACGGCGTCTGGCACGGCGCCGGCCCCAGCGCGAGCCCAGCCCGTATGCGGCAGCCGTGACAGCCGCGTGGCGAGCCGGGGATCTCGCGACGATCGACACCCTCTGCGCCGTCGCCGCCACCGGCGTCCGCGACCCCGACGGCCGGTCCACGACTCGCGGCGGCGGTCTCGACGCCGCTGCGGCGCTGCTCGCGTTGTGCCGGGGTGAACTCGTCGCTGAGCAACACCAGGAGGCGGCGCTGCGGCTGCTGGAGGCGCTTCCTGTGGTGGATCAAGCCAGGGTGCTGGATCGCACCGCGGCCTCGCTGGCTGACGCGGACGGCAGCACGATCGCCGCGGTGTTCCAGGGGCTCGGTGGCGCGCAGCTCGCTGATCTGCTGGTCGATCGCGACTGGTCAGGCGCGCCGCAGGTGGCGAGGCTGGTCTACTCCCGGCACGGCCGCCGGCACGGTGAACGCCGGGTGGAGATGGCTGGCCGGTTGGCTGATCTCGCCCGCGTGGACGCCGCCGACTTCGGCCAGGTGATCGGCCAACTCTGGGCGGACACGGAACCCAGCGCCGCCGAATGCACGCGGCTGCTGCAATTGCTGGAAGGCCGAGACCTTGAGCAGGGCGGCGGCCAGGCAGACCATCCGGCGGTACGTGCGGTGGTGCGCCGGGCGCTCGCCAACGCCGATCCGGCAGACCCTGCGCTGACTGACTTGACCCGCGTGGTGATCGACCGGTATCCGACGGGCCAGTCGGCCGACGACTCGTGGCCGCCGCCGGAACCACCCGGCTCCCCGGGCTCCCCCGGCTCGACCGGCGGGCACCCAGTTGCCGCGGCGCCGGTTGCCGCGGACCCGGTTGCCGCGGACCCGGTTGCCGCGGACCCGGTGGCGCCGGAGACCCTCACCGCCAGCGCGCGGGTACTCGCCGCCGCTGCCGGCTTGGCGGAGCGCTGCGCTGAATCGTCCGGCGCCGGCTCGGCGGGTGCTGAGACGTCCGGCGCCGCGCAGATCGCGGAGCACACCGACCGTTTGGCCTGGTGGCGCCCGTACGCCGACGCGACGGTGAGCCAACGGGCGGTGCGTTGCGCGGCCAGCCTGTTGGCGCGGCTACCGGTGGCGGTTCGGGTCGAGGTGATGCGCGCGGCAGCGGTGCAGGCCCGGGAGATGCTGGTCAGGGCGTGGCTCGCGGGCGCCGCTGACGAGTCGGCCACACTCGCGGATCTGGCGGAGATCACGATCCGGCTGTCTCGTTGCGAGGTGGCCGTGAAGCCCCTCACCGCGCACGTGGTGGGGTTGGCCCGGCGTCCGTTCGCGTTCCGGCGGGTGCACCACGAGCTGCAGAGCCGCAGCCCCGGACTCGGAGACGAGTTGCGAGCCTTGGTCGACGCCAACGGGGGCGGCTGGCGCGCGGTGTTCCGGC
>JBOGDL010000297.1:0-11497 GCA_050701815.1 Micromonosporaceae bacterium | reverse complement strand
TCATCGACGGCTTTGACGCTCCGGTAGTGCTTGGTGAGACCCCGCACCGTGATCTGTCCCCGCTCGGTGATCTCCCCGGGCTCGGTTACCTCGCCGTCCGTCACTGGCCCCTCCCGATCCGCCTCAGCCTCGAGCGATCCGCCTCAGGTCTCGAGCACGCCAGCGTCGCACACGCACGCGCTCGACGCGGGGGCACCGGTGGCGCGGGCGAGTCGAGCGACGACACGCTTGGTGGGACCGAAACCACAATCCGTGCAAATCGTTTGATATACGGGGTTAATCAGTTCAACGAATGCATATGAACGGGGCAAAACGTATGAAACCCACAACGGTTCGGAAATTCGTTGTACGAGGCCTATTCATCGGAAGCTTGCTCGGCTTGACCGCGTTGGCGTTGCCCGTCGCGCAAGCGGCAGACACCGAGACCACAGGCCTGGGCGTCGCCGCTGAAGTCAACCTGGCGCCAACTGAAGAACGGCTCCTGCAGCGGCCCGAGGGGCCCAACATCGCGCTGCCGCCCGACGGCGCCGACATCCTCTCGCTCTCGATCCAGTCGGGCGAAGGCTTGCGGCGGCAAGCGTCGCTGACCTGCGCCCCAATCGGTGGCACCCACCCATCGCCGCGGGAAGCCTGCGCGCAGCTGGCGAGCGTGAGCGGAGAAGTCGGCCGACTCCCCTCCCAGGACGGCGCCTGCACCATGGAGATCGCCCCCGTGACAGTCACGGCCACCGGCCAGTGGAATGGGCAGAGCCGCACGTACCACCGAGTGTTCACGAATCTCTGCGAAGCGGTGCACGCCACCGGTGGGGTGCTGTTCAACTTCTAGGCCGGGCGTCGGCTCCGAGGTCGGGGGCGCTTCCTGGCACCCAACCGGGTTGGTCTGATCCAATGCCCATCCGACAAACGCCTGCCTGATCGATTGGCCGGGCGCCCCGCCTGGGGGCGCCCAGCCAGCGGCTTGAGTCAGTGGGCGCGGTCAGGTCAGGTCGAGATCAGAGAGGACCACCTGCGCCGCGTTGTGTCCGGCGCAGCCGATCACCGAACCCGCTGGGTGACAGCCGGCCGCGCCCGCATAGACCCCGTCAACACCCACCCGGTACGGCATCCGATCGGTGAACGAGAGCGCGTTGTCGACGTGATCGATGTTGCCCCCGGTGATCCCGAACCGAGCCTCGATGTCGGGCGGCGCCAGCACGTCGAGGTCGACCACCAGCGAGGTCAGCCCCGGGGCGTACGACTCCGCGAGCGCCAGCACCCGATCGGCGTACCCGTGCTTCTCCTTCTCCCAGGTGGACCCGGCCGGCTGGTGCGGCACGCCCTGGATGAAGAACGCGGACGAGTGCCGGCCCTCCTCGTCCTCCAGAGAGTCGTCGATGGTGGAGTGCAGGTACCACTCGAGCGGCGGCAGCGGATCCATGCGCCCTTCGGCCGCGGCCTCGAACGCGGCCCGGGTGGCGGACAGCACGCTGCCGTCGGCCGCGGCCTCAGGCATCAGGTGCACCGTGGTCGAGTGCTGGCCCACCGGCTCCGGCAGCGCCGAGAAGCGGGGCAGGTCGGACATCGCCACGTTCAGCTTCATGGTCTGACCCGGCGAGCGAGCGGCGAAGTCGTCCACCAGGCTGCGCAGCGCCGGCGGGCATGCCGAGCCCAGCAGGTCGGGCAGCCGGAACGGGTCGGTCGCGGTCAGCACCGCTTGGGCCCGGATGGATGTGCCGTCGGAGGTGACCACTCCGCTGGCCGCGCCGGACTCCACGGTGATCGCCGACACCGTCTTCTCCGTGTGGATCCGGGCGCCTTCTGATCGCGCCCGTTCCGCAAGGGTCTGGGTGATCGTGCCCATGCCGCCGCGTACCACCATCCAGGTGCCGTCCGCGCCGGGCAGCCGGCACATGTTGTGCACCAACAGGTTGTGGCCGCTGCCGGGGCTCCATGGAGATCCGGTCAGGCCGGGCATTCCGTCGGTGATGGCGTACATCGCCACCAGCAGCTCGCTGGCGAACCCGAAGCTGCTCAGGTAGTCGATCGCCGAGCCGCGCACCAGCTCGATGAACCGCTCCCGCAGCGCCGGGCGCACGTGCCGCTCCGCCGTCTCCTCCAGCGGCAATGGCTCAGCCAGCCACGCCGGCGCCAGGTCCTCGGCCAGCGCGGACAACTCCGCGGTGAGCGCTTGCTGCGCCCGCCAGTCCTGGGCCGTGAAAAACTCCTCGAACTGGCCCTGGTTGGCCTCTGTGTCGGCGCCCAACAGCAGGTGACGTCCGTCCCGGGTCGGCAGGAAGTAGTGCGGGTCCCGGCGCACCAGCGGCAGCTTCAGGTCGAGCAGCTCGATCAGCTCCGGGGGCATCAACCCCAGCAGGTACGCCCCGGTGGAGGAACGCAGCCCCGGCGCCTTCGTGAACGGAGTCTCGGTACGGCACGCGCCGCCCACCATGCTGTCTCGTTCCAGCACTTCGACGGCCAGCCCGGCCCGGGCGAGCAGGGTCGCTGCCACCAGCCCGTTGTGCCCGGCGCCGATCACCACCACATCAGCCATGCACGACATCCTCACATCCCGCGTCGTTATCTCCTAGACATGTCTGCCGCAGCTGGGCCGGAAGCGGGACATCCCGTCTTGGCGTATGCGGCGCACGCCTAACCGGAGGGGGCGCGATGAGCGGGCCGAGACCCCAGCCAAGCGCTGCTCGGGTGGTGGACACGGGCTCGACGGGGCCGGGCACGACCGAGCGGGGCTCGGCGCAACCGGACCCGGCGCAGCGAAGCTCGACGTCGCCGGATCCGGACAACGGCGCTGCCGGGACTCCAGCCGAAGCCGAACCCGGAGTCGACCGGGGGAGGGGTCGATGGCGGCGCGTGGACCCGCTCACCGTGGTCGCGTTGGCCGCCCTCATCGGGTACGCACTGATCGGGATCGGCTCCCCGTTGCTCGGCTGGAGAGTCTTCGCCGCGACCGACCTGCTCACCCAGGTCAGCCCGTACCGGGACGCCGGAATCGGCGGCGCTGGAGTGCAGAACACCTACCTCAATGACACGATCGACGCGTACCTGCCGAACATCCACTTGTACGTGTCGGGGTTGCGGGACGGTCAGCTGGCCGCGTGGAACCCGTACATCGTGGGCGGGGTTCCATTGGGGGCCAGCACCAACCTCGGCTTGGCGAATCCGATCGCGTTCCCATACCTGGTGCTGCCGATCTGGTTGGCGCCCGGGTACGTGAAGCTGCTGGAGATCGCCGTCGCGGCCGGCGGCACGTTCCTGTTCGCGCGCCGCATCGGGCTGGGGCGTCCCGCGGCGCTGCTGGGTGGGCTGGTCTTCGCCAGCAGCGGCTTCATGGTGGCCTGGACCAACTGGCCGCACACCCGGGTCGCCGCGTTCATCCCGGTGCTGTTCTGGGCCCTGGAGCGGCTCGCGACCCGGCGCCGGGTCTCCGATGGCGTGCTGGTCAGCGGCACTGTGGCCGCGATGATCTTCGGTGGGTTTCCCGCCGTGGCCGGCTACGGGCTGCTCTTCGGCGGGCTCTACCTGGCAGTACGCACGGTCGCGGAACACCACGGCCAATGGCGCCGGGCGCTGGGGGTGCTGCTTGGCGCGGTCGGGGCGGCGCTGGCCGGGGTGGCGCTGACGGCGGTGCAGCTGGCGCCGTTCCTGTCGTACATGTCCAGCGCGTACGTGACAGGCCGCGAGCAGAGCCCCAGCGACCATCTGCTCCCGGAGACGCTGGTGACAGCGCTGGCGCCATGGGCCCTCGGCAGCACCGATCCGAGCCGCCCGCCGCCGTGGAACCTGCACGTGAATCTGGTGGAGTCACTGGTGTACGTGGGGGCGGCGGCGCTGGTGCTGGTGGTGACGGCGCTGTCGATGCCACGAGCGGGCCGGGCCCTGACCTCACGCGGGACATGGTTGTTTCTGGTGCTGTCGGCCGGCACGCTACTGCTGATCTTGTACGTGGGCCGAGCCCCACTGGCCGCCCTGCAGCAATTGCCGGTGCTGTTCTCGGAGAACTTCGTGGGTCGTGCCCGGAGCGTGCTGGGCTTCCTGCTGGCCGTCCTCGCCGCGATCGGCTTCCAGCTGCTGCTGGCCCGCTCGGCCAGCCCCGGGTCGGAGCCGCACCCGGCTCAAGCCAGTTCGGAGCCGGGTCCGGCTCAAGCTGGCTCGAAGCCGCGCTGGACCGCGACCAGATCCTGGTTCGGGCCCGCGGTGTGGCTGGGCGCTGTGCTGGCCGGCGCGCTCGCGTGGTGGGACGCGCGCCGCGCCGCGTATGCGACCAGCGCCGAGGACCCGGTCCCGGCGCACGAGCGGGTGGCTCACCTGGATCAGCAGATGTTGATCGGGGTCGGCCTGGTGCTGCTCTGCCTGGTACTGGTCGCCATCCTGCGATGGGGCGGGCGGCCGGTGTGGGGCAACAGCGGGCGCAGGGTTGTCCCTGGCGGCCGGTTGGCGCGGCTCACCCGGTTCACGGCAGCCGCGTTGTTGCCGGCGCTGATCGCCGGGCAGGCGTTGGCTTTGGCGGGGCCGTACTGGCCTCGGGCAGAGCGCGAGACGTTCTTCCCGGTCACCGACACGCACCGGTTTCTCGCCAAGCATCTCGGTCATGAGCGCTTCGCGGGCTCGGGGCGCGGCATGTACGTGGGCGCCGACTCGGCGCACCGGCTGCGCGCGCTCACCGGCCACTTCTTCCTCAGCCGGCGTTTCGCGGAGACGGTGGACGGGTTGCCGGGACGTCAGTTCGGGGACCCTCCGACGTACTTGAACTTTCCGGTGGCGCCGCAGGTGGTCTCGCATCCGGTGCTGGACCGGCTGTCGGTGAAGTATTTCGTGGCCGGCGCCGAGGCCAGGGTGCTGGGCAAGCAGGTCCGCGCGGACGGGGACGGCACGGTCGTCACGCTGCGGCCCGAGCGTTCAAGCACCGCCCCGTACGCGGTGACGGGTCCGGTGCGCGCGCTCGGGTTGATCCCCGCGCCGGCCCGGCCCCGCGACGGCGCGTCGTCCCGGCTCGGCGATGGCGCGCAGCCAGCGCAGGCGGGCCCCACCGATGCGGCTGCTCCGAACCCGGCTGAACCGGCCCCGGCCCGCCTCGAGGTGGTGCTCCGCGACGAGTTCGGCGCCGAGGTGGCGCGAGCATGGCGTCTGCTCTCCGGGCTCGGGACGCCGCAAGGGCTCGGGACGCCGCATGGGCTCCGGCCGGGCGCACCGCTCTGGATACCCATCGCCGCTGAGCACGTGCCGGCGCACCAGCGGCTCAGCGTGCAGCTTCGATGGCACGGCAGCACGTCGCTGCGGGTGCGGGGGATTGCCGGGGATGGCGCCGCGATGGCCGCGATCTCGGTGGTACGGCCGAGGCCCGACGGGTTGCGCCTGGCGTACGCGGGCTCCGCGGTGGTGTACGAGCGGCTCACCGCCCTGCCCCGGATCCGGTGGGCGGCTCGGGCGCGGGCGGAGCCGGATCCGGCCCGCCGGGTCGCCATGGTGGCAAGCGGCGAGCTGGCGCCCGACGAGGTGGTGCTCGACAAGGCGCCTGGTGAAGCGATGCCGAGTGGCGTGGGGCCGCCCGGCAAGGGGCGCCAACGGGCCGAGATCACAGTGCTCGAGGACGGTCCGGACGCGATCACGATCTCTGTCACCGCCGCCGCGCCGGGGCATCTGGTGGTCGCGGACGCGCTGCAGTCAGGTTGGGCCGCCACGGTCGACGGCGCCACCGCGGAGTTGGTCCCGGCTGATCACGGTCTGGTGGCGACACCGGTGAGGGCGGGCGCCCACATTGTGCGGCTGCAATACCGGATGCCGTTTCAGAACGCTGGCGCCTGGATCACTGGATTGACATTCTTCATTCTCACCGCATTGGTTTCTGTCGAAATATGGCGGCGCCGTCGCGGCGCGCGGATCCCACGTCCGGAGCAGGGTCGAACCCGGGAATCTGCCGAATGCGGCTTCTCGCCTGGGGAATAACGGATAATCTGCGTTCGGCCAATGTCAGATTCCCTATTGTCGCGCGCTTTTCGGCGCGGCAACCGGTCCTTGAGGCGATGAATCCGAGCAGATGACCGATAACCTGATCGCCCGACACGCCCGCGCCACCGGCGCGTCGGCCGCCACGCACGCCACAGCTGAGGTGTCCACGCCGGCTGCGGTCCCCACGGCCAGCCCAGCCATGGGTCTGCCATCCGCCACTGCCCCGACAGGGCCTGGCGCAACCACGCTGTTGGGCCCGTCGACGACGCTGCGACCAGCGCGGATGGGCCCGAACACGCTTGACGTGACGATCGTGCTCCCGTGTTACAACGAGCAGGAGCACGTGCTCGACGAGGTCAAGCGCATCACCACGGTGATGGACGCCAGCCCCTTCAGCTACGAGTTGCTGGTGATCGACGACAAGTCGACCGACCACACGTTACGAGTTCTCGAAGGGGCCCTGGCCGAATACCCGAGAATGCGGTTGATGCCGTTCTCTCGTAACGGCGGCTCGGGCACTGCCCGCCGGATCGGAACCCGTGAGGCGTACGGAAAAGTCGTGGTCTGGACCGACGCCGACATGACGTATCCGAATGAACGAATACCGGAGTTCGTGCAGTATCTGCTAGACCATCCCCAGGTGGATCAGGTGGTCGGGGCCCGGAACACAGAGCAGGGCAGCCACAAACTGCTTCGGGTGCCGGCGAAATGGACCATCCGTAAGGTCGCAGAGGTTTTGTCGGGCGCCAGGATCCCGGATTTGAATTCTGGGCTGCGAGCGTTCCGGCGGGACGTCTCGCTGCCGTACCTTCGGCTGCTGCCTCCGGGGTTCAGCTGCGTCACCACCATCACGATGTCGTTCCTGTCCAACCAGCACACCGTGCATTACCTGCGTATCGAATACGCCAAGCGGGCCGGCAAGTCCAAGTTCAAGTTCGTCCGGGACGCGTACCGCTACATCCTGCAGGTGTTGCGGATGGTGATGTACTTCAACCCGATCAAGGTGCTGATGCCGTTGGCGCTGACACTGTTGATCACAGGGTTCGGCAAGGGCGCCGTCGACCTGTTCGTCCATGACCTGCGGATCACCACGAACGCCACGCTGCTCTTTGTCACGGGGTTGATCATCGCGGCGGTGGCGCTGCTGGCGGACTTGATCGTGCGTTCCCGTGGCGATGCTTGAGCCGGGGCGCGTTCTCGCGGTGTCGCCCGAGCCCTCACGAGCTCCAGAGAGCATCGCCGGCGCCCCGGAGTCAGGCGGCCCAGAATCGCCGGATCCGACCCCTCGGCCCGGCAGGCGGGCCTGGCGCACTCTGCTGCGCCTGGCCGTCGTCGGCCTGCTGATCGCCGGCGTCAGTTACGCGGCAGCGGGCCAATGGCCCCAGGTGTCTCCGCTGTTACGTGAACTGTCGTGGCAGGCGCTCGGGCTCGCGGCGGGTTCGGTGTTCGCGGGCATCCTGGCGACCGCGCTGGCGTGGCGGGCGATCATGGCGGACCTCGGGCACCCGCTGCCAGGCCCCGCCATGATGCGGGTCTTCTTCGTCAGCCAGCTCGCCAAGTACCTGCCGGGGAAGCTGTGGCCGGTGATGGCGCAGATGCGGTTGGGGCGGGCGTACCAGATTCCGCTGTCAGCCTCCGGCGCGGGCGCGTTCGTGTTTCTGCTGATCGTGCTCGGCAGCGGCCTGGCGGTGGCTGTCACGGTGCTGCCGCTGCTGGGCAGCAAGGTCGTCCAGGCGTACGCGTGGGCGCCGCTGGCGTTGCTGGCGGTGGTGGTGATCGGGTCTCCGCCGGTGCTGAACCGGCTGCTCGGGTTGGCGTTGCGGCTGGTCCGGGGGCAGCGGTTGCCGCGTCCGATGTCGGCGCGGGGGATCGCCGCCGCGATGGGTTGGTCCGGCCTCGCCTGGATCGCGTACGGGGTTCAGATCTGGGCGCTGGCACGCGACCTCGGGGCTGAGAACTCCCTGTGGCTGTACGCCGTCGCCACCGGCGGCTTCGCGGCGGCGTTCTGCGTCGGGGTGCTGCTGCCGTTGGCCCCGGCGGGGGCAGGCGCTCGTGAGGTGGCGATGGTGCTGCTGCTGGGGGTGGCCCTGCCGCAGGCACAGGTGATCGTGGTGGCGGTGATCTCCCGGTTGCTGTTCACGGTGCTGGACGCCGTGTGGGCGGGTATCGGGGTGCTGGCGGTTCGGTTCGCGGGTGTCAGGGCAGCACCGCCCACACCGTCGTCCAAGGGAAAGGCCGGCTGACCTCGCGTACCTGGGCGACTGTGGAGACGAACTTGACAAAGCTTCGCGTCGACCAGTGGTTGAGATGCCCAGGGGTGTTTCCCAGTGCCCGGACGTGCCGCCCAGCGATCAGGTTGCAGCCCCGGAAGATCGGCTCTCGCGGCACCGACAGCACCAGGTGCCTGCGGCCCACGCGGGCCATCTCCTGCAGCCCTCGTGCCGGCTCGTCACGGGGCTCGACCACCTCTCCCGCCACCACCACGTCGAACATCCGATCTCCGAACGGGAGCTGATGCGCGTCGCCGTGCAGGAATCGAGGCCCGGGCCGTTGCTTCCATTCCTCACGTAGCCCGGCGTCGGGCAGATCCATCCCGAGTGCATGCGGCCAACGTTGGTGCAGTTTCTGGGAGATGACGCCTTCACCGCATCCAATCTCCAGGGCTCGCATCGCGGCGGTTTCGCACGGCTGGTGCTGCGCCTCGATCCGGTCCATCACGCGGGTCAGGTTGGCCACCCAGCGTTGGGTCAGCCACCGGATCGCGGGGTTGGACGCGGTGTACTTGTGGGTGTGATTTCCGATCACCACGCCGGGGGTTTCTGGTCCAGGGGCGACCACGGCGTCCGAGATCGCCGGGTTGCCGCTGGCGGTGGTTTCGGTGGCCATGCGGGTTGCCTCCCACGCTCTTTCACTAGCTGGATGTGGTCTCGTTGGTTCAACGCCAGCGAGCGCGGATGGACGTCCATAATGTGTGTCTTAGGTAGGATTGACATGGTCCATCGTGCGACTTCAGCCGCCGGGCCTGGGCGCCGGCCGGGTGCGTCGGGGCCGCGCGGTGGTGGGGTCGCAACCCTCCCTTTCAGGGAACTCCCAGGAAACGGTCAGCGACAATCCAGGTCTTGCCCTGATGATGGCTGTCATGGCGACAAGCGCGCTGAACGAGTTGAGCGGGACCGGAGGGCAGGAGGGGCGCCTGCTGGTGGTTGAGGATGATCCGAACATCCTCGAGTTGCTGGGCGCCAGTCTGCGGTACGCCGGCTTCGAGGTGGACACCGCGACCGGTGGCGCGGAGGCGGTGGAGTCGATCCGTCGCCGGCGACCCGACCTGGTGGTGCTGGACGTGATGCTCCCCGACCTGGACGGTTTCGAGGTGGCCCGCCAGATGCGGTCCGGCGGAGACCGCACCCCGGTGCTGTTCCTCACCGCGCGGGACGCCATCGACGACAAGGTGCGCGGCCTGACGCTGGGCGGCGACGACTACGTGACCAAGCCGTTCAGCCTGGAAGAGGTGGTGGCTCGGATCAGGGCGGTGCTACGACGCACCCAAGGTGACGTCTCGCCGCCTCCCCGCCTCGCCTACGCCGACCTCGAACTCGACGAGGAGACCCGCGAGGTGTTCCGGGGTGGCGAGGTGATCTCGCTGTCGCCGACCGAGTTCAAGTTGCTCCGGTACTTCATGGCGAACGCCGGACGCGTGCTCTCCAAGGCCCAGATTCTCGATCACGTCTGGAACTACGACTTCCGAGGTGACGACGGGATCGTTGAGTCGTACGTGTCCTACCTGCGGCGCAAGGTGGACACCGTGGAGCCGCGATTGATTCACACGCTCAGGGGAGTCGGGTATGTGCTGCGCAAGCCGACGTAGGGCGGCGCCGAGTGTCCGGTTGCCGAGAGGTGTTTCCTTGCGACCTTCTGTCCCATCCGTCCCGGCGTCGCTGACCATGATCCGCGCGCCCTTGGCCGGCCGTGGCGACACGGTCACGGCTTCGCCAGTCGGAGCCGACGTGCTCACGTAGAGGCTGTCCATGCGTACCGTGCTCGACCGGGTGTCGTTGAGGGTCAAGTTGGTGGCGGCGGTGCTGGTCATCGTCACCGCAGCGTTGACCGGCATCAGCGTGCCAAGCATCGCGGCCCTGCAGGGCTACCTGCTGAACCGGGTCGATGACGAGCTTCACCTGGTGGCAAAGCAGCTGCTCCAGCAGGTGGCGACCGGCGAGACCAGCCTTGAGCTGAGCGGCGTGTTCGGCTCGCCAGCCGAGACCGTGCTGCCGAACAGCCCGTACGTGGTGGAGACCCGCAGCCCGAAGGGCGGAGTGCAGAGCTGGTGGCCTCGGGGAGATCAGGAGTCCAGCTCGCAGGCACAGCCTGACGATCCGAACTGGCCGCAGGTGCCTGACGCCCCCAAGGATTTGGTGGGTCACCTCAGCGAGCCCTTCATCGTGCAGTCTGTGGGCGATCAGCAACGTTGGAGGCTGCTGATTGAGCCCCTGCCCGGTGATCAGTTCCTGGTGGTGGGGGCGAGTCTGGCCAAAGTGGACAGCATCGTCGACCGGTTGACGCATTTGAACCTCTTGGTAGGTCTGATGGTGTTAGCCGGTGTCGCCGTGATCGCGGTGGCCGTGGTGTGGGCGAGTCTGCGTCCTCTCGGCGAGATCGAACGCACCGCGTCGGCCATCGCCGCGGGGGATCTGTCCCGGAGGGTGCCCGACCGGGATCCACACACTGAGGTGGGACGGCTGGCGTTGGTGCTCAACGTGATGCTCAACCAGATCGAGACCTCATTCAGCGCACGTGCGCGTTCTGAAGCGGCCGCGCGCCGCTCTGAGGAGCGGATGCGGCGTTTCGTCGCGGACGCCAGCCACGAGCTGCGCAGCCCGCTCACTTCCATCCGCGGCTTCGCCGAGCTGTATCGACATGGGGGGGTTAGCGACCCAGGCGACGTCGGCGGGGTGATGCGGCGGATCGAGGACGAGGCGTCCCGAATGAGCCTGCTGGTGGAGGACTTGCTGCTGCTGGCGCGGCTTGACCAGCAGCGACCGATCGCCTGGGAGCCGGTTGATCTTCTTGACCTTGCCACCCACGCGGCGGAAGCTGCCCGGGCGGTCTCGCCCGACCGCAGCATCACACTCACGGTGGGCCCTGGGTCAGGCCAAACAATGGTCGACGCCGCCCGCGGTGTGGACGATCCAGCAGCGTCCTGGAACGAATCTGAGGACTCTGAGTCGAGTGAGAACACTCCTCAGCACAGCCCCATGGTGTGGGAGGGGCCTCCGATCGTGATGGGAGATGAGGCGCGGCTACGTCAGGTGCTGGACAACCTGGTGCGGAACGCCTTGATCCACACACCGGCCGGCACCCCAGTGGAAATTCGAGTGTGGGCCGATGCCGAAACGGCCGTGCTGGAAGTGGCAGACCAAGGTCCTGGACTTGACCAGGAGCAGGCTGACCGGGTGTTCGAGCGTTTCTACCGGGCGGATCCGGCGCGGTCTCGACGGCACGGTAGCGCTGGCCTGGGCCTTGCGATCGTGGCTGCGTTGGCGGCGGCCCACGACGG
>JBOGDL010000296.1:0-8967 GCA_050701815.1 Micromonosporaceae bacterium | reverse complement strand
GGGGAGAACCCGCAGAACTACCGCAACGCGGCGACAACGAACCTGTTCTATTGGAACAACATCATCCACGATGTCACCCACGGCTACGGGTTCGATGAGGCGTCGGGCAACTTCCAGGTCGACAACTACGGCCGGGGCGGCGCCGCGGGCGACTACGTGCACGCCGAGGCCGCTGACGGCGGCGGGGTGAACAACGCCAACTTCTCCACCCCCGCCGTCGACGGCACGGGCGAGCCCCGGATGCAGATGTACCTGTGGCCGGGCGCCCAGTTCGGCAGCCCGAACCAGGTCGTGGTGGCCGGCGCCGGCTCGTACGGCGCGTCCTGGGCGAGGTTCACCCCGGCGCCCACATCGGCCGGGCTGTCCGGACAGTTCGTGTACGGCGAGCGGGGCTGCGCGGCCAACGCGTACCCCGATGATCTGCCGACCGGCGATTGGATCGCCGTGGTCGACGGGGGTGACACGCCGTGCGACCACCTGAAGCGGACCCAGGTCGCCGAGGCGCTCGGCGCCGGGGCCATCGTGACAGTCCACGACGAGCCGGGAGATGCCCCGGTCCTGTCAGCCGACATGACAGGCCCGCCGGTAGGCATCCCCGCCGTCGCCGTGACCCAGGAAGACGGCGCCGCCATCAAGGCAGCGGCTGCCGCTGATGGCACGGGCTCGGTGCGCAAGAACCCTGAACATCCGGGAATCCGCGATGGTGACCTCGATGCTGGGGTGATCATCCACGAGTACACCCACGGCATCTCGAACCGGTTGACGGGTGGCCCGACGGTCAACTGCCTGACCGGTGAGGAACGGATGAGCGAGGGCTGGAGCGACTTCCTCGCGATCACGATGCTGCTCGACCCCGAGCTCGACGACCCGCAGGGGCCACGCGGGATGGGCACGTACGTGGTGCACCAGGACGAGCGGGAGCAGAGCGGGATCCGGCCCCGGCCGTACTCCAGGAACATGCAGATCCAGCCGTTCACGTACGACAGCATCAAAACCGGCGGCTGGCTGAACGGCGAGACATTGCGGGTCCCGCACCACGTCGGTCACGGCTGGACCGCGATCCTCTGGGACATGACCTGGGATCTGATCGACCGGCACGGGTTCAACCGGGACATCTACGGTTCCTGGAACACCGGCGGCAACAACCTCGCGATGCAACTGGTGATGGATGGTCTGAAGTTCCAGGGTTGTTCACCCGGGTTCGTACGGGGCCGGGACGCGATCATCGCCGCAGACGCGGCGTTGACCGGTGGCGCCAACGCCTGCACGCTGTGGGCCTCGTTCGCCCGGCGCGGGCTGGGCTACAGCGCCGTGCAAGGCACCACCGGCCGGGACGATAACGCCGAGGCATTCGACACCCATCCCGATTGCCGGAGCGACTTCCTCAACCGGACACCCGCTCCCGCGTTGAACACCGTGGACGCGGGCGACAGCGTGCCGATGCGGTTCGACATCGGTGGTTACCGAGGGCTCGACATCCTCGCGACCAACTCGCCGTACTCCCGGCTGGTGGACTGCGACACCCTGGAGACGGTCAACCCAGATGGGTCGATCACACCGCGCCCGTTCCCGGTGGCGGCTGAGACCCCCGGCAGCGCCGGTCTGTCGGCGGACGACAAGGGCAGGTATCTCTTTCCCTGGAAGACGGACGCGGGCTGGGCTGGCACGTGTCGGGAGTTCGTCCTGACTCTCGATGACGGACACCAGTTCCGCACCTATTTCCGATTCGCCGAGTGAGTCGTGGGGTGGCCGGGGCGCGTCCGCACCCCCCCACCCCTGCGGCACGTGTCCGGCCGGGACGCTCCAGTTTGAAGCGTCCCGGCCGATCGTGGTCACGACAGCAGGGGGCGCCAGCCATCGCGGTAGGCGAGACCGGCTGGGCGGAGGCGCATCTCGTCGTGCCAGGCGCCGTCCAGCGGCGCGGTCAGCACCGCGGCGGGGCGCTCAGCCACGACGCAGACTTCTTCGTCGGGCCACCACCAGCCGCAGGAGCGCGTGAGCGCGGCCCAGTCGGCGAGGTGTTCCGCGTCCTGTGGACGGTAGCGGGCCAGCCCGATCCGGCCGAGTGTGTCGTAGTAGGCCACCCAAGAGGCGTCCTGCTGGCCGTACCAGCAGACGGGGACGTTCCCGTGGGTGGCGGCCAGCGCGGTGCGTACCCGCAGGTAGAACCCGTGGGCGAGGCTTTGGTGCAACGCGCCGCGCACGCCTCGATGCACCACGACGCCGAGGGGCGCCCCTGCGGCGAGGGCCTCAAGTGGCGGTAGATGGGGCCACAATTTCTTGTTCTTGGGTTGCCGTGGCGTGGACAGTTCCGGGTCCGGATGCGCCACCGCCTGGCCCAAGTGGCCGCGCAGCCGTGACACCGCCGTTGCGAGATCGCTGGCCAGGGGCGGCGAGCCCGATGGCAGCGGGTCGCGGATCCATCGGTAGAGCTCATCGAGGGGGGGCAGCCCGCCGACATAGGCCAGCGCCTGAGCGGGGGAGCCGACCCAATGGAATCGGGGACGGGGGCGAGAGATCCTCGCGTAGATCGCGGTCAGGCTGCGTTCGGCGGCTGCTCTGTCCGCTGGTTGCGTGGACAGGCCGTGGTCGAGCCATTCCTGCCTGATCTTGATGACCTCGTCCCACAGCTCACGGTCACGGTGGGCGGGGGAGGTCCATTCGACGTACGCGGCGTTCCTGTGCCGCGTGGGCGCGCTCAACGCGCCAGGGCGTTACCGCCCTTCCTGTTGATGATCACCCAGACATGATGGCCCACAGCTGCGATCGTCCGCAACCACCACCGGATCACCTTGCCGCGTCGAGGCGATCCCGCCGCGGGCTGCAGTGACAGCACGGGCAGCGTGGCGGCGGCAACCTGAGCAGCCAGGCACGTGCCCGCAGCGCTATCCGCGCGGCGTACGCGAGGGCGAGTTCCACGACTCCCGCGGCAGCGTGGCGGATTCCACTGCCGCGTGCCAGCCGCACCCCCACGGCGAGCGTGCCCCAAGCGTGTCGTAGCGCGGACCACCACGCCCCGCGCCGCGCATTGATCAGCGCCAACCTCACTGACGCGATCACCACCCCCCGCCAGTGCAGGTTGCTCCGCGCGAGCCGCAGCATGCTCTCGTGCCGCTCGATCTGTTTCGTGCTCTTCTCGCCTGGCACGGCGGCGACACCGTCGTGCTGACCGCGGCCACTGGACTCCTCACCCGCCGCGAGGAACAGGTCCCGTGCCAGGCTCAGATGCCAGTGCGCGTCGGGGCTGCCCGCCTGGGCCAGCACCTCACCGAGACGGGCGTGGTTGTGGCCGGACTGCCGCGGATCCTCAGCCGGGCGGCGTGCCACGAGTTCCTCGGCACGCACCAGGTCACGCGCGGCCAGGTCGTGCCGCCCGTAAAGCGCGTGGATCTTCCCGAGGTAGTGGTACGCCTTGGCAGCCGGTCGCTCGCGATGGTTCCGGGACAGCCGGTCCATGACGGCGAGCGTGTCGCGGAACCGGCGACCCGCGCTGCGCAATCGGCCCTGTGCGAAGAGCAGGCCGCCCTCGCATGCCGTCACCTCGGGCAGCAGATCGGCGCACGAGTCATCGGAGCTGACCCGTCCCCGGCTGCCGGCCACCAGACGCGCGGCTGTGCGGTAGGCGCCGATGTCCACCTGGTACTGGGCGTACATGATCGCGACCTCGACGTGCTCCCGATTGGTGCGGCACAATGTGAGCGCCGTCGCCAACTCAGATCCGCGCCTGATGGCTGCGCCGTCTGTTCTGGCGTGGACATTGGCGGACGCGATGCGCGCCCCGAGCGGATCCGCCGCGGGATCACCCAGCTCTTCCAGCAACGCTCTGAGCTCGCCCAGGTGCCTGCCCGCTCTCGAGTCGTCGCCGTCGTCCGCGCCGGCTTCCAGCCCTCCGGACCCGTACGCGGTGAGCAGACGCTTCAACGCCATCGAGATCCGAGACCTCAGATCCTGGTCGAGCACGACGCCGACATCGCGCGCGGCAAACACCGTCTCCGCCAGTTCCGCCGCCGTGTCCGGCGCATCCAGAGCGCCCCGCTCGGCGGCGAGCAGGACGCGTTCCAGCCGCTGCGCGACCCTCGTTCTGGAGAACCTGGAGAACCTGTCGAACTCGGCCCAGTACCGCGTCGCTGAGGCGTCGTCGGCAGTCATCTCTCGCCAGGCACGCTTCGCAGCCGCTGGCGTACGACATCGTGCAGCAGGCTGTGGATGGAGTACCGCTCGTTGGTGTTCCCACCGCCGATGAGCCCCAGGTCGCGTCCGGAGTCAAGCACTTGACGGAACTGCTCTTCGGGCAGTCCGCTCATCTCCTTGAGCTGGTCCGCGTGGTACTCCCCGCCACGCCGGCCTTCCACGCTGAAGGCGTACATCAGGCCGTCGACCGCGTCCCGCCCGGCCCGGCGTGCCAGCTCTCCCAGCGCGAGGCCAAACAGGTGGTCCGCGACGGTCCTGTTATCGGAGACCCGGCCGCTGGGCAGCTCCGCGACGCTCTCCGCCAGCGAACGGCTCCCGCAGATGAACCGCCGCACCACGATCTTGATGAGCAGGGGGTTTCCGTCGACGGCGTCCAGGATCGGATCGAACTGGACGGCAGGCGCGGCGGCGAGCCGCTCGTCATCGGCCCCGAGATGCCGGATCAGGTCCACCGCCGCGTCGCGGTCCAAGCCATTGAGCTCGTACGGCCGGATCGATACCAACGGCGCCACGGCGCGGCTGGTGACCAGCAGCTTGTGGGGCGGGGTGGCGAACCCGAGCCGGTGCAGTCGCTCGGTGAAACGCCGCATGTCGGTGTCGATCTCGAGGTTGTCCAGCACCGTGAGGACCCCGTCGTTGTGCTGGGTGTCTTTGAGCGCGTCCCGCACATCGCTGTCCCAGGTCGCGGTGCTCGGGCCCAGCTCAGCGCTGAGCTGGCTCGCCAGATCTCTCGCGGCGTACGCCCACGACCTGCCCACCGGCCCTTCTCGTTGCCACGGATCGTCCCGCACCTTGGTCCACAGGATGGCGCCGAAGTGGCCATCGCGCTCCACCTGGCTGACAGCTTCGTACGCCGTCGTGGTCTTGCCTACCCCGCCCACGCCCTGCAGCGTGACGATCTGCGAGGCGCGGTTGGCCAGCGTACGCGCCAGGCTCTCGGTGATCCGCTCCCGACCGAAATAGCCGTCCGAGTGGTGGTCGACGTTCGCCCGCATCTGCCACCGGGCGCCAGCCGGCGCTGGCCGCTGAGCCGGCTCGTCCGGGGCGACCCGGGCAGCGGTGCGCGCAGCAGCGGGCGAGCCGTCCGATTCAGAGCCCGCCCGCCCCGGCGGCCCATCGTCGACAGCGTTCGTGGCCGTCCGCTGGTCCCCGGGTGATCCGGGCCGTGATTCCCCCCAACTGCGGACGAACTCCAGGCCGACCCACACCGCGACCCCGGCCATCAGCGAAACAACCAGGATCAGCTGAGGCTTGTCCGTCACCAGGTTGATGAGCAGGCCAACGACGACTGCCAGCACCACCGACAGGCCAGCCAGCAGAGCATGGATCAACCTGGGTTTCACGACCGTGGCCATCCCCCAATCGGGTTCTGGTGACCGCCATGACACAAGACAGTCCTGTGGGGACGGTGCGTCTTAGACCCTACGAGATAGTCGGTGGTCGGTCACGGCTGCCAGCCGAGCAGGCGACAGCGTGGCGATCGGGGTCGGTATTCCGCACCGGAGCGCCTGCTCGGCGGGGCTGGTGCGGTCGTCTAACCGGCCGGGTAGTTGGAGCATCCCCGTTTGAGAAATGCGTCCTGGCCCTCATCGACCACGCTCCACAGCTTTGCCTGCCGGCCCAGCACCGCGCCGCTTGTGCCGGTCTGGCTGCGGAACTCGTACCGGTAGACGACGCACCACACGTCGTCGTACTGGGCGTCTCCCGCCACCCCCTTCGCTTGGGCGGGAGCGGGAACGGCGTCGATGACCTTGCAGCCCTGACTCTCGAAACCGCCGCAGAATCGAACACCATCAAGCGCCTCGACCGCCTTGCTCGGCAGCGCCTTCGGCTGACGCGCGGGCTCATCGGGATCGGGGAGGAGCAGCAGCACCGCGACAATGAGGACCACAACCGCAGCGACGATTCCGACCAGCCCACCGATGCCGACACGCAGCGTCCGTCGTGAGAGATCGATGTGGTCACGTCCCGCTATGACACCGCGCAGCGAAATCTTCCCGTGCGGCGACCCGGCGATGTTGACGCCGCCATGGGCGACCGCCCTGTCCCCGATGGATCCTTGCGTCGTCACCTGCTGCAGCCGGGCCGCCCACGTCCGCAACTCGCTCTCGAACTGCTGATCCTGCTCAGCCCGGTCCAGAATCGCCTGCTCCACGGCGGTCCGGGCGGACGCGTCGGCGGGATTCTGCGCGAGGACGTCAAGCAGATGCCGGCCGATCCTGGAGCCGCCCAGCTTCTCCGAGAGCCACGTGTGGACCTGATGTGCGACGGAGTCGGCGACGTAGGTCGCTCCGGCATTCGCAAGGTACGCGCCGACAGCCGCGGCGACAGCTTGCGACATACCCGCGAGGTCCACGACATGTCCTTCCATGATGGACTGATCAAGCGGACCGTAGCCGGCGCCGCGAGTCCAGGCAAGAACCTCAAGACTCGGCGGCCGCCAGCCTGATCAGGATCACGGCGCTTGGAAGCCCCACCCGGAGTCTCTGGTGAATCCGGGGCCGTTGCCTGGGCTCACGGCGTCCCGGCAATCGGATCAACGAAGCAGGATCGTGTCGCGGACCGTACGAGCGACGATGCTCTTGTACTGCTCGTGCGACTTGCCGTCGAAGTGCACGATGCGCACATAGCTCTCGACGCTGGTGATGACGCAGCACGTCTCGACGAGGTCGTCGAAGGGCACGTCGGCACGCAGCCAGCCGCGTTCGGCGACCATCCGGAGGATATTTTCGACCTGGGCTCTGATTCCGGCGAGCCTCTCGATCAGGTTTGTCTGGAGTTCACTGTCGCCGTGGGCCGCGCCGGTGAGCGCGGTCCAGACACCGGCCGCCGGTTCGTTGATCGTGACCATCGTCTTGCCCACGATCTCCGCGAATCCGTCCGGATCACGGGCCTCAAGCAGGGCTGCGCCCGGCTCGGTGTTGGAGATGTCGATCTCGCCCTCGACACCGAATGATGCCACCTCGACCGCGGCCCACATCAGGGCCGCCTTCGGGCCGTTCTTCCGCACGGTCTCGATCGAGACGCCGGCCCGTTTCGCGATCTCCGCAAACGTCGCGGCCTGGTATCCGTTCTCGCCGAACACCTCGACGGCGGCTCCGACGATCCGTCTCCTGGTCTCCGCCGCCTGACGCTGCCGAAGCTCGGAGCGGTACGTGCGGGTGCGGCACTCAACATCTGACATATTGACTACTGTCCCATAAATATGAATACTGCGTTATGGGCCCCAATACTATCCATTCCTGCGGGCCGGTTGGGGGCAGGTTGTCATGCGGTCGATCATCATCGCGGCTGTGCCCATCCACGGGCACGTCACGCCGCTGCTCGCGGTCGCACGGCACTTCGCCGAGCAAGGCGGCAGGGTGCGTTTCATCACCGGGTCCAGATTTGCCGGAGTAGTTGAGGCCACCGGCGCCGAGCATCTGCCCCTGCCAGCCGAAGTCGACTTCGACGATCGGCGGGACTGGAATCAGACCTTCCCCGAGCGCGCCGCCCTGAAGGGCACGAAGGCCATCGCTCACGACATCGAGCACATCTTCGTACGCCCCGGGCTGGCTCAGCACCTCACCGTCATGGCGTCGCACGCCGCCGAGCCAGCCGACGCGGTGCTCGCCGACCCGGCCTTCATGGGCGCCGCGTTTCTCCTCGGCCACCCGCTCGGCGTACGGCCACCGATCGTGATGTGCGGCATCTGTCCGCTGATGATCTCCAGCCGTGACACGGCGCCATTCGGCATGGGGCTCACCCCGCTCCGCGGTCCGTTCGGTCGGCTCCGCAACACCGCACTCGCCATGATCACTGACAAGGTGGTGTTCGCGGCGGTCGAGCGGATCGCTGACCAGACATTTCGACGGCTGCACAGCCGGCGGATGCCCTTTGCGGTGCTCGATTGGGCGCGTCACGCCAACGCGATCGTGCAGTTCACCGTGCCCGAGTTCGAATATCCGCGGTCCGACGCCCCCTCCACGCTGCACTTCGCTGGGCCTATCTCGGCCTCCGGCTCGCAGGCGCCGTTTCCGTCGTGGTGGCCGGAACTCGACGGCTCGCGACCCGTCGTCCACCTCACCCAGGGCACCATCGCCAACAGCGCCTACGGGCAGCTCATCGAGCCGGCGCTGGAGGGCCTCGCCCACGAAGACGTGCTGGTCGCCGTGGCAACCGGCGGGCGGCCGGTGGAGTCGCTGCCGTCGCTGCCCGCGAACGCCCGGGCGGCCGAATTCCTGCCGTACGATGATCTCCTGCCGAAGACCGACGTCTTTGTCACGAACGGCGGCTACGGCGGCGTGCAGTACGCGCTGAGCCACGGCGTGCCGATCGTGGCAGCCGGCAGCCACGAGGACAAGCCCGAAGTCATCGCCCGGGTCGCCTGGGCAGGCGTCGGGCGCCGCCTCGGAACCAAGACCCCGACGCCAGCCGCGATCCGCGGCGCCGTCCGTGCCGTGCTCAGCGACCACAAGTACCGGGACGCCGCGTGCCGCATCGCTGAGCGCATGGTGGTGACCCGCGGGGTTCATCGACTCGCTGAGGTCGTTGACGAGGTGATCGCCGACGCTCAGCGGATCGGCCTCATGCAGCAGCCCTAGGCCGTGTCTCAAAGCCCCGCTGGCCATCGCGGTGAGCGGCGAGGGCGTGCCTGGTGCTGAGCATGTGGCCGCCTGCTCGGGGCTGGAGATGTGCTCGACACGCGGGCAGTGGCTGGCCGTCCTTGTCCAGGATCTGCCATCCGCCGAGGGAATCACGGGCACGCCGCTCCGGCGTTTGGCGAGCGCGAGTTCA
>JBOGDL010000295.1:0-3320 GCA_050701815.1 Micromonosporaceae bacterium | reverse complement strand
AGTTTTCCAATAGCGCCGATCTTGTGACTCGCCAGTAAAAAATTGGCCGTCATTTCGCGGCATCCCCACCCACAAGATCTACGCCAAGTGACGGCTTCTCCCGTCGAGTGTGAACCGGCCTCTCTCCTCGTCCTCCCCGCGAGAGCACACAAAGGTTTCCCAGCGGACGAGCCAATAGCAGCTACGGGCTCAGCCGGGCAGTCTTCATGTTCGGTCCCCCGTCAGGGCTATCCACAGCCGCGGAGGCCGTTGTCCACAGCAACGTGGCTCGGGTTTTCGCCCGTACGCCCAGAACGCTACGGTGGCGACTGACCAGCGCGACGTACGGGGAGGCATGTTGACAGCCGGCAACGATGACGGGCCGCACACGGGTAGGACGCTCGCCGGCGATCTTGTCAAGCTACTTGGTGTCGCAAGGGAGGATGTGCCGGCCCTGGCGGAGGCGTATCTGAGCATGAATGACCAGGTTGCCGACACTGCCGTGGGTGACAAGAGTGCTTTCATCAGGCAAGGTCACGATGTCAGGGGTGGGAACGCCGACACTCCAGGGATCGTTTATCCGGCATGGCGAGCCCTGCGCGATGAGTTCCAGAGAATTCTGGGCGAGAGCGCTACCAACCTCATGGACATCGGTGACGCTCTGGAACTGGCAGTGAAGCTCTACAGCGAGACTGACCAGGAGGCTGCTGACAAACTGAAGCGCCTGATAGCAGATGATCCCCTTCCAAAACGTAGAGATCTTCCGGAGCCACAGATGCCGGAGCAGTACTGACATGGACGATCCAGGAGTGGGGGGTAGCGGCGACGCGTACCCCGAAGAGTTGATGACTTTGGCACGCGAGATCAAGGAGCTGGCTGTCAAGAAGCGGGCCGAAGAGATCAACGAGGATCGTGGGCTCGAAAACGCCAAGAGATCTGGCCAAGCCGGACCACCGCCTGGTGCAGCTCGGCCAGGGATTCAAGCCGGTGATGACGAGTACAAAGCCCTCCAGGATTTGTATGACTGGATCCCGGAGGCGTTTGAGAAGTTCACCCGTCCAAATCCTGCTGAATTTCAGCCAATGATCGACCATTTCAGCCCCGTCATGTCCACGTTCGGACCAGACTCGGGCGGAGGGTCAAGTCCAAAGGGTCGACGTGCCACAGGCGACACCGTCATGGGCCGAATCGAGGCAGTCAGGTATGTGTCGAGTTGGAGTGGACGTGCAGCCGACACGTTTAAGGATTTCACCAGTCCGTTCCCGCTAGTGGTGGGAAACCAACGCGAAATCGCTCGCACGCTACAGGAAGCCATGAAGGCCAATAAGGCCATATTCGTGGCATCCCGGGGTGACGTGGAGAAGATCGCTAACAAGACGAAGACTGCTCTGAAGGCGCTGGATGACTCTGGTGGTGACGCTGCTGGGATCGTCTTCTCCGTGGCGGGTGCTGTGGCTGCTGTGCTTGGTGCCGTGGCCACCGGCGGGACACTTCCGATTGTGTTAGCCGGTGTCGCTGGCGCAGCCGGTGTGGCATCGACTGTCTCGGGTGCGGCGGAGGCGCCCATAGCCGCCCATACCGTGAACGATGTCTTAGCGAACCTGTTGCAGGCTCTCACCGAGGTGTCGGGCCAAATCTATGACTCGGAGCGGGTCATTGCACGGTGGCTAGACGTGAATTTCGAGGGTGTCGCAGCAGGTGGCAACAAGGACAAAGTCGTCGCCCCCCGCCCTCTCCTTGCCGACTCTGACAAATCCAATATCAAAGACCGCCTTCAGCCGCCTTCCTGAATGCTGTGTCGCGGCGACGGGATCCAATGAGATTTGGTGAATTGATGGGCAATCAGCATAGGGACGTCCTCTCGGGTACCGGTGAAATGGGTACGGCCAGACATGTTCCCAGGGAATGGTCGGCCAGGTCTGTCGCGGCGATGGTCGGGATGTATGTCCTCGTGGGAGCAATGGGTTTTGCCGCTACTGCCTGCATGTCGAAGTCGACTGAGAAAGGCGCCCCGGACGCAAAGAGCTCATCTGGTGTAGCTCGGGAGTCCGAACCGCGGCCGTCTCCACACTCTCAGCCCACCGATGACGGCAGCATCAAGGTGGTGAAGAAAGGGGTGTCCCGGACGCTGACACGCGACGACAGTAGCCGCATGACGTCGTACGGAGTGGTAGTCGAGAACACTAGCGACATGGTGGCCACGGGCGTCAAGATCAGAATCCGAGTGCTGGGTCCTCAAGGCACATTGATTAAGGATCGCGATGATCCGAAGTCGTCGTACACCAAGTCTCGGGAGATCTATTATGTTCAACCAGGCGAGAAGCAGGGCGTCGGCGGTGCCATATTTCACACGGAGGGTGCCGCTTCGCGGTTGGATGTCGACATCCGCGTGGGCGCGTGGTGGTCTCCAGAAAGCCCTCCCGAGGTAATGCCAAAGGTCGAGTTCCGCGACATTACGATCAAGCGAGAGCTGAATGGAGATGCAGAATTTAGCCTGACTGCTGATGTCGCAAAGGGAGACGGTTCAGTCTTTTGCATTCAGGTCGTCATCCTAAACGCGAACGACGAGGTCACGGGAGGAGTCACGCTAGACGGAAAGGCCCTGCATCTCGGAGAGAACGAGGTGACGATCCGAGAGTACAAACGCGTTCCACCAAAAATTCAAGGCGAGCATTACGAGGCTTATGCATCGATAGCCTGCTCGTAACGCAGGCTCGTCTTCCTCTTATGCGGATTTCTCGAATTGAGTTGTCATCTGGCCGCTGAGGGTCGGTGGAAGTCCATCTCGCCGAACTTGTCACGCTTGAGCTGGGCCATCTGGTGACGAAATTCGGCCATGGTCTGGAGAAAGGCTTTCCAGAAATCCTGCAGGAAGCCGTCCTCATCCATCGCGGACACCGTGCCGGCCTGCACCCGCACGCTCCACGTGCTGCGGCCCACTGTTTCAATCGTGATGCGCCCGCTATCTGAGCGGCCCTGGGCTCGTGCCATCTTTCGCTCCTGCGCGAACTCACGACTCGGACGATCGGCGGTGGAGTGCTCCTCACGCGGCAGGTAGTCGAATTCCTCGCTCAAGACACTCAACCGCGCCTGGTGGTGGCCCACCCACAGGGACGTGAGCAGCCCGGCAAGTTGGTGCTCCAGGGCGGGGTCGCTGTAGCGCTTGTAGGCGCCGTCCTTGAAGCCCATTTCCATGTGCCGTCCGTCGACGAGGTCACATTCGATGTTCCCGTCCGGGGATTTCGCCGTGATCGTGATGCCATCGAGGAGGTCAGAGAAGATGCCCACGCCAAAACTCCATCACCTGATCGTTGAGAGGTGGCCCGACCATACGGGGCGAC
>JBOGDL010000294.1:0-5357 GCA_050701815.1 Micromonosporaceae bacterium | reverse complement strand
TCCCGGTTATCGGAATTATGAAACAGGCCCGATGGGCGTGGAGGGGCTAGTGTCGAGGCGTGGCCTTATTCCAGGCGTTGACGATTTTCGCCGCTCTGGTGGCTCTGGCCAGCCTGCCCTACCTGATCGCCGTGATGATTATGGGGCTGCATGACCTGCCGTACCGCACCGGTGGTGTGGTGGACCGGTTGCGGTCGTTGAAGATTCCTGGCCAGCCAGCAGGTGAGTGGTGGCCGCTGGCGCCTGACGAGGAAGACTCGATCGAGCAGATCGCGGCCGACCTGCGGGAGCTGTCGCAGGCGCTGGCGAACGGCCCGGACGGCCTGGGTGAGTCGGTCGGCCCCGATGGCGGTCGCCCGGCCGGATCCGAGTACGCGGTGCGGCGTGAGGCGCTGCGCCGGGCGTACGACACCAGGCTTCAGGACGCATGTCGGGCTCTCGACGTGCCCGAGCACCTCGAAGAGCTGGACGGCGTGGACCGCGAGATTGAGCGGGTCAGAGTCGAAGGCGTCCTGGTGGAGCGGGGCATGGTGCTGGCGTCAGGTCCGCGATCGCGGCGGGGTCGCGAGTGAGGACGTCAGGTCCGCGATCGCGGCGGGGTCGGAAGTGAGCACGCTCTCCGTGGTCATCGCCGTGCGCCTGGTCACGACGCGGCCGTGACCAGGCACTCTCGCGTAGCAGCGCGTCCACAGCAGGTGGATACCCACCGCCTGTTCGTGGCGGTCGACCCGCCTCCGTACGCGCTGGATCAGCTTGCGGGCTTCGTGGAAGGGCTGCATGTGGCGCGATCTGCGGCCCGGCTGGCGCCCCGCGAACGCTGGCACATCACAGTCGCGTTCCTGGGTGACGTGGCGGCTGATCGAGTGGGACAGGTGCAAGATGCGCTCGCGGGCGTCGACGACTGCCCGCAGGCGCGGCTGCGGATCACTGGCGGCGGCACGTTCGGACGCGGCCCGGGCGTGATCCTGTGGGCGGGTGTCGGCGGTGACGTGCCGTTGTTGAGCCGGTTGGCTCGCGCGGTCCGGCGTACGTTGCGGCGGGCCCGGGTGCCGTGCGATCGGAAACCGTACCGGCCGCATCTGACCCTGGCGCGGCCCGGGGCGAAGCTGTCCCGGGAACAGCTGCGGGAGGATGTCGCCGTCTTGAGCGGGTACGAAGGTCCTGAGTGGACGGTGGCTCAGATCCACCTGGTGCGCAGCTTACTGGGCCCGAACCCGCGCCACGAGCGGCTTGCCAGCTACCCGGTCGGGCCACCCTGATCCGGTGACCACAGGGCCACCGCGCTCCTGACGCGGCGGCCCCGATCACCGAATCAGGGACGATCACCAGGCCCAGGCTTCGGGGCTGGGGCCGCCCTTGCCGACCGGCGGGAACAGCTCGTCCAGGCGACTGAGGGTGGCGTCGTCGAGGGTCTGGTCGACCACCGGCACGGTCTCGTCCAGCTGCTCACTGGTACGAGGCCCGATGATGGGCGCCGTGACACCCGGCCGCGAGAGCAGCCACGCCAGCCCCAAGTTGGCGGGGGACATGCCCAGCTCGGCGGCGAGCTTCTCGTACGACTCCAACGTGTCGCGGTGCTCCTCCAACACCTCGGAGGCGCGGCCGCTGGTCGCCCGCTTCGCGGTGCCGTCGGCGATCTTCTTCAGAGCGCCGCCCAACGCGCCGCCGTGCAGCGGCGACCACGGGATGATCCCGAGGCCGTACTGCTGGGCGGCCGGGATCACGTCCAGCTCAGCCCATCGGGTGAGCAGGTTGTAGATGCACTGCTCGCTGACCAGCCCGAGGAAGTTGCGTCTCGCGGCAGTCTCGTTCGCGGCTGCGATGTGCCAGCCGGCGAAGTTGGACGAGCCGACGTAGCGCACCTTGCCCTGCGCCACCAACAACTCCATGGCCTGCCAGATCTCCTCCCACGGGGTGTTCCGGTCCACGTGGTGCATCTGGTAGAGGTCGATCCAGTCGGTCTGCAGGCGGCGCAGCGACTGGTCACACGCCGCGATGATGTGCCGAGCGGAAAGGCCCTGGTCGTTGGGGCCCTCGCCCATCCCGCCGTACACCTTGGTGGCGAGCACCACCCGCTCCCGGCGGCCGCCGCCTTGGGCGAGCCAGCGTCCGATGATCTGTTCGGTGACGCCTTCGCCCTTCTTCCAGCCGTACACGTCAGCGGTGTCGAAGAAGTCAACGCCGTGCTCCAGCGCGCGATCCATGATGCCGTGGCTGTCAGCTTCGGAGGTCTGTGGGCCGAAGTTCATGGTGCCCAGGCAGAGCTTGCTGACCTTCAGTCCGGTGCGTCCCAAGTTTGTGTGCTCCATGCCCCCACCCTGCCATGCCGGAACGGGATCGTTGTGGCGCGTGTTTCCATGGGCCATGACCAAAGACACTGAGGCGGTACGCGTCGTCAGCGCGAGCCGTGACATCGCGGCCGGGGCTGGGGAGATCTTCGAGCTGATTGCCGACCCGACTGAGCAGCCTCGCTGGGACGGCAACGACAACCTGTCTGAGGCGCCTGGCGGGCAGCGGGTCCGCGGCATCGGTGATGTGTTCACCGTGACGATCACGACCGGCAACGTCCGGGAGAACCACGTGGTCGAGTTCGACGAGGGCCGCCGCGTGGCCTGGAGACCTGCGGAGCCCGGTCAGGAACCCGCAGGGCACCTGTGGCGATGGGAGCTGGAGCCGATCGATTCGCGACGCACGCACGTCACTCACACGTACGACTGGACCCGGTTGACCGATGAGAAGCGCATCCCCCGGGCGCAGGCGACCACTGCGGACAAACTTCAGGCCTCACTCGATCGACTCGCCGCGCTCGCCGAGCGTCAATAGCGCGTACAGGGCAGGCAGAAATCTGCCTGCCCTGTCGAAATCGCAGGATTGAGTCAGCTGCTGGCGCCGGGCGCCCCGCCGAAGAGCACATCGTCCCAGCTGGGAAGCCGGGACTTCTCAGCCGACCGGGACGAGCCGCCGGAACTGGATTCGGCGCGGCGGCCACGCAACACCGCCAGCGAGGGCACCGTGGGGCCGTCCTTACCGCTCTCGGCGTCCTCTTCGGCGCGGAAGTCGGACTTCTTGGCTGCCCCGGAAGCGCTCGCGGCAGGCGCGTTGGCTGAGGTCGCGGCCGGCTCGGCGGACAGCGGCTCGCCCAACGGGCGTTCCAGCGCAGCCCGCAGCGCGTCCCGACGCAGCGGATCGCGGCGGCCCGTGGCCTCCCGGATCGCGCCGGGGCTCACGTCCCGGGTGGGCCGGATCGGCTCGTGGCCGGAGCGCTCCCGAATCGGTCGCGCTGGCTCGTGGCCGGACCGTGCCTCCAGCGTCGGCTCTTGACCCAACAGCGGCGCGGGCCGATCGGCGGAGAGGAACTGAGCCATCTCGTCGTGCGCCGTGACCACCTGACGGGCCTTGTCCAGCTCCCACACCGCCTTCGCGGTGGCCTTGCCGCTGGGCCACGAGGCGACCACTCGCCAGGTGCCGTCCTCGCGGCGGTACGCATCCCAGGAGACCTTCTCGACATCCACCCCGTGCTCGGCCAGCCGGGTGTCGATCACCTTGGCCAGGCTCTCGCCACTCTCAGAGCTGCGCAGCCGGGTGCGCCGTCCGTGCTGGGCGAGCATGGCGCGCTCCTGCAGCACCGGGCCGGCGTACCGGAGCACCCGGTCGACGGGAACGTTGGCGACCCGGGCCACTTCCTCGGCGGAGTCGCCAGCGCGGATCCGCGCCTGGATGTCGCGCGGAGAGAGCACCGGCGACATCTCCACCGACATGGTCATCTGACCCTGGCTCTGGCGATCGTGCCGCACCGCGTAGGAGAGCCGGTCGTCGACGGGTAGCGTCAGCAGACGACCCACCTCGTCGGACAGAACGAGTGCCTGGCCATCCTCAGAGAGGGCCACGAAGCGTACTGGCCGCATCGCTGTCCTCCGTCCCGTGAAGAGCCGTTCCCCAGGTGTGGGCGCTGTCCAGGCCACAGTACGCCGAACCTACCGGCTCAGGCGAAGGCCACGCCGACCTTTCACGCGCGCTACCGTGTTGATCAATCGCCTGGGGCGCGACACGCCGGTGATGTCAGAGCCGCTCCACAATGTGATCGACGCACTGGGTCAGGGCTTGCACGTCGGCCGGATCGACCGCGGGGTAGAGCGCCACCCGGAGTTGGTTTCGCCCCAATTTCCGGTACGGCTCGGTGTCCACGATCCCGTTGGCGCGCAGCACCTTCGCCACCACCGCCGCGTCGACGTTGTCCGCGAAGTCGATCGTGGCGACCACATTGGAGCGAAGCTCCGGGTCCGTGACGTACGGGAACGCGTAGTCGGAGCGTTCCGCCCAGCCGTAAATGGCCGTTGCGCTCTCCGAGCACCGCTTGGTCGACCAGGCCAGCCCGCCATGCCGGTTGATCCAGTCCACCTGCTCGGCCGCGAGGAACACGGTCGCCAGCGCCGGGGTGTTGTACGTCTGCGCCTTGCTGGAGTTCTCGATCGCGACCGGCAGATCGAGGAACGCCGGGATGTGTCGTCCCGACGACTTGATCTGCTCAGCGCGAGCCAGCGCGGCTGGCGACATCAGCGCGATCCAGAGCCCGCCGTCTGAGGCGAGCCCCTTCTGCGGCGCGAAGTAGTAGACGTCGGACTCCCGCAGGTCGACGGGCAGCCCGGCGGCGGCGCTGGTGGCGTCGTGCAACATCAGCGCGTCGTCATCGGCGCCCGCGACTCGACGCACCGGAACCGCGACACCGGTGGAGGTCTCGTTGTGCGGGGTGCAGTACGCGTCGACCCCGGACTCGGCCCGCAGCTCCGGCGCGCCACCCGGCTCTGCCGTGACCACGGTCGGCTCGCCCAGGAAGGGCGCGGCGCCCACGGCCTTGGCGAACTTCGAACCGAACTCGCCAAACGACGCCAGCTGGGCCCGATCCTTGATCAGCCCGAACACCGCCGCCTCCCAGAAGGCGGTCGTGCCGCCGTTGCCGAGCACCACCTGGTACCCGTCGGGGAGGGAGAACAGGTCAGCCAGACCGCTCTGCAGCCGGGCGACCAGGTTGCGTACCGGGGGCTGCCGGTGCGAGGTGCCGAGCAGGTCGGCGGCTGCCGATGACAGCTCGGCCACCGCCTCTTGCCGCACCTTGCTGGGGCCCGAGCCGAATCTGCCATCGGCGGGCTTGATCTGCTCCGGGAGTGTGATCGGAGGCGTCTCGGCCACTGGGATCCTTTCGGGTCCTACGTGCGCGGACTGGTGGCGGGAGTTGCCATCGCCTGCTCAACGTACCTCCGGGGCGCAGTGCCCGACCGCTGCCCTGGCAGCTGGTGAGCGGCGTCATACCCGCCCACCAGCCTGCCGTCACCTGTGCCGGGTGATCACATCAGGCGGAA
>JBOGDL010000293.1:0-11388 GCA_050701815.1 Micromonosporaceae bacterium | reverse complement strand
ACCGTGGGCCACGGCGGCGCCGGCGGCCAGACCTGGGACTACCCGGTGATGCTCACCGGCTCGATGCTGACCATCATCCCGGTCGCCATCGTGTTCATCATCTTCCAGCGGTTCTTCGTGCGGGGCATGGCCACGTCCGGGATCAAGGGCTGATCGTCCGTTCCGCGGCACTGCCGCAGGTAGCGGGGTCGCGGACGGGCTCGATCACGTCCTGTCACAGCCGGCTGGCAGGATTGAGGCGTGGGCAGCGCTGGACAGATGAGCAATGGCGGGCGTCAGTCACGTCGGGTCAGCCGTCGGCACGACGAGCCGGGGGGCAGGGCCGGCGAGCAGTTGGGTTTCGAGGGGATGCCCGAGAAGCTGTTCGTGGGCACACCCAGCAAGCTGCTCTCGTACGAGGACTGCCCCCGCCGTTACCGCCACAGCTACCTGGACCGGCCGATGCCGGTGAAGGGTCCGCCCTGGGCGCACAACTCGCTCGGCTCCAGCGTGCACACCGCGCTGCGCAGCTGGCACATGCTGCCGCCGGCGAAGCGACGGGTGGAGGCCGTGCCGGCGTTGCTGCGTGCCACCTGGGTGTCGGAGGGTTACCGGGACGCCGAGCAGGAGCAGGCCGCGTTCGATCGGGCGGCGCAGTGGCTCACTGACTACGTGTCGGGCCTGGACCCGGCCGACGAGCCACTCGGCGTGGAGCGCACGGTCGCCGCGAAGACCGGCGCCCTGGCGTTGTCCGGCCGGGTGGACCGGCTCGATCAGCGCGGCGACGAAGTGGTGATCGTCGACTACAAGACCGGCCGTTCGGAGCTGACGGACGATGACGCCCGCGGCTCTCGTGCCTTGGCGCTGTACGCGTACGCCGCCGAGCGCACCGTGCGACGGCGTTGCCGGGTCGTGGAGTTGCACCACCTGCCGACCGACTCGGTGGCTCGGCACCGGCACACCGAGGAGTCGATCGCCCGGCATCTGCGCCGAGCCGAGGAGACCGTCGCGGACATCCGCGCCGCTGAGCGTGCCGTCGCGGCAGGTGGCGACCCCGACGAAGCCTTCCCCACCACACCCAGCCGGCTCTGCTCGTGGTGCGACTGGCGAAAAGTGTGCCCCGCCGGGGCCCAAGCCCCGGACCGTGAGCCCTGGGCCGCCCTGCCGAGCTAGCCGCCCAGTGGCCTGGCCGCCCCGCCGAGCTGGCTGCCGGTCGCCGTCGTGGACCCGGCGAGCACTCAGGACGCCAGCGGCGGCGCTGGCGAGTCGGGGTCAGGCTGTCGAGCGAGCGCGGCGCGGCGCATCGCGTCGGCGTAAATCGGTCCCTGGCTCAGCGACGACGGCAGCGTCCCGATTGCGGCCCGCAGCGTCCGCAGCGCGACAGTGGCGGACAGGTCGGTGGTCGGCAGGCCGGGCATGCCGTACAGCCGGCGGGCCCAGCGGGGCAGCAAGCTGAAGCCGAGCCCTGACACGCCCAGCCAGGCGCCTCGGACGGGCGTCCAGCCGAGACCCCACGGCAGCGGCGGCGCCGCCAGGAAATGAGCGGTGTCGACGGCGGCCCGGCTGAGCCGAAGCCTCGGCCGCATCCTCGAGTAGTACGCCCGCACCGCGGCGGCCGAGTCGGGGACGGTCGCTGGATCCAGCCCGATCAACTTCGCGGCCCGGGTCTGCTCGGCGAAGTAGTCGTCCACCTCGGCGTCGGTGAGGTCGAGGCCGGCCCGGCGCGCGGTCGAGGCGAACGACTCGACCTCGGTGATGTGGATCCAGAGCAGCAGTTCCGGCTCGTCGAGTCGGAACTCTTCACCGGTGTCGGGGTCACGTCCCCGCATTTTGCGGTGCACGCCGCGTACCCGGGCGGCGGCGCGGTGTGCGGCTGCGGTGCTGCCGTACACGACGGCGCCGACGTAGTTCGCGGTACGGATCAGCCGACCCCACGCGTCCTGCTGGTAGTTGGAATTCTGCACCACCCCGGCGACCGCTCGGGGGTGTAGTGACTGCAGGTAGAGGGCGCGTAACCCGGCCAGCCAGAGAATCGGCTCCGCGTGCACCCGCCAGGTGGCGCTTCCTGGCCCAAACAGCCCGGTGTCTGTTTCGGCGTCCATGCCTTTCAGCTTGTCACGGCCCCGCGGCGTTCGGCAGCCATCGACAGGATCACGGCGTGGGGCACCGGCGGCCAGGTCAACCCGAGGCGCCAGGCTCGCCGGCCAGTTCGGGCGGGACCCGGGCGCGGGTTAGCGAAGGCTGTTCTAGCCAGGGCTGGGCGTGTTCTGTTGTGGGGACGGCAGGCCCAGCCGGGCGGCGCGACGCCGTACCGCCAGCTCCGGTTTGTCCGTGATGAGCACGGCCACCCGGGCGTCGGAGAGGAACCTGTCGATGGAGGGCTGGTCGTTCACCGTCCACACCATGGCGCCGATGCCGTGCTTCGCGCACGTCGCCAGCACTCTCGTGCGCGCCAGCCGCTGGTGCACCGCCACCCAGTCCGCGCCGCAAGCCCGGATCCGCCGCAGCGGAAACAGCTCGCTGACCCGCGTACGCGCCCAGCGGAACCGGCTGCTGGAGCGCATGTCCCGGCCCAACGACAGCGCGGTGCGCACGTGCGGGAAGCGCTGTTTGATCGCCGCCACCGAGACATCTTCCAGGGTGGTGGCGACGAAGCTGTCCGCGCCCAGGATGTCCAGCGCGAGGGAGATGATCTCGGCTTCGCCGCCCACCTCTTTCAAGTCCAGGTGGCCGATCGCCTTCCCTGCGATCACCTCCATCACCTCGGCCGCCAGCGGCACGGCGTAGCCAGCGAGGTCGCTGAGCTGGGGGTGGGTGAGGCGAGAGATCAGCGGGTGCTGCGGCGACTCTGTGACCCGGTCGTCGTGGTAGATCACGAGCTGGCCATCGGCGGTGCGCCGAATGTCGAACTCGACGTATTCGGCGCCGGTGTCGACGCTGTGTTTGTACGCCTCCCAGGTGGCCGACGGCGCGGACTCCGAGCCACCTCTGTGGGCGGAGACGGCCACCTGGACCACCTCAGCCCGTTCTAGAACGTCAGTCATTCCCCGCCCTGTCTGTCAGGCTGTCCAGACTCGACGCCCGCAGGACGTGGAGCGATCCGTTGCCGGGGCACAGGATCTGTGGAAGCTAGCTGAGTACGCGGTTCTGAATCTAAAACGCCTGGTCTCAGCCTACTGCGGGTGAGCTTCTCGCGAATCCATAGCCGGCGACTTCCCTTGCCGATTCGCCGCAGCGTCAGGCCGCCGGCGAGCACCAGGGCAACGAACGGCAGCCAGGCCAACGCGTACGCCGGCCAGTAGCGCTTCAGGTCCAAGATCGAAGACCCGGGCGCCACCTCGGCGACGTCGGACCCGAAGAAGGCCAACAGCAGGCTGGGTGGCAGCGCGATCAGCGACCCCACAGCGAGGACCAGGGAGAAGACCCGATGCCGTTGCTCGGATTGCTCCTGGGCGGTGGCGCTGAGCGCTGAGAGTCGGGCCTGAATCACGGAGTGCAGTCGCTCCAGCATTCGAGAGGTGTTCTCCAGGCCCTCCAGCAGCGCCATGCTGTCGCGCAGGGACGATTGGAACGCCTCCACGACAAGGTCGGGGATGATCACGCTGTCGACGTACGCCTCCACCCCGAAGCTGAGATCAAGCTGCAGCTCGTTGAGGTGAGCCGAGAGCTCCGACACCAGAGCGCGGGCGTCGCCGGGGGACCCGAGCATCGCCCGCTCGTTGCGGGTCAACGCGTCGAAGGCCCCGTGCCGCGCCCGCTGCAGCACGCCCAGGGCGGAGACCAGCAACAGCGCGCCGGTCCCCAGCGTGTTTTCGGCCGGCTCGTTCCACCCGGCGATCACGGACACGCCGCGGCCGTGCGCCACCAGCGTGTTGCCCAGATTGTTCAGCACTCGGGGAGTGCGAACGGCGAGGGTGGACACGTCAGTGGCTGCCAACGTGCCTCGGTAGACCAGCTCGCTGACCACGGCCGGAGGGTGACCGGTGGGGGTGGTCGACAACGCCGCGTCCAGCAGGGCGCCGCCGGGGAAGACGATCTGGTGCACGTCCCGCCCGAACCGGAGCGTGCCCGAATGACTCAGCGCTCGTGCGGCCCATTCCAGCAGTGGCTCACCCGACACCGTCAGCGCGGTTCGCTCGAAGCAGGTGGTGGCGAGCAGGGCGGCGATGGAAGCGCCGTCGTGATCGCCGTCGAGGACTCCGTCCAGCACCAGTGTGATGTCTCCACGCGGGGTGATGGTCAAGAACAGCCGAAGACTGTGGAATCCGCCGAGTTGGTGGTCACCGCTGCCCAGCGCGTCGCTTGCCACGTGATCCAGCGGCAGCGCTCGCGGCAGTAGCCGGTTTGCCGCCTCCAGGTGGGGCGCGAAGCGTCCGAAATCAAATGCGGAGGTCAAGGGTTGGGCGGCGGCTGGTTCCGGCGGCGTCTCACTGACCAGCTCGTAGAGAAAGAGGACCCGGGTCGCGACCCGCCGGGCCGCGTCGAGGTACTGCGGGGGTGTCCGTTTCGGCACAAGGCAGCCTTTCCAATTTACGGTGACTGCTGCTTCGCTCACTGTAAATATCAGCCATCCCGCATGGAAGATCAAGTATTCCCGCGCGTCGCGCGCTGACCTGTGAGGACACGCGCGTCGGACTCGCAATTACCTGCCTGCTCGTCGGCGGGTGGCGTTGCCGGGTTGACGATTGGTCGGGAGACTAGCCATGTGGCGGGTGTGCTGGCTGTGGCGAATCAGAAGGGTGGCGTCGGCAAGACGACGACCGTGGCGTGTCTGGGCGTGGCGTACGCCGAGCTAGGTGAGCGGGTGCTCCTGGTCGATCTGGATCCGCAGGCGTGTCTGAGTTTCTCGCTGGGAGTCGAGCCGCGTGACCTCAAGACCACCGTCCACCAGGTCATGTTGGGTCACGCGGAGGCCGCGGACGCGGTGCAGTCCATGCCGGAGGGAGTGGACCTGCTCGGCGCCGGCATCGAGCTGGCCGGGTGCGAGGCGATGCTCGCGCCGATGGTCCGCCGCGAGCACCGGCTGGGCGACGCCCTGGCCGCAGCGAGTTCTGAGTACGACCAGATCCTGATCGACTGCCCCCCCACCCTCGGCCTGCTGACGATCAACGGCCTGGTGGCTGCGGACTCGTTGCTGGTGCCGGTGCAGGCCGAGTTGCTCGCGTTCCGGGGTGTCGACCAGCTCCTGGACACGGTGGAGTACGAGGTGCAAGCCGATCACAATCCCCTGCTGCGGGTGTTGGGTGTGCTCCCCACCCAGTACGATCCGCGTACCAAACACGCCAAGCAGGTGATCGGCGCGATCGGCAGCACGTACGGGTTGCCGGTGCTTGAGCCGACGATCCCGCGGTCGGTGCGGTTTGCGGAGGCCCCGGCACACGGGCGCTCCGCGCTCAGCACCGCGCGTCGCAGTCGAGGGGCCGCGGCGTACCGAGAACTGGCCCGCCGGTTGCTTGGCCGACACAGCGACGATTGACCCGGCCCGGAGGGCCGTGAGACCCGGCCGGAAGCCTCGTCGGCGCCATGGCGGCGCGGCGCCTCGGATCGGGTCGTCAGCCTCCGGCCACCCAGGGGAGGGCTCATGTTCGAGGAAGTGACGGGGCTGCCGGCACATCCGCTCTTTGTGCACGCTCCGATCATTCTGGTGCCGTTGTTGGCGCTGGTCGGCGTGGTGTACGTGCTGATACCGCCGCTGCGGCGAAAGCTGGACTGGGCGCTGGTCCCGCTCGCGGTGGCCGCGCCAGCGTCGGTCTGGGCGGCTCGGATGAGCGGTGAGGCGTTCCAGGCGCGGCTCGCTGGCAAGGACATGATGCCGCCCGAGCTGGCCGATGCCGTGGCCGTCCACGCGGGCCACTCCTGGGTGCTGTGGTGGCTCGCCCTCGCCCTCGGCGGTGTGTCGCTGTTGCTGGTCCTGTCAGACCTGTTCCTGGGGCAACGGGAGCCGGTGGACTTCGAAGCCGAAGCCGCGGGCACGGGAAAGCGCACCGGCGTGTTCCGGATCATCGTGATCGTGCTGCTGGGGTTGGGTCTGCTGGGCCTCGCCGGCGCCTCCGGCTGGTACGTCTACCAGACCGGCCACACCGGCGGGTCGATGGTGTGGGAAGGCAGCTGAGGCGCCTTCAATTCCGTTGCTGGCGCTCGGATATCAGCGTGATCCCTGAGCTGTCGAGCGACAGCAGCGACGGCACCAACTCAGTGTCCGGGTACTCGGACGAATGCACCATGTCGCTCAGCATCTCGGCCCACGGCGAGTCGGCCGCGGCCACGTACAGCTCGTCAGGGCAGGGGATGGCCGCGATCAGCTTCTCCGCTTCGAGCTGCTGCGACATGTGCCGGTGGAAGTCGGGAAGCACCACCGCGGCGCTGACGATGCTGACCGGTGTGCCGTCTCGGTGCAGGCGCAGGAACACCCCCGTGTCATCGGTGCCCCGGCCCTCGATCTGAAGCCCGTCCCGCAGGTTGTCGCAGGCTGCCTCAAGCAGGTCGTCGAAGGATGCCCCCGCCTGGCGTAGCCCGTGATGCGTGAGGTGGTTCATCCCGATCGTGCCGCGCGGCGTCAGCGCGACTGTCGCCAGCGCGATGTGCAGCCCTGGGGTCAGTTCCCGGTGTGGGATGACCTCGGTCAGCGCGAACGTGGTGTCGCTGCGCAGAATTGGCCGCAGCTCGCCCTCGCTGGCCACATGAGCCATGGTGTCCAGCGCGTCACCGGCGCCCGCTGTGAGCGCTTCATCCTGGACGCCAGCGCGTGCGGCCTGCTCGGCCGCCGCCTTCTCGGCGACCCGGCGCAGCGCCTCATCTTTGGTCATCGGCGTGGTGTCGGGCGGTGGCGCCTCAACGTCGGCCACGTTCGACATCGCGTCCAGCATGGCCTTCCGGGCCGCTTCGAACGCGTCGTCCCAACCGTCCGGGCCGGGGCGGTTGAAGTTGTACGTGCTCTCCCCGAGGTTGGAGAAAGTGTGCGTCATGAAACGGGCGTCCTCGCTGGACCACTGCCATTCGCTGTGCACCCTGACCACGTCGAACGCGCGCACCCGGTGTTCGCTGCGCACCATCTCCCACGCCTGCTGAACGCAGTCGTCATGCCGTGCGGGCGCGTGCGCGAGCAGAGGCTCGCCCCGCCTGGGCTGAAAGATCACCACGTTCATGGTGGGGTCCGTGTTCACGAGGGGCACTCCGCGTTCTTGTGTGGCGAGGTCTCGCGGGCGGAACGTATCGCAGTGAGTCAACCCTTGGGTCAGCCAGAGTGGCCCGCGTCGAACCAGGTCGGCGCGGCGCGGCGGAACTCGTACGGATCCAGGTCGCTGGTGGCTTCGGGCAGCACCCCGATCACCGGGGCGATCTCCGCGAGATCCTCGCGATTGTTGCGGTCTGCCAACCCCGGCTGGCGGGGCCACGCGCCGATCACGATCGAGGCCGGGGTGGCGCGTTGGCTGAGCGCCTCGATGGTGAGGGCGGTGTGGTTGAGCGTTCCCAGCCCGGCGCGTGCCACCACGACGGCGGGCGCGCCCAGTGCGAGCGCCAGCTCCGCGATGGTCCACGGTGGCCCGTCATCCGTTGAAGCCCCGAGCGGTACCAGCAACCCGCCGGCGCCTTCGATCAGCACCAGATCGTGGTTGCGGTCCAGTTCTGTTGCCGCTCGCACCACCGGGGTCATCGGCAACGGCGGCTGTTGCGCGGCGCGCGCGGCGACCAGCGGGGCCAGCGGATCCGGGTAGTGGACCAAGGTGCGCACCGTCGCCGGCGCGGCCAGCCGGGCGACCTCCGCGGCGTCGTCGTCCAGGCCGGTCTGCGCGGGCTTGAGCATCGCGACCTTCACACCGGCGGCGCCGGCGGCGGCTGCGAGCGCCGCGGTCACGACGGTCTTGCCGACACCGGTGTCGGTGCCAGTGACAATGACCAGACCCCGCCAGTCCCGCACCGGCGCCGGCCCTCGTGCGGGGCCCCCGACCTCCTGATCGGTGATGGCGTTGTTGTGGTGACCGCCGGTCACGGCGCCTCCTCGATGATGATCGTCAGAGCGCGCTCGAAGTCCTCACGCGGAATGCCGGTGTTGATCGTGAGGCGCAGCCGGGAACGCTTGTCCGGGGTGGACGGGGGCCGGAAGCAGCCCACCGCGACCCCTCGTACGGCGCAGGCAGCGGCCCACGCGACGGCCTGCTCCGGCCCCGGCGCCGTCACCGAGATCACCCCGCCCGCGGGTTGGGTGACGTCGAGTCTGGCGTCGCGGAGCGCCTTGACGGCGGTGTTCGCGCGGTCAGCCAGCGCAGCGCGGGAGGCGTCCCCGTCGCGGATCAGCCGCAGCGCCTCGGCGCAGCCGGCCGCGGTCGCGGGTGGCAGGCCGGTGTCGTAGATGAAACTGCGGCCCGTGTCGACCAGGTGTTCAATCACCGGCGCCGGCCCCGCGACCACGCCTCCGGCGCCACCGGCAGCCTTCGACAAGGTCGCGGTGACCACCAGGTTCTCCGCGCCCGCCAAACCGGCGGCTGCCACACCGCCAGCCCCGTACGGGCCGAGCACACCCAGACCGTGAGCGTCGTCGACCAGCAGCACCGCGCCGAGTTCGACACAGATCCGGTGCAGTTCCCTGAGCGGCGCCAGATCACCGTCCACCGAGAAGATCGACTCGGTGACGACGACGGCGCCCCGGCCCTCAGCCCCGAGGACTGCGCCCCGGACCGCGTCCGGGGACGCGTGCGGGACCACCACCGTCTCGGCACGGGCGAGCCGGCAGCCGTCGATCAGGGAGGCATGGGCGTGGGCGTCGCTGACGATCCGGGCGTCGGACGTGGCCAGCGCGCGGATCGCCGCCAGGTTCGCCAGGTACCCGGACGAGAACACCAGGGCAGACGGCCAGCCGAGCAACTCGGCGAGTTGATCTTCCAGCGCGGCGTGCTCGGCGGTGCTGCCGCGCACCAGCCGGGAGCTGGTGGCGCCGAGCCCGTACTGGCGGGTCGCCGCGACAGCGGCGGCGACCACGGAAGGATGCCGCGAGAGCCCGAGGTAGTCGTTGCCGGCCAGGTCAGTCGTCGGATCATGGGCGGCGCGGGCTCGCAGTTGCCGGCTCAGCCCGGCCGCGGCCCGCTGCGCGGCGCCGTGCCGCAGATCTGCGAGCCAACCGGTCACCTGCCGCCTCCCTGCCATCCCGTCCCGCCTGCGCTGGTCATCGCCGCCTGCTGCCAGGTCGCTCTCTGGCCGGCTCGTGCCGCCCCGCGGTGCTCGGCATCGCCCGTGCGGGCATTCGGCATCGCCTGCGCGGGCGCTCGGCGGTGTGCCGCGCTGCTGCTCGTACCCCAGAAAATATCCAGCAGTCACGATGCTGACCTTCACCCAGCCCCGGGTCAGGGTGGCCACCCTCACCTGACCGAGCTGAAGACCGCTGATCGCGGCGCCTTGTAGGGTCAGCACAATCCGCCTGGCAGCCGGGGCCGGTGGCGGACGCCAGACTGGCGGCGTGGGCGGAGGTCTCGTCCTGGAGGGGAATCTGTGGCTGACATCCTGACTCGAGCTCACCACGTCCTGGAAACCGGACGTGGGTGGGAGCAGGCGGACGTGCTCGAGGCGCTCCAGGTTCCGGACGGCCAGCTCGACCAGCTGCTCGACCTCGCACACCAGGTGCGGATGCGCTGGTGCGGCCCGGATGTCGAGGTGGAAGGCATCGTCTCGCTGAAGACCGGCGGATGTCCCGAGGACTGCCACTTTTGTTCCCAATCGGGACTTTTCGAGTCCCCGGTGCGCAGTGTGTGGCTCAACATCCCGGAGCTGGTGGAGGCCGCCGAGCAGACCGCGGCCACCGGGGCCACCGAGTTCTGCATCGTCGCCGCGGTGCGCGGCCCGGACGAGCGCATGATGCAGCAGGTGCGCGAGGGTGTGGCCGCGATCCGGGACGCCGTGGACATCAACATCGCGTGTTCGCTCGGCATGCTGACCCAGGCTCAGGTCGATGCGCTGGTCGAGATGGGGGTGCACCGCTACAACCACAACCTGGAGACCGCGCGGTCGTACTTCCCGCAGGTGGTGACCACGCACAGCTTCGAGGAGCGCTGGGACACGTTGCGGATGGTGCGCGACTCCGGCATGGAGGTGTGCTGCGGCGGGATCCTGGGCCTGGGGGAGGGCCTGGAACAGCGGGCCGAGTTCGCCAGCCAGCTCGCCGAGCTCGACCCGCACGAGGTGCCGCTCAACTTCCTCAACCCGCGCCCGGGCACCCCGTTAGGGGACCGTCCCGTGGTGGAACCCCGAGACGCGTTGCGCGCCATCGCCGCGTTCCGGCTGGCGTTGCCGAAAACCATTCTCCGGTACGCCGGGGGGCGCGAGATCACCCTCGGCGACCTGGGCGCCCGAGACGGCCTGCTCGGGGGGGTCAACGCCGTTATCGTCGGCAACTACCTGACCACTCTGGGCCGTCCTGCGAGCGCCGACCTGGAGCTGCTCGAGGAGCTGAAGATGCCCGTCAAAGCCCTCAACGCCACGCTCTGACGGCAGCTCCGTGAACGATCAATGGTGTGATCGCTGCGGCGAGCCCGTCGGCGGGGACCACACTGGCTGCGCTCAGGCCCGGGCCCTGGAACCTCCTCGGTACTGCCCGCGTTGCCGGCGCCGGATGAAAGTGCAGGTGCTGCCCACCGGGTGGAGCGCCACCTGTGTGGAGCACGGCTCGTCAGCGCACAGTGTGGAGGAGTCAGGCGACGGCGCCGGCCATCGCTGAGAGATGGGATGACGCCGCCGCCTGGGTGATCGGGGATGGCCCGTCGGGTCAGACGGTGCTGACCACCTCGTCGTACGACAGCCGCGGCAGCCGGTCGCGCCAGGCGTCAGGGCCGGGCTTGCCGATGTTGACCACCGCCAGCGCCGCGTGGTCGCCGTCGGGGAAGAACTCCTTGCTCACCCCGTCGGCGTTGAAGCCGGCCATCGGGCCTGCGGCGAGACCTGCGGCACGTACCCCCAGAATGAAGTAGCCGACCTGGATCGCGGCGTTGAAGCGCGCTGACCCGGCCCGGGCGGTCTCGTCGGCGAACCTGTCCTTGGCGCCGGGGAAGTGCGGGAACACCTTCGGAAGCTCCTCGTGGAACTCCAGGTCGGCGGCGAGGATGGCAACCAACGGCGCCTTCGCGGTCTTGTCCTTGTTCTTGTCGTTCATCAGCTTCACCAGCCGCTCGCGGGCGCCCTCGGAGCGGACCAGCAGGACTCGCAACGGCTGCTGGTTCATGGACGTGGGCGCCCACTTGACGAGCTCGTAGATCGCTTTCACCTGCTCGTCGGAGACGGGCTCGTCGCTGAAGGTGTTAGCGGTGCGGGCCTGACGAAACAGCAGGTCCTGCGCGGATTCGTCGAGTCTCATCTGGTCAACGTGATTGGCGGCGGTCAACTTCTCTCCTCATTGTGTGGGAGACCAACGCGTCGGCGCGTGCT
>JBOGDL010000292.1:0-8873 GCA_050701815.1 Micromonosporaceae bacterium | reverse complement strand
AGCGACGAAAGCGCGGCTCCCGGGGCTGCTGTCTGCCGCATGGAGCCTCACCCGCACCGCTGTGCTCGCCATCGTGCTCGGCGCCATCTGCATCGGCGTCGGGATGTACCTACCCACCCCTCAATAGAAAGGAAATCCGTTGTCCCACCTAGCCACAGTCGGCGACAAGCTCATCGAGCTAGACCAATGCCTGGCGGTAGCCAACACCAGCGGCGACCAGGCGCTGACCGCCGCACGGTCGGCCCTTGACGCCGCGCAGCAAGCAGGGTCGACGTACCTGATCGAGAGGTCAGAGACGCTGGTCAGATGCATCCAGACAGTGCAGGAACGCGGGACGGAGGCACAGGCCGCGATGTGCGAGGCGGCGCAAGCGCTACGGGAAGCAGTTCAGGCGTAGCCCACGGCCCCGGCACAACCCGGGCGGGGGCCGCGCCCTCCGGGGTCGCTGACTCCGGCTGGCCTCGTCAAGATCGTGTGATTGACTGAGGGTGCTTCCGTGTCTGCGAGGTTCGCCGATGAGCCGGTACGGTCCGATGTTCGGCCCCGACATCACCTTCCTCGGGGTGGACCGCTGCGACCTGTCGGACCCCACCTCCTTCACCGACGCGGATGTGGTGATCATCGGGGCCCCGTTCGACGGCGGCACCACGAACCGTCCAGGCGCCCGATTCGGGCCGTACGCGATCCGGCAGGCCTGCTACCTGCCGCAGGACGGCTCCCGGCCCTCCCTGGCGCTGCGGGTGGACGGGTTGCGCGACCTGCGCGTCCTCGACGCCGGCGACGTGGAGATGTACTCCGGCGACGTGCAGCGCTCCATCGCCGCCCTGGAGGACGCGGTGCACACCGTCGCCCGTGTCGGGGCGATCCCGGTGACGCTGGGCGGCGACCACACCATCGCGCTGCCCGACGCCACCGGCGTCGCCCGGGTGCTCGGCATGGGTCGGGTCTCGATGGTCCACTTCGACGCGCACGCTGACACCGGAGACGTCACGTTCGGCTCCCTGTACGGGCACGGCCAGCCGATGCGGCGGCTGATCGAGTCCGGCGCGGTGCGCGGCGACCGGTTCCTGCAGCTCGGGTTGCGGGGTTTCTGGCCCGGCCCGGAAACCCTGCGCTGGATGGCGGACGAGCAGATGCGCTCGTACGAGATGACTGAGATCGTCGCGCGCGGGCTCGACGAATGCCTCACCGAGGCGTTCATGATCGCCGTCGACGAGTGCGACGGGGTCTTCCTCTCGGTGGACGTGGACGTGGTCGACCCCGGGATGGCGCCCGGCACCGGCACCCCCGAGCCCGGCGGGCTCACCACCCGGCAGTTGCTCGACGCGGTGCGCCGCTGCTGCTACGAGCTGCCGGTGGTGGGTGTCGACGTGGTCGAGGTGGCGCCGCCGTACGACAGCGCTGACGTCACCGCGTACCTGGGCAATCGGGTGGTGTTGGAGGCCCTGTCAGCGATCGCCCGGCGTCGCCGCGACCACACCTCCGGCAGCTCCTGGGATCCGCGGCAGCCGCTGCTGGACGGACGTTAGCCGGCGATCCGGGTCCACGTTTGCTCTCACGCGTGCCTGGGCAGCGCGGCGAACCCTGGCTGGCAGCGCAGGTTGTCAGCGCTTTCTATAGTCCGCTCATGGCCACCAAGGGGACCCCAGCCACCGGGCAGGAGGGGGAGGCAGGTCGCCCCCGGACCCGTCCCCGGACCGTGGTGGCGGGGGCCGGCCTGATCGCGCTGTGGTGGTTCGGCTCGGTCGGCGCGGTGCTCGGCTCGGAGTTCATGGGGTCTGGCAAGCCGGACAGCGACGACTGGACCGCGCTCGGCTTCCTGGGTTTCTGGACCCTCGTGGTTGGCGCCATGCTGCGGTCAATGTGGCGGCGGTCCGACTTCCTGGTGGTTCCTCAGCAAGCTCAGCCTCGCATTCGGCGTCACCATCCTCGGTGGCGGGCTGATCATGTCGCCGTTCCTGCTCCTCGCCGACGACGAGCCGATGACGCAACTGCTGTTGGTGTTGCTGCTGCCGTTTATCGGTGGTGGGCTCCTGGTTGCCGCCGGCCTGCTGCTGCGACGGGACGATGCGCGGCGATGGTGCCGGGTGCAACCGGGAAAGACCACACCACCGGCTTAGGGGCGCCCTGGAACCCCCTGGCGGGCCGAGTTTTGTGTGGCTGGTCTGGGTTCACAAGTGGGCCACGTACCTGATCACACCGGTGCTACTCGGACACATCGTGATCGCGTCCGGCGTGTTGCCCGGTTATCGCGGGGTGGCCGCGTCGATGCACGTCGGGGGGCGGCTCCGGGTCGAGGTGGCACGGCGGCTCTGGCCAGGTTGGCTGGACCGACACGGAGCTTCCGACCGATCAAGCAAGCCGAGCGACGACTCACCTGCGCTATAGACCTACCCCGCCCCGGCGGATCAGCCTCACGGCCTCACGCGACGAAAGCCACTGACACCCACGGGCTCTGTCCGTTCGAGCCGCTCTATCAACCGCGCCGCGACCGCTTTGATCACTTCCAGGCCATCACGGCCCCAGCGTTGGGGCTCGGTGTCGCCCACCCAGACCGTCCCCAGCGCCACACCCGTGCGATCAATCAGCGGAGTCCCCATGTACGAGCGAATCCCGGTCTGGTCTCTCACAGCGTCCACAGCGAACCGGGCGAAATCCTGGATGTCCTCGAGCACCAGCGCCCGGCGCCGTGCGATCACGTGCCTGCAGTAACCCAGATCCTTGTGGAGCACCCGACCCTTGTCTGGGTCGGCTGGCCGGTCAGCCGGGTCCGCCGCTTCGAGGTCTTTGGAGTACAGCCCTGCGAAGTACTGCTGGTCCCCGTCGATCAGGTTGACCCCGGCGATCCGGGCGTCAAGGATCCTGCCCGCCTCACGGGCGAATTCGTCCATCTCGGGGTCCGGCTTCCCCCCGATGCCCAGTTCCTGCAGCCGCCGCACCCGGGCCGGCAGATGGCGGTCCTCCGGTGGGATCAGCAGGTGGCGCATCGCGACACCTCCTTCGCCCCCAGGCGGTCGGTCATGGTGTGTCACTGACATGAAGCCTCCTCACGTCGATTAGGTGCTGCACCAGGCTGAGCAACACCGTGATTCCGGAGCCGCTCTCGCGAGCATCGCACAGAACCACTGGAATCTCGGAATTCAAGTCCAGCGCGCTGCGCACCTCCTCCGGGTCGTAGCGATGAGCCTCGTCGAACTCGTTGACCGCGACCAGGAAGTTGATGCCGCGACGTTCGAAGAAGTCCACCGCGGCGAAACTGTGCTCCAGTCGCCGGGTGTCCGCGAGGATCACAGCCCCCAGCGCCCCTGTGGACAGCTCGTCCCACAGGAACCAGAACCGCTCCTGGCCTGGGGCTCCGAACAGATAGAGCACATGTTGTGGACTGAGGGTGATCCGTCCGAAGTCCATCGCGACTGTGGTGGTGGCCTTGTTCTCCACCCCGTCCAGACGGTCAGTGGCGGCGCTGACCTCAGTCAACAACTCCTCGGTGCTCAGCGCCTCGATCTCGCTGACCGCTCCCACAAAGGTGGTCTTGCCCACCCCGAAGCCCCCGGCGACCAAAACCTTGATCCCGACCGGCAGCGTTTCGGCATCGACCACATCAGAGTCGTTTACGGAGACCATCCCGCACCGCCTCGAGCAGCTCTAGATTCATGGAGTTCTCCAGAGGATCCTGGGCGAACGAACGGGTAGTGACGGCGCCGCTCTCCAACAGGTCAGACAACAGCACCTTGACCACCACAGCGGGCAGCCGCACGTTCGCCGCGATTTCGGCCACGGTGACGGGATGCGCGCACAGGTTCAACACGCTCGCATGGTCCGGCCCGAGGTAGTTGTAGGGCTGGGAGCGGGTGGCCGCGACCATGGTCATCAAGTCGAAATGAGCCGTGGGCTTGGTGCGTCCGTCGCTGACCGCGTACGGGCGGATCAGCCGCCCCGCCGCCTCATCAACCCATGGCCCTGCTGCTTTCGCCATCTCAATCACCCGACTGATCTGCGGGGCGGTGTTTCGAGGTGGGGTCGCACACTCTTCACCAACATGGCCATCTCATAGCCCAGCACGGAGGCGTCCGCCTCCCGCCCGGCAAGCACAGCCAACAGGGCGCCACGCCCGGCGGCGGAGACGAAGAGCAGCGAGCTGCTGAGTTCGGCCACGACCTGTCGCACCTCGCCGCCCGAGTCGAACCGCTGCCCCGCGCTGCGTCCCAGCGAGTAGAACCCGCTGGCGAGGGCCGCCATATGGTCAGCTCCGTCCTTCTCGAGGCCGTGCGAGGCCTTCGTCAGGCCGTCCGAGGACAGCAGCAGGGCGCTCCGGGTGTGCGGCACACGTCGCACAAGTCCGCTCAAGAGCCAAGAAAGATCTTTCGGCTGGTTCGAGGACGCTTCAACCACCATGATCGCGTACTCCTTTTCACGAGCATGAAGCTGCTATTGGTTGCGGCCCTGGGGGTCCCAGTCAGGGTCGACGGACTTGTCAAGCTCGCTGAATTCTTCACCCATTCGGAAACCGGCCTGAAACGTCGCCATCAGCTGCGGGTTATGTTCGACCTCGTCCAGCCGCCCAGCGCCCTGGGACGGCTCCAGCAGTTCGGGAGCCATGTGCTCCTGCCGGCGCCGCCTAGGCAACGCCGGGCGCGGGCCTTCGGGGGCCTGGGACCGCCGAGTTGACGCGGACGGCACCACGTGATGCGCCGAGGTCTCCACGTCGTGGGTGGGAGCTTCTCTGGAATGTGAGGCGCGCCGGGCCTGCGTGGCGACCGCTCCATCTGGCCGGTGCGCTGACGGTGACCCTGAAGTTTCGCGGTCGAGCTCCTCGTGTTCTGGAGAGCGAGGCGCCGTTTCCGCAGAGCGAGGCACCGTGGCGCGGCCACGCGGCCGTGGCGAGGCGGCGCCGTGACGTGGCAAGGATTCCGCTGGCTGAGCCGCCCGTGGCGGGGCCTCTGACGACACCAAGGCTTTCGGCTCGTGCTCCTCGGGGAGCTCACCCAGCATGGTGTGCGGGAGCACCAGGACAGCCTGGGTGCCGCCGTAGATGTTCCCCTGAAGTTGGACCGCGATGCCGTGGCGCCGGGCAAGCGACGAGACCACGTACAGTCCGATCCGGCCATCCTGGAGCAGCTCGGCGGGCACCGCCTGCTCCGGGGACGCAAGCAGCACGTTCATCTGACCACGTTCGTCTTTGGGCATGCCCAGACCGCGGTCTTCAACCTCGATCGCCAGGCCGGCCGTGACCTGCTCAACCCGTAGTAACACCTGGCTGTGTGGTGGCGAGAACATGGTGGCGTTCTCGGCCAGCTCCGCGACCAGATGAACCAGGTCGGCGACAGCATGCCCACGTATCGTTCCCGGCGCCGGCGGCACCAGCTTCACCCGCGAATAGTGTTCGATCTCGGCCATCGCGGATCGCAGCACGTCGCTGACGCTGACCGGCCGGGTCCACTGCCGGTGCGGCACGGCGCCGCCGAGAACGGCGAGATTCTCGGTGTGGCGCCGGATCCGGGTGGCGAGATGGTCCACTTGGAATAGACCCTTGAGCAGGTCCGGGTCCTCGACCTCGTTCTCCAGTTCGTCCAATGCCCCGATTCCACGATGGACCAAGGACTGAAGTCTGCGGGCGAGGTTGACGAAGACCTCAACCTGAAGTTCACGGCCAGCGGGGTCGCCGATGTCAACATGTCCGTCGTGGCGGGCTCTGGCCGCATCCACGGCGGCGCTGCGAAGCGCGGACGCGCTCTCGCGCTTCACGGACTCAAGTTCTGTCTCCAGCTGCGCCAACTCTTCCCGGGCGGCGGCCAGTTCCGCCTTGGAACGCGAAGCGCTTCGCCGCAATGCCGCGGTTCGGTTGGTTGCTCCCCGCACCTCGATGGAGGCGACAGACCACCCCCAGGTCAACACGGCGAACGCGAGCAACACACCCGCGATCAGCGCCAAGCCGATGGGTTGGTCGATGTCTTCCAACGTGGCGCCACTGGTGTACGCGATGAGACCGACGAGGACCACGGCGATCAGCGTGACCACGGCGGCGGGCAGCATGGCGACGAACACCATCCGGCGCCCGTCGGGCTGGGTGTTCACGCTGTCCCTGGCGCCTCTGGCGTGCTGCGCTCGGGACTTCGCGGCCGTACGCCGTCCAGGGTTGGTGGGCGGCGTCGAAGGTTCACGCATCACAATCCCCGGTTGCATGATGGGCAAGGCAAATTTGGGTGCGGTGACCCTACCTTCTCATGACGCCACCGGCCACAAGACGGGTGACGCGCTTCTAACGCTGTGCTCGCTGTGCTCGGAGCAGATGGTTCAACGCTGCAAGGCGCCGCGAGTTTCGCGCCGCGTCATGGCCAGGCGTCAGTCACGGTAGCTGACGCAGCAGTTTGACACAGCCGAGCGTCCTCACTGTGAAATGTGTGCCTTGCCGTCGTTGCCGACCGTTCCTATGGTTGCTCGCACGCCTTAGGGCGTCGCAACTCACCTCGATTTCTCACACCCCTGTGCGCAGGGGTCACTTCCCAGGAGTCGCCGTGTCGCATCATCTGGACTCTCCCCTCGCCCGGCAGGACCCACGCCTGGACATCAGCGATGTGTACCTGTTTCCCGGTCAGCTCGGGACGGTGTTCGTGATGAATGTCAACCCACTGTCTGGAAAGGACGGCTTCCACCCAGAGGCAATGTACGAATTCAAGATCGACACGGACGGCGACGCGGTCGAAGAGATCACCTTTCGCGTCACGTTCGGCTCGCGGGACGCGACCGGACGCCAGCCGGTGGAGTTGCGCAAGCTTGTCGGCGAAGCTGCCCGTGACCGGAGCGCGCTGGGAGAAGTCGTGGCCAGCGGGCACACAGAGACCCAGCTGACCGGTGACTCTGGAATCCAACTCTGGGCCGGTGGCGCGGCGGAGCCGTTCTATATCGAAGGGACGGTCATCACCGCGGTGAAGACGGCCGTGGCCAATGGCGCCCCGCTCGACCTGGACGACTTCGACCCTGCTCAGGCGGCGAATCTCTTCGCTGGGACGAATGTCAGTTCGATCGTGCTGGAGGCGCCTGCCGAGGTGTTCGGCGTCCACCACATCGGTTTCTGGGGGGTGACCACGCTGGCGACCGACTCCGGCGGCTGGCGGCAGATAAACCGGTGTGCGAACCCGCTGGTCAACTCGCTCTTCGACTTCTCCGAGGGGAACGAGGAGGTTGATTACAACGCCACGGTTCCCAGCGACGATCACGTCAATTACGGGGACCTGGTGCGGGAGCAGACCGCCAGGGTGGTCGCAGCCATGGGCACCGCCTCGGACCCGAAGTCGCACGGGACGCAGTTCAGCAACGTCGTCTTCCCCGATGTGCTGCGGTACGAGGTCGGCTCTGCCGCCTCGTACGGCGTGACCAAGCGCAACGGGAGGGGCCTCACGGAGCCCACCCCGGAGGCGATGTTCGAGCTCTTGTTGAACGTCCCGGTCTCCCTGGGTCTGGACGCGAGCTCGGCCACCGGCGTGCTCCGCTCGGAGTTCCCGTACCTGGGCGCTCCCGTGCCCGTGCCGGCCGGGTAGCCGGCTGCCTGTAGCCAGCTTCGAAGCCGATCGTGGCTCTGGCCTGTGCTCTCATAGGCCAGAGCCAGCCTCACGCCATCGCTGATCGGACTGTCCCCGCATGCCATCATCGGTGGGCCTGTGACGCTGGGGAAGGTTGGCGAGTGTGACCGATCAAGGAAATCTGCGCACCCAACCTGTCAGGATACGAACCTTGAACCTGTGATTGAAGGTTCGACGCTCAATGTGCCCGGTAGGCACAGCAAGTTACGACGTGACGGGTACCGCCGTCAGGGAGTCTGATGGTGACGCAGGTTTGAATCTCTGAAAGAGCGCCACAAGGAACTAATGGCGGCACAAGCGTCCGCCGATGCCTGGGATCCGGAGACCGGCGCTCGCGCCGACTAACGCCGGGGCACTCCTGGTGGGACGAGGTCAAGCACATCAGCTGAGGCACACCTTCTTGAGGGAGGGGTCGACCGACCCCCAAGCCTTGCCCGGTCGTTTGGCGCGCGCGCAGGTGTAGAGCTTGTTCTGGTTAGAGGTCGCCGGGTGGAACACCTCGATCACCACGGGGCCGTGGTCGTCGGTTGTTCCCTCGGCGCAGCTGGGGTCACAGTTGGTCGCTGTCACACGGCCCGTTGCGCGTGCGATCTGTTCACCCCATGTCCTCCACCTGAGCTTGGTCAGACTGAGGTTGGAGCCGACGAACATTTGTTTGGGAGCAACGTAGAAGCCATGTCCCTGCCCGGAATGGTCGGTCAACCCGGTGAGAAGGTCGGTGTGCACGCACGGCTCAGTTTGTCCGGGGCGACATTCACGCTCCGCCACCATCCGAGCGCTTCCACTGGCGGATGGCATCGGGCTCACCTTCGCCGGTGGTTGCTTGTTCGCTTTCGGATCCGGGCCCGGACCTTGGCAGGCGGCGAACAGTGGAACCAGCAACATCGCGCTGAGCAACGACAACATCCAGCGGCGACCGGTCTTGTCCGCGCGGTTGAAGTGGCGCATGCAGTTCCCCACTGGCTCCCTGGACAGTTTTGCTGGCGATGCTAAAAGGCCCCGTCAAACAGGCACCACGGGTTGACGCGCCCAGCCTCGCTGATCAAACGCGCCGGCGATCCGACAACCGGTCACAACCACCGACACCAGCAGGAACCCAGTCCAAGCGCGAAACAACGACGGCCCGCCGACGGGGGGCCGAACTTCAGTTCCTTCTGGTGCCCTCGGCAGGGCACCAGAAAGAACTGCGACGTGAACGCGGGGATCCTGCGCGTGGAAGCGGCGTATCTGCTGCCGTGATGGCGATGGTCGTTTGGACCTGAGCAAGGTCGCAGTGTGGGGGCAAGGTGTTCG
>JBOGDL010000291.1:0-8186 GCA_050701815.1 Micromonosporaceae bacterium | reverse complement strand
GCCGCCGAGTCCGGCGCCTCGTTCCGAGGCCGCGACCCGTACCCCTTCAATCTGGGCCCTGGTGGCGCCCCGCCGGGACAGTCCCGGCAGGAAAGACAGCTGCAATGTGCCGACGACCACGCCGTCGCGTTCTGCGACAACCAGGAGTTGGCCGGGATCAGAGTCAACCGCCTCGAACGCCCGCTGATACGGCGTCAGGTCCTCCAGGGATTCCCGTGCCGCGCCGAGCGGGTCCTCAGCAAGCATCGCCACGATTGCCGGGACATCGCTCGCCATGGCACGGCGGATGCCGTGTGCTGGAGCTTCGCTGGTTTCATTCATCTGCGTTTCCCGCTGTCTCCTCAGGTCGCGAGCAGAGGGAAGCTGTCGCACGCGGTCACATGGCTGGCGCCGCTGACTATTTATTGGTTTGCCGCCCGCCAGCCCGGTTGGATAGGAAGCTTGCATGCTGAGGGGCGGCAAGGTCGGGCTCAGGGCCCGGCACGAGGACGACATCCCGATACTGCAGGCCGAGCTCCACGACGACGTGGTCAACGCCTCCCGGGCCAACGGCGGGCCGTGGCGGCCGACCACGCCCGGCTCGAAGCAGTCGTCGTTCGTGGTGGACGACACGGACCAGCGGGAGGCCTCGTTCTCCGTGGTGGAGCTGGACGACGGCACGCTGATCGGCGCCGCGGAGCTGTGGAAAATCGACAACCACAACCGGTCCGTGCACCTGGGGTTGCAGATGCTGCCGTCCTCTCGTGGCAAGGGCTACGGCACCGATGTGGTCGCGGTGCTGTGTCATTACGGTTTCGTTGTGCGTGGCCTGCACCGATTGCAGATCGAGACACTGTCGGACAACGCCGCGATGCTACGCGCAGCCGAACGCAACGGCTTCGTCCGCGAGGGCGTGCTGCGCTCCTCGGGCTGGATGATGGGCGAGTTCATGGACGAGGTGCTGCTCGGGCTCCTCGTCCAAGACTGGAAGCCGGACTCGAAGGCCTAGGCCGCCCGCACTTCGGTGGATTTTCTGCTCCGCGCAAGTGCGTTTGCCAGTACCCGATCCCGTGACCCTCACGCACGGGTGAAGTGGCACCAGTCCGGCTACAACCACGCGGCGATCCTGCGCCGGAGCGGATCCACGGCGTCGAGTGCCTGCTCCACAGCCTCAGCCGGCCCTTGGCCCGACTTGATGATCGCTTTCAGCGCCGACTCAGCCGCTGCCACATCTTCAACGAAGGCCGGATCTCCCAGACCCCTTGCCGTGGCAAAGAGCAAGGCACGCACGTCGACCACGGTGGTCTTGCGGTCGAACAGCCGGTCGAAGGCATCGAGTAGCGCTTCGAGGAGGGGCAACTCATCGGCCGACATACGTCCGATCCTATTAAGGTGTCGCGTCGGCCAGCGCGGGGAGTCTTGGCGTGGTCGCCGACGAGGAGCGGGAAGCGATCGTGGCGGGAATCTCTGGGCTCCGTGGTCATGCCCAGGGCCTTCGGAGCGACCGACCCGCCACGCCGAGGGCGGTTGATTGCGCCGATTTGTCGCAGACGTGCCCTACCACCTGCTCACCCTCGACGGCCGCTCACCGCAGCATTGACCGACCAGCCGGCGCCAGCCGCAGCTGTTGCGGCCTTGTGCTCCACCGCGCCGAAAGGGCAGGCAGCACCTCCTCGCGCCAGCGTTCTGAGGACTGCAGGCGATCAAGGTGATCGTCGACGTGGCCTTCGTCGGCGAATCTGGCGAACCACACGAAGACCTCCTCGCCGGTACGCACGGGCAGCGCCGGGAAGGTGTTCGGGGGCATGCTCCGATCGCAGGTACGCCACCGGCTCACCGCCGGTCTCGGCCAGCACCGGCTGCACTCGCTGCTCGAAGAACTCGACGAACTCGTTGTCGAAGGGGCGATCGCCGTGCCAGATCGTGGCGAGGACGACCGACGCCGGCGACGGCGCCGACTCTCCGGGGGCTGGGCGGGGGCTGACCGGCGCCGGGAAGCCACCCCGCGCCGAGGCTGGCCGCAGCAGCAGCACGTCAGCAGAGTCGATCATCGTCGCGTTCGCTTGGTCGCGGCGCCCGCGCCAAACCGGCCCGCCGTAGAAGCTCTCCAGCGCTTTGGCACGGCGTGGCATGTCTGGAAAGCCACGGAGCCAGACGAACCGATCGGGGTTGTCCAGGTCGCGGAAGTGTCCCAGCACGGTCATGCCTGCTGCCTCTTGGGACTCGACGAACTCCCGGTCGAACAGATCGATCAGGACGTCTCGCTGTCCCGGACGCAGTGTGTATTGCCGCAGTTCGACGACTGGACACCGCACAGCTTCCACCGGACTTGCTCCTTGTAGTTGTCGGTGCACCTCATGCCGCTTAGGGCAGTGCGGCAGCGGTCCCGGCGGCGCCTTGGTCACAGTTCACTCAGCGTCTCGTGAAGCACGTCGGCGATCGACGTGTCCGCCAACTCCCGTCGCATCACCTGATCGACGCGGTCGTAGACCCCACGCAGCGCGGGCCGGATGCCCCGACCGACCGGACACTCCAGATTGGGCTCGCTCCGGTGCAGCCCGAACGGCGGGGCCGCCCCAACAGCGTCGTACACCTGGAGCAGGGTGATCTGCTCCGGCGCCAGGGCCAGACTCCAACCAGCGCCGGCGCCGTGACGGACCTTCACCAAGCCGGCTCGCCGCAGTTCCCCGAGGCTGCGTCGGATGATCACGGGGTTGGTGTTGACGCTGGCTGCGACCTGGTCCGAGGTCAGCATCTCCTGGCCGCGGCGCTGCGCCAGCGCCAGCCACGCCAGCGCATGCGTCGCGATGGTCAACCGGCTGTTCGCCGCCATTGCTCCTCCTTTGCTGTAACAGATTCTATTACAGCAAGTTGAGGCTCGTCACAACGCCCGCTTGAACCCGACATGGGAAGGTGCGAAACCCAATCGCTGGTAGAACCGGTGGGCGTCGGCACGGCTGGCGTCCGAAGTCAACTGCACCACCTGGCATCCGCGCCGCTGGGACTTCTCAACCGCCCAGTTGATCAGCTGGCCGCCGAGTCCGGCGCCTCGTTCCGAGGCCGCGACCCGTACCCCTTCAATCTGGGCCCTGGTGGCGCCTCGCCGGGACAACCCTGGCAGGAATGTCAGCTGCAGCGTGCCGACGATCGCGCCATCGCGCTCGGCGACAACGAGAAGCTGACGCGGGTCAGAGGTAATCGCCTCGAAGGCGCGTTGGTACGGCGTCAGGTCATCAGGAGATTCCCGTGCCGCACCCAGCGGATCCTCGGCCAACAACGCCACGATTGCCGGGACATCCGGCGAGGCCGCACGGCGGATGCGGCGCCTTGCGGGTTCATTCACCTGGGTTCGCTCCTGCCTTCGTCGCGTCGTGAGCAGGGACTCGGCGTCGCCCGCGGTCACATGGCTGACACGGATCCTGTCTATAGTCTGCGTGACCCTGAAGTTTTCCTTCACTCGCCCCAGTCGACGCCCAAACGGTTCACCGCTCGCCGTCGGCTCAGGTAGGTGGAGTGGAGCAAGGAGGTATCAAAGGATGCGACTCAGGAAGCGGGGGAGCACGCCGCTCGCCGCGGTGACGACGTTGGCGTTGGCCGCGTCGTTGTCTGCTTGCACCGCGAACACCGGCGAAGACGCTGCGGGCGGCGACCTCCGAAACCGCAGCAGTGTGATCGCCACTGACCCGAAGGACTCGCTGGGCCCGGCGCCTGCGGTGACAGGCGCTCAGGAGGGCGGCACGGTCACCATCATCCGGGAGACCGACTACACCCACCTCGACCCGCAACAGACGTACACCGTCTCGGGTTGGGCGCTGGGTCAGTTGATGTACCGCACCCTCACCGCCTTCAAAGAGGACGGCAAGGGCGGCATGAAGCTGGTCGGCGACCTCGCCACCGGCCCCGGCAAGGATGTCAACGACGACTGCAAGACCTGGAAGTTCACCATTAAGGACAACGTCCGGTTCGAGACCGGTGACAAGATCACCGCGGCCGACGTGGCGTACGGGATCGGCCGCTCCTTCTCCCCCACCTTCGACGACGGGGCGACCTACATCCAGGAGTGGCTCGCTGGCGACTCCGACTTCTCCTCGGTGTGGGCGGGCCCGTACAAGACCAAGGAGGACGTGCCCCCGAACCTGGACGTCAAGGGTCAGGACCTCACGTTCAACTTCGACGAGCCGCACTGCGACATGCCCTTCGCAGGGGCGATGACGACCACGGTGCCGGTGCCGAAGGACCAGGACTCGGAGTCCGACTACGACACCAAGATCGTCTCCTCTGGCCCGTACAAGATGGTCGAGTACAAGCGGGACACCCGGATTGTGCTGGAGCGCAATGACGAGTGGGACCCCAAGTCCGACGCGATCCGGCACCAGTACCCCGAGAGTTTCGAGGTCGAGATCGGCCCGGACATGAACGCGGCGACCGAGCGGGTGATCGCCGACTCGGGCAATGACAAGTTCGCGGTGGCTCAGGACGGCGTGCCGCAGGAGCTGACCAATGCGGTGCTCGACGACACCGACCTCAAGGACCGCACCCTGCAGGCGGGCACCGCGCTGGTGTGGTATCTGCGGATCAACAACCAGCGGGTGACCGACGTGGACACCCGCCGGGCGATCGCGTACGCCCTGGACAAGGAGAACATCCTGAGGACCGCGGGCGGCGACGCGGAAGGGAAGATCACGCACACCATCCTCACCCCCACCACCATCGGGTACGAGGAGTACAAGAACCCCTACCAGGCGCCGCCCACCGGAGACGCGAAGAAGGCCAAGGCGCTGCTGGACGGCAAGAAGCCCAAGCTGGTGATGCTGCACCGCACCACCGACCCGTACCCGCAGCAGGCTTCCGTGGTCAAGGAGAGCCTGGAGAAGGCCGGGTTCAAGGTGACCTTGCAGTCGATCGACGACACCCAGCACAACACTGAGACCAAGGAGAAGGACAACCCGTACGACCTGTACATGTCCTCGTGGATCGGCGACTGGCCCAGCGGGGCTTCGACGGTTCAGCCGCTCTTCGACGGCGAGACGATCTCAGCTTCGGGGAACAACAACACCTCGTACCTGAACGACCCCGAGATCAACTCTGAGATCGACCGGATCTCCAAGCTGGACGCCGAGAAGGCCGGCCCAGAGTGGATGAAGTTGGACGAGACGATCATGAAGGAACACTGCCCCAACGTGCCGCTGTACTCCGTGAAGCACTTCTCGGTGCACGGCTCCGGTGTGGGCGGGATCTTCGTCTCGGACTTCCTCGGTCAGCAGGCGTACTACAACGTGTTCGCGAAGGGCTGACGACTTCGTTCGCCCTGGTGTGACGCCAGATGGGGGCGCTTGGCAGCTGCTGCCGAGCGCCCCCATCGCCACGCTGCCACGCCCCGGCCATGCGCTGCCAAAGCGCCCCGCCGCGCCCCTGCCACTGGCCCCGGCGGGAAACTGGCGGTTCGGCAGACGCGGACCGCGAGCCCGCCTACGCTTTACTCCTTGTGATCTCGGCATCGCCTAACCTGCGGCTCCTCGTCACCGGTGGCGCTGGATTCATCGGCTCGCATTACGTGCGCAGCCTGCTCTCCGGCGACTATTCGGGGCATGCGGCCACCTCTGTGACCGTGCTCGACAAGCTCACGTACTCCGGCAATCGGGACAACCTCGCCAGCGTGGCGTCGCATCCTCGGTTCCGCTTCGTCGAGGGCGACATCTGCGACCCGGTGCTGGTGGACGAGCTGCTCCGAGGCCACGACGCGGTGGTGCACTTCGCGGCTGAGTCGCATGTCGACCGCTCCATCGAGACCGCGGCGCCGTTCGTCACCACGAACCTGCTCGGGACCCAGGTGCTGCTCGACGCCGCGGTGAAGCATCGCGTCAGCCGTTTCACGCACATCTCCACCGACGAGGTGTACGGCTCCATCTCGACCGGCGCGTTCACCGAGGAGAGCCCGCTGGCGCCCAGCTCCCCGTACTCGGCCTCCAAGGCCGGCTCTGACCTGCTGGCGCTGGCGTGTCACCAGACCCACGGGTTGGACGTGGTGATCACCCGGTGCTGCAACAACTACGGGCCGTACCAGTTTCCCGAGAAAGTGATCCCGCTGTTCGTCACCAACCTGATGGACGGCGCCCCCGTGCCGCTGTACGGCGACGGCGAGCACGTGCGGGAGTGGCTGCATGTGGACGATCACTGCCGTGCCGTGCAACTCGTGCTTGAGCACGGCAAGGCCGGCCAGATCTACAACATCGGCAGCGGCGTGGAGCTTGCCAACCGTGAGCTGACGGCCCGGCTGCTCGAGGCGTGCGGCGCGGACTGGAGCTCGGTGCGGCAGGTTCCGGACCGCAAGGGCCACGACCGCCGGTACGCCCTGGACATGACCAAGCTCAGCGAGCTGGGGTACGCGCCGCAGGTCCGCTTCGATCAGGGCCTGGCTGACACGGTGCGCTGGTATCAGGACAATCCTTCCTGGTGGCGGCCGTTGCAGAGTCCGCCGCCATCTCCCGACCGACCGCCGGGGCCGCCCCCGCAGCGTCCATGAGCCAGCTGGCAGCGCGGCGCCCGCTCGGGATCGGGTTCCGGCGGTGACCCGCTGGCTGGTCACCGGCGCCCGCGGGATGCTGGGCGCCGAGCTGGTCGCGGCGCTACGACGCGACCCGGCCGCGCAGGTCACGGCCGCGACCCGGGCCGAACTCGACATCACCGACCCGGTGGCCGTCAACGCTTTGGTGACCGGGCACGACGTGGTGGTGAACGCCGCGGCGTACACCGACGTGGACGGCGCGGAGTCGGACGAGGACACGGCCTTCGCCGTGAACGGGCACGCGGTGCGAACCCTGGCCGAGGCGTGTGATCTCGCCGGGGCCCGGCTGATTGCCGTCTCTTCGGATTACGTGTTCGACGGCGAAGCCACGGCGCCGTACCCCGAGGACTGGCCCACGGCGCCGATCAACGCGTACGGGCGGAGCAAGCTGGCTGGCGAGCAGGCGACGCTCAAGGTGCTGCCGGACACCGGGTACGTGGTGCGCACCGCCTGGCTGTACGGCGCGCACGGGCCCAACTTCATCACCACGATGCTGCGCCGCGCCGCCGCGTCCGGCCCCATCGACGTGGTGGCTGACCAGCGAGGACAGCCGACTTGGTGCCGGGAGCTGGCGCGGCGCCTGATCGCTCTCGGGCAAGCCGCGGTCGCGGACACGGCGCCTGCGGGGGTGTATCACCTCACCGCGTCCAGCGCGACCACCTGGCACGGCCTGGCCCAGGAGGTGCTGGCGATCACCGGGCACGACCCTGCCCGGGTGCGGCCGATCACCTCAGAGCGCCTGGCCCGCCCGGCGCGCCGGCCCCGACACAGCGTGCTGGGCTGCGAACGGTTGCGGCTGGCCGGGTTGGCCCCGCTGCCCCACTGGCGTGACAGCCTCCGGCATGCGCTGACCGCCGACGGGGCGCTGCGATGAGCCGCGCCGGCCCGCGGCCCCGGGTGTCGGCGGTGGTGCTCGCGTACCAGGCTGAACCCTGGCTGCCACATGCGGTGCGGGCGCTGCTGCGCTCCCGCGACGTGGACACCGAAGTGGTGCTGGTGGACAACGGCTGCACCACGTCCGACGTGGCCATGCTGGCTGGCTTGCCGGGGGTTGTGGTGGTGCGCCCTGGTGTGAACCTGGGCTTCGCCGGTGGCTGCAACGCCGGCGCCGCGATCGCCAGCGGCGACTACATCGCGCTGGTGAACTCGGACTGCGTGGTGGACCCGTGGGCTCTGGGGCGGCTGGTTCACGCGGTCGGCGAGGCCGGCGTGGGGGTGGCGGTGGGCAGCGTGCGGCTGGCCGACGACCCGTCGCTGATCAACGCTGGCGCCAACCCGATTCACGTGCTGGGGCTCTCCTGGTGTGGCCGGTTCGGCAGGCCCGAGGACCGGGTTGAGCCCTTCGACACGCTGGGCGGCAGCGGCGCGTGCATGCTCACCACGGCGGCTCACTGGAAGCGGCTGGAGGGGTTCTACCAGGAGTACTTCGCCTACCACGAGGACGCTGAGTTGTCGGTGCGCACCTGGCGGATGGGCGCGCGGGTGGTGTGCGTGCCGAACGCGGTGGCGGTGCATCGGTACGAGTTCTCCCGGAACCCGTTGAAGCTCTACCTGATCGAGCGGAACCGGCTGATGCTGCTGGCCACGTTGTGGAGCGTACGGGCGCTGGTGTTGCTGGCGCCGGCGCTGCTGGCGCTGGAGG
>JBOGDL010000290.1:0-2994 GCA_050701815.1 Micromonosporaceae bacterium | reverse complement strand
CTCGCCGAGTCCGGGGTGTTCCTCGCGGTGGCGGCTGGCAACGAGTCCAACTACTCCTGCCTGAGTTCTCCCGCGGGCGCGCAGGGCGTGTTCACCACGGCCGCGTCGGATAAGAAGGACGCCTCAGCCAGCTTCACCAACTGGGGCAACTGCGTAGAGGGGTACGCGCCCGGCGTTGACATCACGTCGACGGTTCCGGGTGGCAAGACCGCCACGTTCAGCGGCACGTCGATGGCGAGCCCGCACGTGGCCGGGGTCGCTGCGCTGTACAAGTCGGCGAACGGCGAGATCGCCTCGGACGCATTGATCACCTGGCTGCAACAGCACTCCGCAACTGACGTGGTCACCGGCACGGTTCCGCTGACACCGCCAGACCTGGTGACCACCGGCGGGCTGTGACATCGGCCTTGCCCGCCTGGCCTGACCAGGCAGACAACTGAAGCACGCACACACGAAGGGGTGGCGAGACTGATGTCTCGCCACCCCTTATGTGACGCCCGCCCCCCTGCCTTCGCGCGCCACAGCGACTCGGTCTCACGCTTCCTGCGTCGCGCCTCGCCTGCACCCCATCTGGTGGACGCGCTTCTACGCGAAGGCCAGAAGGCTCCTTGCGAACTCGTGCTCCCGAGCCGCCTCATGTCGTGACAGCTTGAGCCTGGCACGACCACTTAACGCAGACGCCGGCCGTTTGGACGGTCCTAGTCGGCTATCCGGGTGAGAAGGGCGCCATCACTGAGGAATTCGGGGCATGCTGTGTGAACGACGATCTCAGCTCCACCCCGTCCCCCACAGAGTTAGGCATATGCTTCGGCCGCCATCTACCCAACAGCGTGTCAATCCCGATGTGAAAACCGGGGTCGCCGCCTCCTTTGTGCTGCTCTTGTTGATCACGGGGATTGAACTCGCGAACGGGCCACAGGCGGACTATCTGGGGCTGCTCGCGACACCGCCGCTGCTTGCGGCCGCCTTCGCCACGTGGCGAACGGTGGTGAGCGTGGGCGCGGTCTGCCTGGTGCTCGCAACCGGATTCACCCTGCTCAGCACCGATCCGCCGAAGATCCACCACTTCGCGCAGATCGCAGCGGTCGTGCTGCTCACCGGCATCGCCGCGGCAGTGGGTGTGGTGCGGCAACGGCAAAGTCACCGCTTGGCGGAGTTGTCCCGGCTGGCTTCGGTGGCTCAACGCGCGGTGCTGCGACCGATCGGGCCGCAGGTGGGCAGCCTGGCGATCGCCACCCGGTACGTCTCCGCGAGCGCTGAGGCAGGCATCGGCGGGGACCTGTACGAGGCGCTGGACACCCCGTACGGGTGCCGGTTGATCATCGGCGATGTGCGCGGCAAGGGACTCGACGCGGTGCGCCTGGCCAGTGTGGTGCTCGGCTCGTACCGGCACGTCGCGTACGAGCGCGCGGATCTGCGTGCCGTGGTGGCTGACCTGGATCGCGCGGTGGCCCGATCAGTGGGCTATGAGGACTTCGTCACCTCGGCGCTGGTGGAGGAGCGCGGCGGCACTTTGACCGTGTTGAACTGCGGCCATCCGGCGCCACTGTTGCTACGTGCTGGCGAGGTGATCTCGCTTGACCCGCCCGCGGTGGCTCCGCCGCTGGGTTTCCTGCCGGTGGCCCGCCCCCGGGTGGAGCGTTTGGAGCCGGGAGACCGTCTGCTGCTCTACACCGACGGCTTGGCGGAGGCACGCCGCACCGGCGAGTTCTTCCCGATCCAGGAACGCGCGGCGGGGCTGCTCGGCCACGGCACTGTCGGTGACGGGCTGGCGTCGTTGGAGAGCGCGTTGATGGAGTGGGTCGACGGTGAGTTGGACGACGACATCGCGCTGGTCCTGATTGAGTACGGCGGCACGTCAGCGCCTCCCAGCGCCACGCCCAGTTGGGAAGTCGGCGACGCAAACCGTTAACCAACTGTTAGCCCCATTCGCGCAAAAACCTGCCGACCGGCGTGTTTGTATTCGCGATCTTCCCGTACGATCGGAGGCCGCGTTAATCGACTTTGAGCTATCAAATGCGGACGGGGAGGTTCTTCAATGCGCGCAACGGTTCGCGCTGCAAGCATCACCACAAGGCGGAGGACACGTGCAGGGGTCGCCGTGACACGGACGGGCGCGCTTGCGTTCAGTGTCGCAGTGGCCGCGCTGGCGGGCGCTTTCTTCGCCGGACCAGCCATAGCGGACGGCCACTCACCGGTCGCTCCGATGGATAATCACGTCACCGTGGTCCCGGTGGACCACCGCGACGATGACAATGACAAGCCTCCGGGCTGCCCCGACGAGGTCCCGATCCCGGTGCCCCCGTGCGGCGGCGACCCGGAGCCGACCGACCCGGAGCCGACCGAACCCGAGCCGACCGAGCCTGATGACCCGGAGGAGCCCACCAGCCCGCCGAGCAACGTGGTCACCAAGCCCGGTGGCGGCGGCAACGGCGGCGGCAACGGCAACGACGGTGACAGTGGCTCTGGCGGTTCCGAGCCGCAGCTGCCCGTGACGGGCGCCGAGGTTGGCGTCTTGGCAGCGACCGGCGCGGCGCTGGTCGGTGGCGGCGCAGCTCTCATGGTGGCGTCCCGCCGCCGCAAGGCTGCGGTCGCCAGCGGAGACGAGGCCGCGGTCGCCGGTGACGACACTGCGGACGAGGAGTCGAAGGGCTAGACCCTCCGTCAGACTTTTCTTTCTCCACATGTGACAGATGCCCGCCCCGGGATCCTCCCGGGGCGGGCATCTGCTTATCAGATCGGCTCACCAGTGCATGGGTTTGGCCGGGTCAATTGTCTGTGGTGGAGCCCGTCCACATCAGACTTCTATAGCTGGCGACAGGCTCGCTATCCGTTCCTCCTACCCGCTGCTGTGGCGGGTCCGCGCGGTGTCGCCCTTCGTACTTCGGGCGCGGTTCCTTCTGGCGAAGCAGGTTGAGCAAATTTTCGATCATGACGGATCCTCCTCCCCGTCGCGGCCGACGATCCCGCTAGCTCCCCCCGCGAGATCACCAG
>JBOGDL010000289.1:0-12619 GCA_050701815.1 Micromonosporaceae bacterium | reverse complement strand
GCGAAGCCAAAAGCAACACCGAGCCGGTTGACGGCGCCGAGCTGGTCCGACTGGAACACCTTCGCGAATTGCTGCCGCCGGAGCGGGTCGCCGCCGAGCCCACCCTGCTGCTGTTCTCGCGTACCGGTTTCACCCGGGAACTGCTCAGCGCGGCGAAGCAACGCCCCGACGTCCAATTGGCAGATCTGAATCGCCTCTACCACGGCGACTGACCCATGATCAGCTCCAGAGGGCACGGATCGAGATCTGCGGCGCGGCGGCGATATGCGATACAACGCAGGCCATGGACTACGACTGGTCAGTTTTCGCCGCCCGACTCGACGTGGTGCTCACTGAGTTGGCGGCGCGGGAAGAACACATGGTGCTGATCATCTCGGACTCGCGCGAAAAGAGCTGCTTCGCGCAGTACCTCTGCGGTGGTGACTTCGACGGGATCTGGGCCGAGGTGGCGAGCAACAAGTACCTGCCTCAAGACCGGCAACTGTCCAATGAGGATCAGAAGCGGCTCGCCGCCGATGGGTGGGATAGACCCAAGCGGTGGTGGAGGAACACGGGCGTGCCGAACTGGTCAAGTTTTCACAGCGCAGGGCGAGGCATCCGCCATCGTGCGCTGGCGGACATGACGGTCCGGGCGTTGCGCGACGCCATGAGGGTCGAATCCGCGCAGTTGCTCTGCTACGACGCCTTCGTCCAAGCGACTGGCGAGCCGATCACGATTGATCGGCTGGAGCTTCCGCGGCAGAGCTAGCGCCTCGACTGACCCACGCGCATTCCATCGCTTCTGGCATCCGGCAATGATGCCGGGCTGGCGACACTGCTGGCGGGCCATGGCACTTAGGCTCACGCATCTCCGATACCAGACACACTAAAAGTCCAGTATTTGCTAGCTCACAAGGCCCTTTTGCTTTGCGTATGCGAGAACCTAGTCTGGCCCCTGTGACATCGTTTCGGATCAGTGAGGCGGCCGAGCTGCTCGGGGTCAGCGCGGACACCGTACGCAGGTGGGTGGACGCCGGACGGCTGGCTGCGGCTCGTGATGAGCACGGGCACCGCGTGATCGACGGCGTCGACCTGGCGGCGTTCGCCCGTGCGCTCAGCGACCAGCCGGATGGCGCCGCCGACGAGTCGTCGGCGCGTAACCGGCTGCGGGGGATCGTCACCGCGGTGACCAAGGACGCGGTGATGGCGCAGGTCGACCTGCAGGCGGGGCCGTTCCGGATCGTCTCGTTGATGAGCCGGGAAGCCGTGGACGCTCTAGACCTGCAAGTCGGGTCCGTCGCGGTCGCGGTGATCAAATCCACCACGGTGGTGGTGGAGAGGTCCTCCCCGTCGGTCGGCGCCAAGGGGAGGAGAAACGCGTGAGGTTCCGTAGGGTGGCCGCGGCAGCGGTCGTGTCCGGTCTGGTCCTGCTCGCGGGATGTGGCGAGCCGGCCGCCACGGGTGGGAAGGGCCCCGAGCCGGGCACGGTGTCAGGCGACATCACCGTGTTCGCCGCGTCGTCGCTGACTGAGTCGTTCACCGCCATCGGCAAGAAGTTCGAGAAGGCGAACCCCGGGGCGAACGTGACGTTCAACTTCGGCGCCAGCTCCGCCCTCGCGACGCAGATCAACGATGGCGCCCCCGCGGACGTGTTCGTCTCCGCCGCGCCCACGAACATGCAAACCGTGGTGGACGAGGGCAACGCCGCTGGCGATCCGGTGGTGTTTGTGCGTAACGAGCTTGTGATCGCGGTGCCGAAAGGCAATCCCAAGGATGTCAGTGGCCTGGATGACCTGACCAAGCCCGGAGTGAAGGTGGCGCTTTGCGCCAAGCAGGTGCCGTGCGGCGCGGCGGCGCAGCAGGCTCTCAAGGCCGGGGGAGTCTCAGTCACGCCGGCCACGTACGAGCGGGACGTCAAGGCAGCCTTGTCCAAGGTGAAGCTCGGCGAAGTCGACGCCGCGCTGGTCTACCGCACCGACGTCAAAGCAGCGAAGCCGGATGTGGACGGTGTGGAGTTTCCCGAGTCGGCGAAGGCGATCAACGACTACCCGATCGTGGCGTTGCAGGACGCCCCGAATCGGGCTGGCGCCCGCGCGTTCCTGACGTACGTCCGCTCCGCCACCGGTGAGGACGTGCTCGCTGCCGCCGGATTCCAATCCCCGTGAGCGGTCATGGTCAACGTCGAACCTGACGATCGCGCCAGGTCCGGCACCGGACCGGACGACTCCGGTGGCCGCCGAACCCGGACTGACGATCGCGGCGGATCCGTGGCAGGGCGGGGCACTGGGGCGATGCCGCCGCCGCGACGGCGCCGCGCCGGTGGGCGGGCGCCGGTGCTGTTGCTGGCGCCCGCCGTGGCGGGTCTGACGTTTCTGTTGCTGCCGTTGCTGGGGCTGGTGCTCCGGGCGCCGTGGAGCACGCTGCCGCAACGGCTCGCCCAAGCCGAGGTGCTCGCCGCGATGCGGCTGTCGCTGCTGACCGCCACCCTCGCCACCGTGATCTGCCTGGCGCTCGGGGTGCCGCTGGCATGGCTGTTGGCTCGCGTCGAATTCCCCGGCCGCCGGCTGGTACGGGCGCTGGTCACCGTCCCGCTGGTGCTGCCCCCGGTGGTGGGCGGGGTGGCGCTGCTGCTGGTGTTCGGTCGTAGGGGGCTGGTCGGGGCGTGGTTGGACTCCACGTTCGGGGTCACCTTGCCGTTCACCACGGCGGGGGTGGTGCTGGCTGAGGCGTTCGTCGCGATGCCGTTCCTGGTGATCGCGGTGGAAGGGGCGCTCCGCGGCGCCGACCCCCGGTACGAGGAAGCCGCCGCCACCCTCGGCGCCAACCGGTGGACCGCGTTCACCCGGGTGACCCTCCCGTTGGTCGCCCCGGGTGTCACGGCGGGCGCGGTGCTGTGCTGGGCCCGGGCGTTGGGGGAGTTCGGCGCCACAATCACGTTCGCGGGCAACTTTCCGGGGCGTACGCAAACCATGCCTTTGGCCGTGTATCTCGCTCTGGAGACCGACATGCAAGCCGCGATCGTGCTGAGTCTGATGCTGCTCGGCGTTTCGGTTGTCATCCTCGCCGCGCTGCGCGACAAGTGGATCACCAGCTCATGACCGAGGACGCGGCACTGCTGGATGCGCGCCTGCTCGTGGAGCGCGGCAGCTTCCGGCTGGACATCAACCTGTCGGTCGCGGCTGGCGAGGTGGTGGCGCTGCTCGGGCCCAACGGCGCCGGGAAAACCACCGCGTTACGTGCCCTCGCGGGGCTCACCCCGCTCTCCGCCGGGCACATCAGGCTCGCCGGCGCCGACCTGGAACGGGTGGATCAGCGGGTGTGGACGCCACCGGAACATCGTCCGATCGGCGTGGTGTTTCAGGATTACCTGCTCTTCCCGCACCTCAGCGCCCTGGACAACGTCGCGTTCGGGCCGCGCCGGCTCGGCACACCCAGGCGCCGCGCCCGCGAGGCAGCTCGCGAGTGGTTGACGCGGGTCGGCGTGGGCGAGCTCGCGGCGCTCAAGCCACGGCGGCTGTCCGGCGGCCAAGCGCAGCGGGTCGCCCTGGCGCGAGCGTTGGCCGTCGATCCGACTCTGCTGCTGCTGGACGAGCCCCTGGCGGCGCTCGACGCCCGTACCCGGCTGGACACCCGCGCTGAACTTCACCGCCACCTCGCCGAGCACTCTGGCGCCGCGCTGCTGATCACCCACGACCCGCTCGACGCCTTGGTGCTGGCCGACCGACTGGTGATCGTCGAGGACGGGCGGATCGTCCAGGACGGAGACGCCGCCGCGATCACCGCGCGGCCACGTACGGACTATGTCGCCCGCCTGGTCGGCCTCAACCTCTACCGGGCGTACGCGACGGGGCACACCGCCCGGGTCTCCGAGTCGGTCACGCTCACCATCTCCGACTCCGTGAACGGCGACGCCTTCGTGGCGTTCCCGCCGTCAGCGGTGGCGCTGCATCGGGGCCGGCCCGACGGCAGTCCCCGCAACACCTGGCAAGCCACCATCACCGGCATCCACCGACACGGCGACAACCTGCGGGTCCAACTCGACGGTTCGATCGCCGTGGCGGCCGACATCACTCCGGCCGCTGTCGCGCAGCTTGGCCTGGCGCCAGGGGAGCAGGTCTGGGCCGCGGTCAAGGCGAGCGAGACCCGCGCGTACCCAGCGACCGGGTGAACCGGGCGCCGCGCTGGCCGTAACCGGGCCTGCGGCGTCGTGATGTCCTCACGACCGCGGCATCGACGTCCGCCGAGGTGAACCCGGGGCAGTGTCTGGATTTCGGTCCGTAGTGTCGGTCCCCGCCGATAGTCTGCGGGCACCGGACATCGGCACGGAAAAGGAGGGCCTCGTGGCCTCTCGTCTCAACCCGTACATGAGCTTCGACGGCAACGCGCGCGAGGCCATCGAGTACTACAAAACAGTCTTCGGGGGCGATCTGCACCTGAACACGTTTGGCGAGTTCGGCGGCCCGGACACGCCCGGCGCGGACAAGATCATGCACGGCATGCTGGAGACCAAGAGCGGCTACACGCTCATGGTCAGCGACACCCCGCCTCAGATGGAGCACCACCCCGGCAACAACATCACGGTCAGCCTCAGCGGTGACGACGGCGACGAGCTGCGGGGCTACTGGACCAAGCTGACAGACGGCGGCACGGTGGCGATGCCACTGGAGAAGCAGGCGTGGGGTGACGAGTTCGGCATGTGCATCGACCGGTTCGGCATCCAGTGGATGGTCAACATCAGCCAGCCAAGCGCCTGATCGTCCGCAGACACAAATGGGTCCGGCCGGCCTTCATCACCGGCCGGGCTCTAAACGCAGCGCTACCTCTTGATACCGGGCGACCGGCACCAGGTGAACCCCTTGGAAGGCGCCGCTCTCGCGCAACTGCTCAATCTGCTCGCAGGCCGCGTCCACCCCGGCACGGCGGTCCTGTGTCACCCGTTCCACCAGGGCATCGGGGATCTCGATGTCGGGAATGGTGGCCGCGAGTTGGTGCGCCATCTTCGCGCTGGCGAGCACCATCACTCCCGCGTACACCGGCGAATCCAGAGACACGGAGTCACGCCAGCGAAGCACGGCCTCGACGGAGAAGCTCATCTGCGCGAACACGAAGTCCGCTGTCCGCTTCCAGCTCGGCAGCTTGCGCAAGCCAGCCGCAACCCCGATCCGGAACGGCGCGCAGTCGGTCATAGCGGGGGTCTGGTTCAGAGTTCGCGCTTCCTCGATCATGGTGCGCACATTCAGCTCGCTGTTGCGGCTGCCGGTGCTGGGTTTGTCGCCGTAGACGAACAGGAATTCACTGACGCCGTACGCCGCCGCGGTGAGCATGTCCCTGCGGAAGCCCAGCATGTTCCGATCCCGTGAGTTCAGGCAGGCGATGCTGCGTCCGCCCATCGCGGCCACCTCATGCGCCACCGCGATGCTCGACACCGTCGCCCGGCCGATGTGGTTGTCCGGAATCAGGAACGAGTGCGCGATCGGCGCCATCACCCCGATCTGGTGCCGCACATGCCTGAGATCAGGTCGAGTGGGCGGCTCGATCTCGCAAACAAGATCAAACGTACGAGTGCTCACCTGTCGAACCCTACGGGGCCCGGCGCCGGCGGAGCGCAAAAGACCGGCCACCGCAGGTGACCGGGGTCCCAAAGGGTGAACGGCCGTTCAGCCTACGTGCCCTAACAGCTAATCTGGCCCGGTGACAGCCGAGTCGGTATCCTCCCGCCGCCCGAATGGAGGGCGGGGTTCTCGGCGTGAGGAGATTCTGCAGATCGCGGTGCGGCTGATCGCGTCCCGTGGCTACCACGGGGTGTCGATGGACGACATCGGCACCGCGGCGGGCGTCACCGGCCCCGCGCTCTACCACCATTTCGCCGGCAAGGAAGCGATGCTCGCGGCGGCGCTGCGCCCCGTCAGCGAGCGGCTGCTGGCGGGCGGTCGGAAACGCACCGGCGACGGCGCCGCGGACGATCACCCGCGCGAGACCCTGAACTCGCTGGTGGAGTTCCACGTCGATTTCGCGCTTTCCAACCCCGAGGTGATCGCGCTGCAGCTGCACGAGCTGGACCGGCTTCCGGCTGAGGCGCGGCGGGAGATCAGAAGACTGCAGCGACTGTACGTGGAGGAGTGGGTTGATGTGCTCACCCGGCTCCGGCCCGAGCTCGGGGTCGCGGAGGCGCGGGTGCTGGCGCACGCCGCGTTCGGGTTGATGAACTCCACCCCGTTCCACACCGGGCAGGTTCAGGAACGCCGGCGCGCCGACCTGCTGCGCCGTTCTGCGCTGGCCGCGCTGCTCGGGTGAGGTGAGCGTTGGCCGGGTGGCGCCGATTTGTGGCAGTAGGTGACAGTTTCACCGAGGGGCTTGACGACCTGACGGCTGCCGGCAGTTACCGCGGCTGGGCCGATCTGATCGCACGTCAGCTCGCGGCCCAGAATTCTGACTTCCGGTACGCGAACCTCGCCGTACGGGGTCGACTGCTGGGCCAGGTGGTGGCTGATCAGGCGCCGGCGGCGCTGCGGATGGCGCCCGATCTGGTGAGTTTCGCGGCGGGCGGCAACGATGTGCTGCGCCGGGAGTTCAATGTGGACCGTACACATGCGACGTTGGACAGAGTCATCGGTGAGCTGTCGGCGACCGGCGCCCAGGTGTTGATGTTCACCATCGCGGACCTGGCCACCGTGCTTCCCAAGCTGATCCGCCCCCGACTGCAGATCTTCAACAACATGGTGCGGGTGGTCGCGGCAACGCATCGGGTCACCCTGGTCGACTTGTGGGCGGACAACGGATTCCGGCGCCCGCAGATGTGGAGCGAGGACCGGCTGCACCTCAGCACGTACGGGCATCGCCGGGTCGCGGCGCGGGTGCTCGACGCGTTGGGCCTGCCGGGTGAGGCGCAGTGGCGGGCCGAGCTGCCATCGGGGCCGGCGGTGTCGTGGCTCTCCGCGCGAAGGGCCGACCTGCGCTGGACCCGTCAGCATCTGGCCCCATGGATCTACCGGAGGTTGACCGGCACGTCCTCCGGCGACATCGTGTCGGCGAAGCGTCCCGAGCTTTCCCCCTTCGACACGGCCGGAGACTAGGCCGTGGGCTCGGCTGTCTGCCGAATTCCCGGCGTGGCCAAGATCGACCTTCCCCAACAGCGCCGCGTGAAGCAGCGCCGGGCTTCCCGCGGCTTTCGCCGTGATCTCCCTGCGATCAACAGCGCCGTGCCAGGCAGCGCTCGGCTCCAACGGCGCTGTGCGAGCCAAGCAGCGCCGGGCCCAACGAAGCGCTGACCGGGACAGCAGCCCGAGTGTCGCGATACCCTAACGCTCGTTAAGGGTCGCCGAGGGCTGGGAGAACCATGATCGAGTCGTTGTTGGTGGCGAATCGGGGCGAGATCGCTCGCCGGGTCATCCGTACCGCACGGCGGCTGGGTGTGCGTACGGTCGCGGTGTACGCGGAGCCCGACGCCAACCTCCCGTACGTGCGCGAAGCCGATGAGTCGGTGCGGATCGACCCGCCCGAGGGAGTGACCGGGCCGGCCAGTCACGCGCACGCGTACCGGAATATCGAAGCGATCTTGGCGGCGGCTAAGCAGACCGGCGCCGCGGCGATCCACCCCGGGTACGGGTTCCTCTCCGAGAACGCCGAGTTCGCCGCCGCCGTCACCGGAGTCGGCCTGATCTGGGTCGGCCCGCCCGCCGAGGCGATCAGCCAGATGGGCGACAAGATCAACGCCAGAAACCTGATGGCGCAGGCCGGGGTGCCGGTGTCACCCGGGACCGCAGAGCCGGTGCCGGACGTGGACGCGGCGCTGGCCGCCGCGGTGCGGATCGGCTACCCGGTGATGGTCAAGGCGGCGGCGGGCGGGGGCGGCATGGGCATGGCCGCGGCGTACGACGCTGACGCGCTGCGCGCAGAGCACGCCAAAGTGGGCGCCTTCGCGGAGCGGATGTTCGGCGACGGCTCGGTGCTGATCGAACAGTTCTTTCCCCGGGTACGCCACGTCGAGGTGCAGATCCTCGGGTTGGCCGACGGCCGAGTGCTCGCGCTGGGCGAGCGGGAATGCTCGGTGCAACGGCGTAACCAGAAGCTGGTCGAGGAGTCCCCGTCCCCAGCCGTTGACGAGCGGCTTCGGGCCAAACTGCTGGACGCGGCCCGCCGCGCTGGCGAGGCGGTCGGCTACCGCAACACCGGCACCGTGGAGTGCCTGCTTGACCCGGAGAGCGGGCAGTTCTACTTCCTCGAGATGAACACCCGGCTGCAAGTCGAGCACCCGGTCACCGAGGCTGTGCTCGGAATCGACCTGGTGGAGGCGCAGCTGCGGATCGCCTCGGGGGAGGAACCTGGTTTCGACCCAGCCGCGTTGGCGCCCACCGGGCACGCCATCGAGCTGCGAGTCAACGCCGAGGACCCGAAGCGGTTCCTCCCCGGCCCGGGGACGATCACGGTGTGGCAGGAGCCCTCCGGTGACGGGGTGCGGGTCGACGCCGGCTACGCCAACGGCGACACGGTCACCCCGTACTTCGACTCACTGATGGCGAAACTGATCGTGTACGGCCCAGACCGGGAAACCGCGATCGAACGTGCCAGCCGTGCCGTGGATGCCTTCGAGATCGTCGGACCCAAGAGCAACTTGCCGTTCTTCGCCGAGCTGCTCCACCACCACGAATTTCGCTCCGGGGACTATGACACCGGCATCGTGGGAAGGATGTCACAGTGACTGACTTGCCCAGCGCGGTCTCGATTCGGGAAGTTGGCCCTCGAGACGGCCTTCAGAACGAGGAACCGGTGTCCACCGAGGCGAAGGTGCGTCTGTTGGACGCGCTGTCCGCGACCGGGGTGAGACGGATCGAGGCGGTCAGCTTCGTGCACCCCAAAGCGATCCCGCAGATGGCGGACGCGGATCAGGTGTGGACGGAGGCGACCAAAGACCCGGGGGTGCGCTATTCCGCCCTGGTGCCGAACACCCGAGGCGCGCAGCGGGCCCTACAGGCTGGTTTCACCGAGATCGAGGTGGTCGTGTCGGCCAGCGACACCCATAACCGCAAGAACGTGAACCGGTCGACGGCTGAGTCCCTGGATGACATCTCCGAGTTGATCGAGCTGCTGCACCGGGAGGGCGCCACCGCCGAGGTGATCATCGCGACCAGCTTTGGTTGCCCGTACCAGGGTGATGTGCCGGCCCAGCGGGTGGCGGCCGTGGTGGACCGCGCGGTGACCGATGGGGCGGACCGGGTCGCTTTCGGCGACACCACGGGAATGGCGACCCCACGGCGGGTCGCGGAGGTGCTCGACGCGGTGCGTTCGGCCCACCCTGAGGTGCCGCTGCTGCTGCACTTCCACAACACTCGCGGCGCCGCGCTGGCGAACCTTCTCACCGCGCTGCGGCACGGGGTCACCGAGTTCGACGCGAGCGTGGGCGGGCTCGGCGGCTGCCCGTACGCGCCGGGGGCCAGCGGGAACGTGGCCACCGAGGAAGTGGTGCACATGCTGCATGACATGGGCATCGACACCGGGATCGACCTGGATTCGCTGATCGAGGCAGCCCACCTCGCTGAGCAGATCGTGGATCGGGAGCTGCCCAGCGGGGTGCTTCGCGCCGGCCCACGTACCCGCACGGTTGCGCTCTGAAGGCACACGTCCGCTGGTCTGCTGCACGCCGTCCAGGAGACGACTCGCCGCGTCGTCTGAGCCTGTCAACTCGCCCGCGGGACGTCTCGGCGAGTTTGCCGGCACTGGGACCTGCGGCTGCTACCAGCACGTTCCGGACCGGGATGGGTCTTACGGCGGCGCTGAACGTATACGGATTGATCCATGCATCGTGTCCGCCTTGTCGGGACTCCGTTGTACGTAACGTGAGCGCAAACTGGACCGAGGCATCGCTACGACGCACATGTGATTGATGTGTAGGTCGGTGCCAATCGGTATGGAAGCACAGAAGGTGCTCACGCCATTGCAAGCTGTGGCGAAGAACTGAGGCACAGAGGGGGTGCGAGTCAGCCTATGGGTACGCATTTGTCGACTGAGCGTGAAGCACATGCTCTTTCGCTGCTTGCCCGGAACCATGGCCTTCGCATCCTGGTTCGAGCTCTCCTCTTCGCCGGCGTCGTCGGAGCGGCCTGGTTCATTGGGTCATCCTCCGCTGACGCCCGTCCCATCGCCGACGCACAGGTCATGACGCACAGAGGTATTGAGTCCTCCGTCGACATGGTGGAGAACAACACCGAAAGGATCGACGCACGTGAAACACGACAGCGCGAGAGTGAGTCGAGCTGTGTAGCCGACGCCGCGCTAGTCCCAGAGGACACTGCCGATGCGAAGACCGCGCGGCACAGCAATTCCAGTAAGACCAGCAAGACAAGTAAGAGCTGGTGCTTGAGCACCGGCGCGCAGGAGACGACATCGAACACCCAGGACTTGTCGCAGCTCCTGCGCCACCTGTACGAAAATCCTGAAGGGTCGGCGTCGACCGACGTCGACCCTGACCGGTCCCCCGTGTCCGGCGCCGCCGCCGGCACGGGGGCCACCACCTCACCGTTCGCACCGACGAACGCATCACGCTCGCTGTCTGGCGACCGAAAGGCCCCGAACGAGGACGTTGCCCCGCGACACCAGAAAGTGTCGGCGGGGGGCGGCGACGTCGCAGTACGGGGTGGCGTGTTGGTTGCATGGGCTCCTGTGAACCCCACAGTCGCCAACGCTGTCGCTTCCAGCGAGGTGTTTGGTGACCACATCGCAAACACAGTGTGGTCCGGTGTGCGCGTCATGGCTCCCCTGAGTGTCCCAGCGCCCCTGACAGGGGTGACTTCTGGTGGAGCCGATTCGATCACCACAGCTCTGATGGGTCTGACGTGGTCAGCACCCGACGTGCTGGTGGGTGATCTGCTGTCACGGTGGGGAAGCGAAATCAAGCTGGTCGAGCCGCTGGTGGGAACACCACGGCCCGAAGGACCGGCTATCCATAAGGAGCAGCCGGTGGCTCCTGGCATCGCCTCATCAGGTGGTACGCCACCGAACGAGGCGGACGGCGCGGCAATGCCATCGACGCCGCACCGCAGCACCGGCATGAAGGACGCGGTCCCGGCGTCCAAGCTGCCAGCGCCCTCGCCGTTGCCTACGGCTCCCGGTGCTGGTGTGCACACCGGAGGTGCGACAGGTTCGCATCTACCGACATCTGAAGGCGGAGCGACAGCGACCGTCCCCGCCTTGTCTTTCCACGGCGCGTACGAGTTCGACGCGCTGTTCACCACGGCCCATCACAGCTCGCCACGTGATCTCGCGGGCGAGCCGGCCGTATCTCCTGACTGATCTAGCGCTGACGTTCCGGTTCATGCCATTTCGCAGGCCGGAGCAGTAGGCGTTGGGCGTCAAATGCCAATGGCGCCAACAGATCAGGGTGACGCAACTTTCTCACGGGTGCATGGCGCCCATGACGGTTCAGATCCACTGGACCGGCGATAGCTCCACTATTCGCAAGTTCTCATCAGAAAGGTTTCTATCACCATGAATCCTTGGGTTCGTAAGGCAGTTCGCACAGGTGTGCTAGCTGCAGGATTGCTGCTCTTCGCGGCTTCCCCGGCGCAGGCTGATCAGGTCAGCTGGGGCAACGACGGAACCGGCAGCGGCAACAATGTCGTGGTTCCGGTTTCCGTGGCCGACAACGACTGCGGCATCGGCCTTGGCTCTGAGGGTGGCCTCGGCGTTGGGCTTTCGGCTGACTGCAGCGCCGCGTCCGCGAATGTGAATGAGGGCGGGGACGACGGCGACCAGGCCAGCATCGGTAACTCCGGCATCGGCAGCGGCAACAATGTCGTCGCCCCGGTTTCCATCGCGTCGAACGACTGCGGCATTGGGGTTGGCGTCAAGGGCGGCAAGGGCCTTGGCGCTTCGAAGAGCTGCCAGGCAGCCTCTGCCAACATCAACAAGGAAGACGAGAAGGACGACCACTACAAGGGCGACAAGGCCGAGAGCCTCGTCGATGACGCTGAGCCCACGGGCGACGTGAACATCAGCAACAACGACGTCGACATCCAGGTGTCGATCGCCAGCAACATCTGCGGCAACGCGCTTGCCGACGATGGCAGCCTCGCGGGCGCCACCAACGACGGTGGATGCCACGCTGCGGCCGGGAACGTTGACGTTGACGCCCCGGACATGGCCAGCGACGACACGACCAGCGATGACGTTGCAAGCGACACCGACAACGTGGCCAGCGACAACGTGGCCGCGGGTGAGCCTGAGCTGCTGGACGACAGCCCGCTGCCGTTTCCGCTTGTCACCAACCCGTCGCTGAACAACGGCGTGAACATCCTGACTGACAGCTCGGCGTCTGACGACCAGGCTGCAGACCAGGGTGCCCAGGCTCCGGCAGGGGACGACACGCAGGCGCCGGCGGCAGATGACGCCACCACGCTTCCTGCGGACGACACCGCGGCTCCGGCCGCGGGCGCCGACGCCACAGCTCCGGCAGGGGATGACACCGCAGCTCCGGCGGCGGATGGCACCCAGGCTCCGGCTGCGGACGGCACCGTCGCTCCGGTCGCGGATGGCACCGAGGCTCCGGCCGACGACCAGGGTGCGACCGACCCGGCTGCGAGTGACATCAACGAGAACCCGATCACCTCGGGTCAGGCTGACCTCTCGGGTGACGACCAGGACGACG
>JBOGDL010000288.1:0-4864 GCA_050701815.1 Micromonosporaceae bacterium | reverse complement strand
TGCACGTGTCGTTCCTTGCCCAGGGTGACCCGGTGGTCGGCGGGGCTGGCGAAGACACCCATCGCGGCCAGGCACAGCAGCTCGGACTCCGCCGCGGACAGCGCGGGACGCTGCCGGCGTAGCTCGGCGGCCCAGTCAAGCATCGGCGCCTCGCCGCGGCGGCGTACCTCGAGCTGGCGCTCGCGATCCAGGTGACGGCCGAGCCAACGCCAGAGAGCAACCGCGTCACGGCGTTCGACGGCGAGCCTCGCCAGGGCGTCGACCAGCGCCGACATCCGGCGGTCGGGCTCGGCCGAGGCGGTGGCGCTGGCCGTGCCGGCGATGTCGCCCGGAGCGGGGTGAAGCACCCGCCGCACCGTGTCCGCCAGCGTGTCCACGCTGGTGAGCAGCACCTGCGCCAGGATTTCCTGCTTGTTGCTGTAGTGGCGGTACACCGCGGCCCCGGTGATCCCGGCCGCGGACGCGATGTCGGAGATCCCGACGGCGTGATAGCCGCGCTGGCGAAACAGGTCGGCTGCCAACACCGCTAGCTGGATCTTGCGATCGCGGCGGCGTCGCGGTTGGGCCTCGGTCGCCACGCCACCTCCTGCGCGTCGTGCTCTGCTCCAGTTCGCGCTGCCTGACCGTCAGGCTCCAACCGAAGGGCCCCGATCGGCCCTGCGTGAGCCCTGCGGCCTATCTCACAAGTGACTGACGCCTAGCGTGAGACTTGCGTCCATGGGTCCGTTGACAGCGCGTCCCACTGGCGGGTTATGTTAATCGAAATTAGCTGAATGTGAAGCCGGAGGGCAGCCACATGGCGGAACCTGCCAGCGCGGCGCGTCGATCGCCCTGGTCGGACGACGACGTCGAAGCGCTAAGGGAGTTGGCGGGCGACTTCTTCCGCAAGGAGGTGGTGCCGCATCACGAACGGTTCATCGCGCAAGGCGGCCCCGATCGCGAGCTCTACCGACGGGCTGGCGAGCTTGGCCTGCTGTGCACCGCGATCCCTGAGGCGTACGGCGGCGGTGGCGGCACGTTCGCGCACGAGGTGGCGGTGGCTGAGGCGCAGACCCGGGCGGGGGAGAGCGCCATGGCGATCGGGGTGCACTCCGGGATCGTGGCGCCCTACGTGCTGGCGTACGGGACCGAAGAGCAGAAACAGAACTGGCTGCCCAAGCTGGCCAGCGGCGAGCGGCTGGCCGCGATCGCGATGACCGAGCCTGGGGCCGGGTCAGATCTGCAGTCGATCACCACCCGGGCGGTGCGGGACGGCGACGACTACGTGATCACCGGCGCCAAGACCTTCATCACCAACGGCGGCCACGCCGATCTGATCGTGATCGCGGCCAAGACCGACCCCACCCAGCGGGCTTCAGGCGTCTCCTTGATCGTGGCCGAGGTCAACGACGACACGCCCGGTTTCAAGCGCGGCCGGGCGCTGCAGAAGATCGGCCTCAAGACCCAGGACACCTCCGAGCTGTTCTTCGACGAGATGCGGGTCCCGGTGGCGAACCGGCTCGGCCCGGAAGCGGGTCAGGGTTTCATTCAACTGATGCAGCAGTTGCCTCAGGAGCGGCTGCTCGCCGGGGTGGTGGCGGTCTCGGTGATGGAGGCGGCGGTTGAGCTGACCACGGCGTACACCAAAGAACGTCACGCCTTCGGCAAGCCGCTGTTCGCGAAGCAGAACACCCGGTTCGAGCTGGCCGAATGCGCCGCGCTGGCCCGGGTGGGCAGGGTCTTCCTCGACGACTGCGTGGTACGGCACATGCAGGGCGACCTGGATGTCACCACGGCAGCGATGGCCAAGTTCTGGCTCACCGACCGGCAGTGTGAGGTGGTCGACCGGTGTCTGCAGCTTTTTGGCGGGTACGGATACATGCTGGAGTACCCGATCGCGAGGATGTTCGTAGACGGACGGGTGCAGCGGATCTACGCCGGCGCCAACGAGGTGATGAAGGAGCTGGTCGCCCGCACCATGTGACAACGTCGCGGCACGCCGGTGGGCGGGCGTGTTGATCAAGGGATTCGGGTCGCGACACGCCGACACCTGGCGAACCAGTCCCTTGATTGACACGGCGGGGGACCGAGGCCGCGGCAGGCAGGTCGAGCGAGGCAGTTTGGCGCGATCGGGCGCCGCTGTTGGATGCGCTTCTACGCGAAGAGCAGAGCGAAGTGAGGTGCGCAAATGGGCGAGGCATACATCTACGAGGCGATACGCACCCCGCGCGGGCGCGGCAAGAAGACCGGCTCGCTGCACGGGGTGAAGCCGATCTCCCTGGTGGTGGGGCTGATCGACGAGCTGCGGCGGCGCCACCCGGGGCTCGACCCGGAGCTGATCGAGGATCTGGTGCTGGGTGTGGTCACCCCGATCGGGGACCAGGGCTCGGACATCGCCAAGGTCGCCGCGATCGCGGCGGGACTGCCCGACACCGTGGGCGGGGTGCAGCTGAACCGGTTCTGCGCGTCCGGCCTGGAGGCGGTCAACATCGCGGCGCAGAAGGTGCGCTCGGGATGGGACCAGATGGTGCTCGCGGGCGGGGTCGAGTCGATGTCGCGGGTGCCGCTCGGCTCGGACGGCGGCGCCTGGGCGATGGACCCGGACACGGCGTATGAGACGTACTTCGTGCCGCAGGGGATCAGCGCGGACCTGATCGCCACGATCGAGGGCTTCTCACGTGAGGACGTCGACACGTACGCGGCGCGTTCGCAGCAGCGGGCGGCTGACGCCTGGTCCGGCGGCTACTTCGCCAAGTCCGTCGTGCCGGTGGTGGACCGGAACGGGATCACGGTGCTGGACCGGGACGAGCACATGCGTCCCGACAGCACCGTGGAGAGCCTGGGCACGCTGCCGCCGTCGTTCCAGATGATCGGGGAAGCGGGCGGCTTCGACGCGGTCGCGCTGCAGAAGTACCACTGGGTGGAGAAGATCAACCACGTGCACGGGCCCGGCAACTCGTCCGGGATCGTGGACGGCGCCGCGTTGGTGCTGGTGGGCAGCGAGGAGGCGGGCGCCGCCGCGGGGCTGCGGCCGCGCGCCCGGATCGTGGCCACGGCGACCAGCGGATCGGACTCGACGATCATGTTGACCGGCCCGCAGCCGGCGACCCACAAGGTGCTCAAGACCGCGGGGTTGACGCTTGCGGACATCGATCTGTTCGAGCTGAACGAGGCGTTCGCGGCGGTGGTGCTGAAGTACCAGAAGGATCTGAAGATCCCGGACGAGAAGCTCAACGTCAACGGCGGCGCGATCGCGATGGGGCACCCGCTCGGCGCCACCGGCGCGATGCTGGTCGGCACCGTGGTCGACGAGCTGGAACGCCGCGACGCCCGGTACGCCCTGGTGACCTTGTGCATCGGCGGCGGCATGGGGCTGGCCACCATCATCGAACGCCTCTAACACGGGAGACGACAGCATGAGCGAGCAGAACATGTTCGGGTGGCAGCAGGACGCCGACGGCATCGTCACGCTGACCATGGACGATCCGGACCAGTCGGCCAACACCATGAACGAGCGTTTCGCCACGTCGTTCGCCGCGACTGTGGACCGGCTGGAAGCGGAGAAGGACAGCATCTCCGGGGTGATCATCACCTCGGCGAAGTCGACGTTCTTCGCGGGCGGCGACCTGAACCTGCTGATCAGCGCCCAGCCCGAGGACGCAGCGCGGGTCGCCGAGCTGCTGGACGGGATCAAGGCGCAGATGCGCCGGCTGGAGACCCTGGGCAAGCCCGTGGTCGCGGCGATCAACGGCTCCGCCCTGGGCGGCGGGCTGGAGATCGCGCTGGCCTGCCACCACCGGATCGCGCTGGACGTGAAGGGCAGCGAGATCGGGCTTCCGGAGGCCACCCTCGGGCTGCTGCCCGGCGCCGGCGGGCTCACCCGCACGGTGCGGATGCTGGGGATCGCCGACGCGTTGCTGAAGGTGCTGCTCAAGGGGCAGCGCAACAAGCCGCAGCAGGCGCTCGAGGTCGGCATCGTGGACGAGCTGGCCACCGACCCGGACGAGATGATGCGCGAGGCACGCGCCTGGATCGCGGCGAACCCGGAAGCCGTGCAGCCGTGGGACGTGAAGGGGCACAAGATTCCCGGCGGCACGCCGTCGAACCCGAAGTTCGCGATGAACCTGCCAGCGTTCCCGGCGAACCTGCGTAAGGAGACCAAGGGCGCGAACTACCCCGCGCAGCGCAACATCCTCTCCGCTGTCGTGGAGGGGTCGCAGGTCGATTTCGACACCGCGTCGAAGATCGAGACCCGCTACCTGGTGGAGTTGGTGACCGGACAGGTCTCGAAGAACATGATCAAGGCGTTCTTCTTCGACCTGCAGGCGATCGCCAAGGGCGCCAGCCGTCCGGACGGCTATCCGCAGCGCAAGGTGAACAAGGTGGCGGTGCTGGGCGCCGGGATGATGGGCGCGGGGATCGCGTACGTGTCCGCCCGTAACGGCATCGACGTGATCCTCAAGGACGTCAGCCTGGAATCAGCCCAGAAGGGCAAGGCGTACTCGGCGAAACTGCTGGACAAGGCGGTCTCCCGGGGCAAGCTCACCGCCGAGAAGCGCGACGAGGTGCTGGCCCGGATCACCCCGACCGACGACCCGGCCGACTGCGCCGGCGCGGACCTGATGGTGGAGGCGGTGTTCGAAGACCCAGCCCTCAAGAAGCAGGTGTACGCCGAGGTCGAGCCGCACTTCGCGCCGGACGCGCTGCTGGGCTCGAACACGTCCACCTTGCCGATCACCGGGCTCGCCGAAGGGGTGGGCCGGCCCAAGGACTTCATCGGGCTGCACTTCTTCTCGCCGGTGGACAAGATGCCGCTGCTGGAGATCATCGCGGGGGAGAAGACCAGCGATGAAGCCTTGGCGCGGGCGATCGACTACGCGCAGCA
>JBOGDL010000287.1:0-10383 GCA_050701815.1 Micromonosporaceae bacterium | reverse complement strand
TCGTACGCGACGCGAAGCGCCGTCACGCCGCCACCACCCAGGCGGGCCTGAAGAACCTGCTCGACAAGAACCACGCCGAATACACCTCGTACTGGATCGACAATTCCCTGTACGTGACCGGCGACAGCGAGCTGCTCACGAAGATCGCCAAGCGCCCCGAGGTGGACCGGGTCGAGGCCGACGAGGCGATCATGCTCCCCGAGCCGCTGAAAACTGACCGGGAAGCGGCAGTCAACGGCGTCGAGTGGAACATCGACCGGGTCAACGCGCCCCGGGTCTGGAATGAGCTCGGTGTGCGCGGCGAAGGCATCGTGGTCGCGAACATCGACAGCGGCGTGAAATTCGACCACCCGGCAGTGGCGAATCAGTACCGCGGCAAGGCATCCGACGGCACGGTGGACCACAACTACAACTGGTTCGACCCCGCCCAGGTGTGCAGCGGCAACGCGCCCTGCGACAACAACGACCACGGCACCCACACCATGGGCACGATGGTGGGCGACGACGGCGCCGGCAACCAGATCGGCGTGGCGCCCGGCGCCAAGTGGATCGCCGCGAAGGGCTGCGAGACCAACTCCTGCAGCCGCACCTCGTTGCTCGCCTCCGGCCAGTGGATTGTCGCTCCGACCGACCTGTCCGGCCAGAACCCCCGCCCCGACCTCGCGCCTGACGTGGTCAACAACTCGTGGGGCTCGTCGGTGTACGACGCCTGGTACACCGAGACCGTCCAGTCCTGGATCGCCGCCGGGATCTTCCCCGCGTTCTCCAACGGGAACTCCGGGCCCAGCTGCAACAGCTCCGGCACCCCCGGCGAATACCAGATCAGCTACAGCTCCGGCGCATTCGACATCAACAACGCGATCGCCAGCTTCTCCAGCCGGGGCCCCGGCGAGAACGGCGAGATCAAGCCCAACATCGCCGCGCCCGGCGTCGCGGTCCGCTCCAGCATCCCCAGCGGGTACGACTCATTCAGCGGCACCTCCATGGCGTCCCCGCACACCGCGGCCACCGTGGCGCTGATGTGGTCGGCCTCACCGGCGATCCAGGGCGACATCACCGCCACCGAGGAACTGCTGGACAACACCGCCAGCGACGTTGACGACACCACCTGCGGCGGCACCGCCGCCGACAACCACGTCTGGGGCGAAGGCAAGCTCGACGCGTACGCCGCTGTGGCGGCGACCCCGCGCGGCGCGCTGGGCGCAGCCGCCGGGACCGTCACGTCCGGGGGCCAGCCGCTGGCCGGCGCCACCGTGGTCTTCAACGGTCCGATGAGCCGCACCATCACCACCGACAGCGACGGCACGTACGCCTTCGATCGACTGATGGTGGGCGACTACACGGTCACCGTGCGCAAGTTCGGATACCTCACCGGCTCCGGCTCCGCCTCGGTGGCTGAGGGTCAGACCACGACCGCCGACTTCGCCATGGACTCGGCGCCGTCGTCGTCGCTGTCCGGCTCGGTGCTGCTCTCCACCGGGGCAGCCGCCGCAGGGGCGACGATCGACGTGCTGAACACACCGCTCAGCACCCAGACCGACGCCCAGGGCAACTACCAGCTCACCATTCCGCACGGCGACTACGAGGTGCGGGTCACCCACTCCAACCAGTGCGCCGGCGCGTCCACCACCTCGGTGTCTGTCACGTCGGACACCACGCATGACGTGACGTTGCCGGAGCGGGTAGACGCCTTCGGCTACTCCTGCGGCGGGGCCGTCGGCGACTACGTGCCCGGGGTCGAGCCGCTCGCGCTGACCGGCGACGACGAGGTCGCGAACATCACCCTCCCGTTCAAAGCACCGCTGTACGGCGAGGGCTACCGCAACGCGACCGTGAGCACCAACGGCTGGATCAGTTTCATCCAGACCACCTCGTCGGCGGCGTTCAACAGGGAGATCCCGGACACCGGCACCCCGAACGCGGTGCTGTACCCGTTCTGGGATGACCTGTTCATGGACGCGGAATCCGGCGTCTACACCAGGGTGATCGGCGAGAAGCCGAACCGGCAGTTCCTGGTGGAATGGCGCAACATCACGTTCTACTCGGACCGGAACACCCGGCTGTCCTTCACGGCGACGATCAGCGAAGCCGGCGTGGTCACGTACCGGTACTCGGGGATAGACACCGCCCGGGACGCCGGCGAAAGCGCGACCGTCGGCATCGAGGACGCCGCCGGCGTGGTGGCGTTCCAGTACTCGTTCGACGACGCGGCGATGCACAACGGCGGAATCGCGCTGCGCGCGAGCGCCGGGGTGGCCAACGGCGCCGTGCTGGACGCCAACGACGACAAACCGGTTCCCGGCGCCGTGGTGACCATCCGCTCCGGCGGCGACGTGGTGGACAGCGCGGTGACGGACGCCGACGGCGAGTACCTGCTGCACCTGAAGGCAGGCGACTACCAGGCGACCGTGGAGAAGCAGCACTACGAGAAGACCGAGTCGGACCTCGCTGTCAGCGCGTCGGAGATCGTGGAAGCCACCACGAAGCTGCGCACCGCGCGGGTGCAGGCGTCCACGGAGAACCTGGCGGTGGTGACCCCGGCTGGCGAGACCCGAGGCCGCGTGATCACGTTGACCAACACCGGCGGGCTCGGCACCGGGTTCACGGTTGGGGAAGCCACTGACAGCGGCGCGGTCGCAGACGTGCCCTGGCTCAGCGTCGACACCGAGACCGGCGACCTGTCCGCGGGCGGGAAGCAGGAAGTCACGGTGAGCGTGGACGCGGCTGGCATGACCGACAGCTCGTACCAGAAGGCGCGCCTTGAGATCCGCTCCGCAAGTGGGCGCGCCCCGACGCTGACGATCCCCATCACGATCGTGGCGCCCGGGTACGTCGCCGCGCTGGACTCGGGGGCCGAGGGCGACGCGGTCGACTCGTACGGAGACACCTGGACCGCCGACCAGAAGCACACCGAAGGGTCGTGCGGCTACCTGGGCTCCTCCACCAGTTACCGCACCAGTAACGAGATCAGCGGCACCGACGATGACGCGCGGTACCAGGATCAGCGGGAAGGCATGTACGAGTACCGCTTCGACGGGCTCGCCGACGGCGTCTACACGGTGGAGCTGAACTTCGCCGAGTTGCGCAACCGCGCCCCGGACAGCCACCTGTTCGACGTCCACATCGAGGGCGTCGAGAAGCTGCGGATGCTGGACGTGGCGTACCAGACGGGCAGTTACGCCGCGCTCGACCGCACCTTCACGGTGCAGGTCAGCGATGGCACGCTCAACGTCCGGTTCTTCACCCACAAGGGGTACGGAAAGCCGATGGTGAACGCGATCCGGGTGGTTGACCGCCCAGATCTGGCTGCCTGACCTCTCACACCGCTCACACCGCGGCGCCCGTCCTGGACCACCGCCAGGGCGGGCGCCGCGCCATGTCAGTCCTTCTTGCGCTTGCCGAGCTTGGAGAAGTCCACCTTCGGCATCTCGAACCCATCTGGCAGGCCCGCGGCCTCGCCTTCGGCCTCGCCCTGCCCGGGCGGCTGTCCGGGTTGCTGCCCGGGCAGGCCCGGCATCCCCGGGAAGCCGCCTGGCATGCCACCCATCGGGGCCTTGGGTCGGCGCTGCTTCACGGTGGTCTTCTTGCCCTTCTTGCCCTTGCGCTTGATCTTGGGAGACTTGGTGGCCTTGCGGCCGCTGAACCCGCCCAGCATCCCGGTCATCTGCTTGAGCTGCTTCTGCGCGTCGAAGAACCGGTCCACCAGCTGGTTCACGTCGGTCACGGTGGTGCCGGAGCCGTTGGCGATCCGTACCCGGCGGGAGCCGTTGAGCAGTTTGGGGGCAGCCCGCTCGGTCGGCGTCATGGAACGGATGATCGCGGTGATCTTGTCCAGGTGCTTGTCGTCCAGCTCGTCCAGCTGGCCCTTCATCTGGTTCATCCCGGGCATCATGGCCAGCACGTTCTGGATCGGGCCCATCTTTTTCACCGCGAGCAGTTGCTCCAGGAAGTCGTCGAGGGTGAACTCGCCCTGACCGGCCAGCTTGGAGGCCATGCGCTCCTTCTGGTCGGACTCGAAGGCCTTCTCGGCCTGCTCGATCAGGGTGAGCACGTCACCCATCCCGAGGATCCGGGAGGCCATCCGCTCCGGGTGGAACATGTCGAAGTCGCCGAGCGTCTCACCCGTGGACGCGAACATGATCGGGCTGCCGGTGACCTCACGCACCGACAGCGCGGCGCCGCCTCGCGCGTCGCCGTCGAGTTTGGCGAGCGCGACTCCGGTGATCCCGACCCCGTCGCGGAACGCCTGGGCGGTGCTGACCGCGTCCTGACCGATCATCGCGTCCACCACGAAGATCACTTCATCCGGATCGGTGACATCCCGGATCGCGGCGGCCTGCGCCATCATCTCGGCGTCCACACCGAGCCGGCCCGCGGTGTCGATGATCACCACGTCGCGGTGCTGGCGTTGGGCGTGCGCAATCGAGGCCTGGGCGACCTGGACCGGGTCGCCGACCCCGTTGCCCGGCTGGGGGGCGTACACCTCGACGGAAGCCCGCTCCCCCAACACCTGCAACTGCTGCACCGCGTTGGGACGCTGCAGGTCAGCGGCGACCAGCAACGGCTGGTGGCCCTGCTCGCCCAACCAGCGAGCCAGCTTGCCCGCGAGTGTGGTCTTTCCGGACCCTTGCAGCCCGGCGAGCATGATCACGGTGGGTGGCTGCTTGGCGAACTGCAGTCGCCGCGCCTCACCACCCAAGATCGTCACCAGCTCCTCGTGGACGATCTTGATAACCTGCTGCGCTGGGTTCAGCGCCTGCGACACCTCGGCGCCGCGGGCCCGGTGCTTGATCTGCCCGATGAACCGCTTCACCACGGGCAGCGCGACGTCGGCTTCCAGCAACGCCAGCCGGATCTCCCGGCATGTGGCGTTGATGTCGGACTCGGACAGCCGCCCCTTGCCACGCAGCTTGTCGAAAATGCCGGAGAGCCGGTCGGTCAGCGTGTCGAACACGTCGTGTCGATCCTCACCATGCAGACGGGAGCTGGTAGGCGCGGCAGAGAAAAACCGCGTCGAACGCCAAGGGTAACGGGCCTCGCGTCACCTCGGCGGGCGACGCACTTGACGCTCCGCAACGGCCGCAGCCACGCCGGTGTCTGGGCTCTGCCGTGGGGCCGGCGCGCCGGGTCCTGGCTCAGCCGGCCCATCCCGCTCATCCTCCAGCTTGCCCTCCGCCTCGTCCTTCGGCTCATCCAGCACGCTGCCGGCGGCGAACGCGAAGGCGCCCATGACCAGCACGGTGAGCCCGAAGATCCCATCCACGAGCGCGTAGTGCGGCCGGAAATCGTAGGACGCGTCCCGGGCCCACAACGAGCTGACGCCGACGAGTGAGGCGAGGACGAGGGTCATGGCCGCCGGCAGATCTGGCCTCTGCCGGAACACGTTCGCCGAGCGCTGCACCCAGGGCCGCATCACCAGCCATAACAGCGGACGGCTCCGTGCCAGTTGCTGAACCTGGCTCGAGCCCTGAAGGGATTTCAGCCAACCTCGCGCAGACCCAGATAGCCCCTGCCGATCCCCGTCGCCACCCCTGATTCGGGCCCGGAGCAGCGCGAACAGCCGCACCCGGCGAGCCCGCATCGAGGTCAACAGCATCCCGAACGCCACGAACGCCACGATCGCGAAAGACCCCCAGTAGAGGGGCGAACTCCATGCTGGGCACCCCGACCGACACCCCGCCGACCAGGCGTCCGCCGACACCCCCGCCAGGAAGCTCATCACCACGCCAGGCCCCATCGCAGCGACCACCCAGCGGGTGTCCTCCGCCGCCCGTCTGGTCACCTGATGCGTCAACATCAGCAGGCACATGGCATAGAACAGGGACAAGACTGACAAGCCCAAGATCACGCCGTACGCCACCAGCGTCAACAGCACCAGACCAGAGGATTCCGCCTCCCACTCCCCGGCCAGCCGGCCGTACAGGAACGCGCAGATGATCAACGCGGACATGGCGTAGAGCAGTGTCTTGGAGATGGCGTGCGGTGAGATGTGGACGTAGCGCTCGCGGGCGCCCGACCCCGGCTGCCCGGCAACGGCCCCACCGGCAGCCGCCGGCTGGGCCGCCGCTCCGCTCCGGGAATCCTGGCGGCTCAGGTAGAGCACCAGCCCGGCGAACGCGAAACCGGCCAGCGCGACCGAAAGTGACGCGTACATTTCGACGGCTGTTCCCAAATCCGGTCGCTCAGCCGCGAGGATCGCGTGATCGGAGCCCTCAAGCCACATGGTTTTTTCTGGCGCGTCGTGAGCTAGCAAGCCAGGACCTTCCGTCGGCTATGACCACATTGCGTGATCGATATGCCATTAAAGCCAACCCGCGCCATCCTCAGTCCGGATGGGAGTTCATCTCGACTTGATCATGGATAGCGCCTGATTTGTCATAATGGCAAGGTGCGTGAAGAAGCGCGCGACGCGCGGATCCCGTACGAGCGGTACTTCGACGTGGCGGTGTTCCCGGAAGCCGGGACCTCGCTGCAGTCCTACGCGTACCTGCGTCGCCTCACCGACAACGTGTTCGAGACGAACCCGGTGTGGGACGCTCACGCCCATATCGGCAAGGACATCGACGGACATCAGCTCAGCGTTGACGACCTGCTGGCCGAGCTGGACCGCTATCACATCACCGGGGCGGTGGTGTTCCCCTTCGACGACCCGGACCAGGCCGAGGATTTCAGGGTCCCCAACGAGCGGATCTGGACGGCTTGTCAACGCGCCCCCGACCGGCTGATCCCGTTCATGCGCCTGAACCCGACCGGCCCCTGGCAACCCGAGTACGAACGGCGCCTGGAGCGCGGCTTCCGGGGCGTCAAGCTGCACCCTCGGGCGCAACAGTTCGACCTGGGCTCGGGGGCGGTCCGTCCGGTGTTCGCGCGGGCGGCCGCCGACGGGCTGCCGGTCCTGATCCACACCGGCTTCGGGGTGGACGCGATCTCCGACTCGATCGCCGGGTTGGCCGCGGAGCACAGCTCCCTGAAGTTGATCCTCGGCCATTCCACCTTCATCGACATCCAGGACGCGCTGCGGGTGCTCGCGCCGTACCCGAACGTCTTCTTCGAAACCTCAGTGGTACGGGTCTACGACCTGTTCACGCTGCTGCGCGCGGTGGAGCCGAGCCGAATCCTGTACGGCTCCGACATCCCGTACGCCAGCACGTACTCCGCCGCGCAGGCGCTGGTCTCCACCGCCAGGTTCGCGGGGCTGGGCCCGAAGCACCTGCCTGAGCTGATGGGCGGCAACCTGCTCAACGTCATCGGAGGCGCGCCATGACACCGACCCGGGTGCTGCTGACCGGTCGCGACCCCGCGGCTGTGTGCCGGGAGGTGGTCGCCCGCGGGCTGCACCCCGAGGACGTGGACGTCGACAACGGGTTGCGGATCCTGCCGCTGGTGCTGGACGACAACGGGCACTTCATCCTGTGGGTGCGGCTCTACTCACACGTCCTCGCTGCCCGCAATCTCTACCTGGCGGGCCACCTGGAGCGGTCGCGGTGGGAGATCAACGGCGCGCTGCTCGCCGCCGACGACCCGCCCTGCTTCCTGGAATCGATCTTCCTGGACGAGCTGCGCCTGGTGCTGCGCTCCGCGGAACGGGAAATGCTCACCGAGACCCGCAGCGTCGACCACCACGGTCCGCAGGTCGCCTTGCTGATCGCTGAGAACTGGTGCCTGCTGCGGCTGCTCCGACGCCAGATCCCACCCGCCGCCACGGCTCTGGAACGCCGCGCGATGACACGGCCCTGACCTGCGGCTGGCTCACACAGCTCGGGCGGCGGCGAGCACAGCCGACTCGATTTCGGCGACCCGCGCCTCGTCCGGGGGGTCCCCGGAGAGGTAGAACGCATCCACCACGTCGCCGCCGAGCGTGCTGATCCGGGCCGCGCGCACCTGCACGCCCACCTGATCCAGCGCGCGAGTCACCCGGTACAGCAGGCCCGGCGCGTCGGCCGCGCGCAGCTCCACCACGGTGTCCCGGTTGGACGCCTGGCGAAACCAGACCACTCGGGGCTCGGCGGCTGCCGGGGAGGCGCCGCTGCGCGAGGTGTCCCGGGCGCGTACCCGGTCGGCCAGTCGCAGGGGGCCCCGGGCCGCGCGGCGCAGCTCCGCGGCGAGCAGCTCGGGGTCGGGTGGGCTGTGCGTCGGACGCACCGCGCACTCCACCACCGCTCGGTCCCCGACCGTTGTCGCGTCCGCGGAGAGCACCTCGAGCTTGTGCACCGCCAGCACCCCGGCGACCGACGCGAGCAGGCCGCGCCGACGCCTCGCCGCCACCCAGACCCGATCGGCCCTCACCCGCACCGCTGGCAGCGGCGAGCGTGCCAGCTGCGTCAACGCCGGGTCAGGCGACGCCGGACCTGGCGCCTGGCCGGTGTCGAGCATGCGACGCGCCCGCCGCACCAGCTCAGCCACCAGCCCCGCCTTCCAGTCCGACCATGCGAGCGGACCGGTGGCCGCGGCGTCGGCCCTGGTCAGCGCGTACAACAGATCAAGGGTGTCGGAGTCTGTGACCGCCCCGACGACCAGCTCGACGGTGGCTGGATCTGACAGGTCGCGGCGGGTCGCCGTGTCGGCCAGCAGCAGGTGGCGCCGCACCAGACGGCACACCAGCTCGGTGTCCTCGCGGCTGAGACCGATCCGACGACAGACCTGCCGCGCGATCGGGACGCCTTGTTGGCTGTGATCGCCGGGCAGGCCCTTGCCGACGTCGTGCAGCAGCGCGGCCAGCAGCAGCAGGTCGGGGCGGGACACCTCCCGCGTCAGCTCCGCGGCCTTGGCAGCCGACTGCACCAGGTGCCGGTCCACGGTGTGGAGATGCGCCGGATTGCGCTGCGGCAGGCTGCGAACCCGGCGCCATTCGGGCAGCCAGCGCTCCACCAGGCCATGCCGATCGCACGCCTCCCATGTGGCCGCCAGCCCCGCTCCGGCGCCCAGCAACGCCGTCAGCAGCCGCAGCGCCTCGGCAGGCCACGGGTACGGCAGCGGGGGCGCCGTCTCGAGCCGCCGCAACGTGGCGCGCGCGATCGGCAGCCGATGCGTTGCCGCCAGGGATGCCACCCGCAGCGGCAACACCGCGTCGACACTCGCGGCGATCCCACCGCCCCGGGACAGCGTCACCTCACCGTCGCACTCCATCACGCCGTCAGCCAGCCAGCGAGGAACCAGTTTCCCCCGCCGGGCCCGGCGGGACAGCCACCGGTCAGCCGCGCGCCACGCGTCGTCACAGGCGTAACTGATGGCGCGGGCGTCGTCAGCCACCCGCTGCAGCAGACGGTCCCGGTCCGCCAGCCCCAGCGCCTCCGCCACCGGCTGCTGCTGTTCGGCCAGCAGCCGGTCCTGACGCCGGCGCGACGCCTGGTGCAGCGCCTCCCGCACGTCCAGCATCCGCAGCTGGGCGCGCCTGCCCATCGGGTCAGAGACATCGGCGACCTGGGCCCACCCGATCGCACGCGAAGCCGCCACGTCCCGCAGCCCGCCCCGGGCTTCCTTCACGTCGCCCTCGAGCAGGAACGCCAGCTCGCCTTGATGCGCCCACCGGGCCCGGGTGAGCTCCCGAAGCTCCGGCAGCCGACGTCCCGCCGCCGCCCGCCAGTCCGCGGCCGCCTGCGCCCGTAGCCGGGTCACGAGCCCGGAGTCGCCCGCGACCCAGCGCCCGTCCAACAGGCCCAACGCCACCTTGACGTCCGCGCTGGCGAGCGTGAGAGCTTCGGGCACGGTACGCACGGCGTGGTCCAGCCGGAGCTTGGCGTCCCAGATCGGGTACCACAGCCGGTCTGCCAACGGCGCCACGTCCCGCTGGCCGTCGTGCAACAGCAGCAGGTCCAGATCCCCGTACGGCATGCACTCCTGCCGTCCCAGACCGCCCACCGCCATCAGCGCCACCCCGCAGCCAGCGAGATCATCGACCTCAGCGCCGCCGGGTTTGGCGGCGCCGGCGCCTGTGTTGGCGTCTGGTCCGTCGCCGGCGCCGGCGACGCTGGCCCGCAACAGTCGCGCGAGCCAGCCGTCCAACGCGTCTGACCTCGCCCGCCGGGCAGCCGCGCCGATGGCGGCCAGATCCCCCCCAGGATCGGCCGCCACAGCTGGCAGGCGCGGCCCGGGCCGCGGGGGGCCCGCGGCTGCGGAGAGGCGCGCGCTAGAGGGCGTCCACACCACGTTCCCCAGTCCGCACCCGGACCGCCTCGTCCACCGGTGTCACCCACACCTTCCCGTCACCGATCCGGCCGGTACGGGCGGCGGTCACCACCGCCGCCACGATCTTGTCGGCGTCCAGGTCGTCGACCAGCACCTCAATCCGGATCTTGGGAACGAACTCCACGGTGTACTCGGCGCCCCGGTACACCTCGGTGTGACCCTTCTGGCGGCCGTGACCCTGCACTTCGCTGATGGTCA
>JBOGDL010000286.1:0-16537 GCA_050701815.1 Micromonosporaceae bacterium | reverse complement strand
GCGATCTGGGGCCGACCGGTGGCGCAGCGCCTGGCTTCGCGTTACGGCGAAGAAACGTGGGAGACCAGCCACGTCGGAGGCGACCGGTTCGCTGCCAACCTGGTGGTCTTGCCGCACGGGCTCTACTACGGCCACCTGGCTCCGGAGGAGGCGCTGGCCGCCGCGAAGGCGTACCAAACCGGGCAGCTGCTGCCGTACGCCCTGCGCGGTCGCTCCACGCTGACGCCGCCCGAGCAGGCAGCCGAGTGCCTGGTACGCGAAGCGCTGAACGAGACCAGGCTTGACGCGCTGCGGGTGCGCGACGTGACCCGGCTCGACGAGCACTGGCAGGTGCGACTGAGCCTTGACGCCGTGACCGTCACCGCCGTGGTACGTGGCGTGCTCTCACCTTCGCCGGCGCGGCTGACCTGCAGCAATCCGCACGCCGTACGGTTCCGCAGCTTCGAGTTGGTCAACCTTTCGTTCGAAGGAAAAGCAGAGCCGACAGCTGGCCCCAGTCGCCCCTGAGGCGGCGCCGACAGCTGGCCCCGGCGCCGGACGCCCAGGTCAGGGCGCGATCCGGTGAGCGCCCGGAGTTCAGGGATGACTACGCTTATCGGCGTGATCCGCCGCGCGCTACGCCAAATCACAGAGCCCTTGGAAGTACCGATGACGCCGTTCGCAATCGGTGGCACAGCGGTGTGGGCGTTGGCGGGCCTGGTGATGCTGATCTTCCGGGATGAGCTGGTCGCCCAGGGTCGATCGATGTGGTTGTGGACCTGCCTGGCCGGGGTGATCACGGGGATGCTCGGCATTCTCACCATGCACACCCGCGCCAAGCGGCGGCGCTGACTCGCGGCGCCACGCGAGCGGGTGCAGGGGCGGCGTCAGACGTGTCGGCTCAAGGCGAGCGGCGGCAGCGTCAGGAGTCCTCACCCATCGGCTCGACCTCGCTGTCGTCGTACACAGTGGGAAGCTCTTCGATGTTGGCGGTGTGCTCCAACAGCACCTCGGAATGAGCGCCGCAACCATGATCCGCGCTGACGACCTGCCCGTCATCGGGCGCGAACAGGTTGCCGCACACCCCGAACTCCGCGCTGAGCGAGCCGGCCAGCGGAAGGTAGAACCCGCACCCGGCGCAGCGGGCATCTTTCGGCGCCGCCTTCGAGATCGCGGCCTTCGGACCGTGGTCGGAGTCACGCCACCGCTCCGCGGTCTCCTGACGGCCGAACCGGCTCATCACCCGGGGCCGACCCAGCCCCAGCTCCCAGGCCGTCTCTTCGACCGCGGGGTCATCGGACAGCAGGTAGCCCGGCGCCAGCCGATCATCCTCGGGCGGTGTCGGCATCAGGTCGCCGACGCCCAGGTCGCCCGGCTGCAGTCGCTCCTGCCACGGCACCCAATGCGGCGCCAGCAAAGCGTCCGGGCCGGGAAGCAGGGCGACTTCGTTCACGGTGACCCTTTTGCTCCGGGACACCCGGGTGACAGTCGCCGACCATCGCCACCCTCGGTAACTGGGCATTAAGCACTGGAAGAAGTGGGTGGCCAGTCGTTCACCTTCGGCGATCACCGTTACGTGGTCGCCCACCGACTCAGCGTCATCGGCCGTTTCCAGCACGGCCTGCCTGGCCAACTCGACAGCATCGCCGCAGATAGCGTCGAGCTTCGGGCGCCGGCGCGATGTGGCGGACTCGGCGATCGCAGGGCTCTCAGGCACACGAAAATTGTCCCTCATCCACCCCGGCGACGTCCGGGCGCCCCGCCCAGTGCCCCGCAATCATTTGATGACTTTGGGAGAGGATAGGGCGATGGCCAGGCTCCCCAGGTTCACACGCCGCGGATCGGACGCGGGGCGCACCGGCCCCGCCCGCCCGGGCGAGGGCGCTGGCCTGCGCGCGGTGGCGCCGGGGCTGAAGCGGCTGCTGCAACGGGTCCGGGAGCACAGCGCCAAAGGCGAGATCGGCATGATCCGGTTGCTTGATCTGCATGCCATCTCCTGCGCGGGCGACACCCTGGTGGCGATCGGGTTGGCCGGCACCATCTTCTTCTCGGTGCCGGTGGGTGAAGCCCGGGTGCGGGTGGCCCTCTATCTCTTGGTGACCATGGCGCCATTCGCGCTGCTGGCCCCCGTGGTCGGCCCGATGCTGGATCACTTCCGGCACGGCCGCCGCTACGCCCTGGCGGTCACCATGCTCGGACGCGCGTTCCTGGCCTGGGTGATCGCGGACAACCTGGACAACATCGCCCTGTACCCGGCCGCGTTCGGGATGCTGGTGCTTTCCCGCTCGTACGGGGTGGCGCGTTCAGCGGCGGTGCCCCGGCTGTTGCCGCCCAACCTCGGGCTGGTCGAGGCGGGCGCCCGCGCCTCCCTGTACGGCACCGTCGCGGGCGCCGTGATCGCGCCGGTTGGCGCCGCGCTGTTCTACCTCGGCCCGCAGTGGACGCTGCGGCTGTCGACCGTGGTGTTCGCCATCGGCATGGTGATCGCGCTGCGGCTGCCGCCCCGGGCGGACTCGGATCCACCTGAAACCGTCCCCCGGATCCTGCAGGTCCTGGGCCGCAAAACCGCCAAGGCGCTGACCGGGCAGCTGCTGCTGGTCGCGCTCTCCGGCAGCGCGGGGTTGCGCGCGGCGTACGGCTTCCTGGCCTTGTTCCTGGCCTTCCGGGTGCGAGAGGGCGACTTCAGCATCGACGAGGGGCTCTCGATCGGGCTGATCACCGGCGGGTTGGGCGCCGGGTCGCTGATCGCCACCGCGCTCTGCGCCAAGCTCCAGATCCGGCGGCCGCTGCTGCTGCAAGGGCTCTCGCTGATCGTGGTGGTGCTCGTCGCCGTCGTCGCCGCCTGGTGGTACGTGATCCCGGCCCTGGTGGCGTTGTGCCTGGCCGCCGCGCTGGCCAGTGGGATCTCCAAGCTGGCGCTGGATGCGGTGATCCAGGAGCGTACGCCCGAGAAGCTGCGCGCCACCGCGTTCGCCCGGTCCGAGACGATATTGATCTTGGCATGGGTGGCCGGAGGCGGGGTCGGGCTGATCCCGCTCTCGGGGCAGGTCGGCCTCGTCACGCTGACCGCGGGGCTGGCGCTGGGCGCGGCCCAGGTGTGCGCCTGGGCGTCCCGGCTCCGGCACGATCGGCTACACGGTTTCGCACAGCACGACCCCCCGGACCAGGAGACGACGCAGACGTACGGCCAAGAACCCACACAGCGGCTTTCGTCCCCACACGATGAGCCGACCGAGCAGCATCCCCGGACCGGCGCCGAGCCGACCCAGCGCCTCTCCGACGCCGAGCCGACCCAGGATCTTGCCGGCGCCGAGCCGACGCAGCAGCTCTCACCCGGCGACGACGCCCCCACCCAGCGCCGCCCAGGCGGCGATCAGCCGACGCAGCAGTCGCCTGGCGCGGACCCGGGCGACGAGCCCACGGATCAACTCCCGAGACCGAGGTCGGACGAGCCGCCGGAGCGCCCCCGCGGCCCGAGCCACACCGGGAAGGCGTCGCCGGCGCCACCTCCGGGATACCACCTGTACCGGCCATCGGGGCACCGGGCCCGGCGCCGGGGCAGCGACTGACGAAAGGTGATCGTGAATGAGACTGCTGGTGGCCACGGCCGTGCCCGCGGAACGGGACGCGGTGCTCGCCGGATTGCCCGAGCGACACCAGGTGCACGTGATCACGGTCGGGGTGGGCCCGGCCGCGGCTGCTGCTGGCGGCGCGTACGAGATCGCGCGAGCCCAGGCAGCCGGGGCCCCGTACCAAGCGGTCCTCAGCGCCGGAGTGGCAGGCGGGTTGCCCGGCCGCGCTGAGGTGGGCGCCGTCGTGCTGGCCAGCCGAAGTGTCGCCGCTGACCTGGGCGCCGAGTCCCCGGAGGGCTTCATCCCGATCGACCAGCTCGGCTTCGGCAACCCGGTGATCGAGGCCGCCGACCTCATCACGTGCCCGGACGCGGTGGTCGGGGAGATCTTGACGGTCTCCACCGTGACCGGCGGCGCCGAGACAACCGCCGAGTTGTGTCGCCGACACCCGTACGCGGCAGCCGAAGCCATGGAAGGCTTCGGTGTCGGGACCGCAGCTTCCCAGGCCGGACTGCCGTTCGGCGAGCTGCGCGCCATCTCCAACCTGGTGGGGCCGCGTGACAAGTCGGCATGGCGGCTCAAGGAGGCGCTGGCCGGACTGAGCCGAGCCGTGGAAACAGCGATGAAGGAGTGGACGTGAGCAGCGGACCAACCAGCACCCCCGGCGACACGGTCTCGCTCGCGATCTCGCCGTGCCCGAATGACACGTTCGCGTTCCACAGCCTGGTGCATGGCCTGGTGCCGTCGGCGCCCCGGATGGACACCACGTACGCGGACGTCGACGTCACCAACCTGGCGGCTGAGCGCGGCGCGTACCAGATCGTGAAGGTCAGCTACGGGGCGCTGCCGTGGCTGCTGGACAAGTACACCCTGCTGCCCTGCGGCGGGGCGTTGGGACGCGGCTGCGGCCCGCTGGTGCTCAGCGCCGGCGAACCTGACCCGGAGCGGGCTGTCGCCGGCGCCACGGTGGCGATCCCGAGCGAGCGCAGCACCGCGTACCTGCTGTTCCGGCTGTGGTCGCAGGGTTTCGCCCCGGGGCGGATCGTCACCCTGCCGTTCCACGAGATCATGCCCGCGGTACGTGACGGCAAGGTCGACGCCGGCCTGGTGATTCACGAAGCCCGGTTCACGTACCAGCAGCACGGTTTGCACGCCGTGGCCGACCTGGGTGACTGGTGGGAGGCGGACACCGGGTTGCCGATTCCGCTCGGCGCGATCCTGGCTCGGCGCGACCTGGACGCCGCGGCGGTCGCGGACTGGGTGCGCCAGTCGGTGCGGGCGGCCTGGGCCGACCCCGCGGCCACCCAGGGGTACGTGCGGGCCCACGCCCAGGAGATGGACCTCGCCGTGACCCAACAACACATCGAGCTGTACGTGAACCAGCACACCGAGGATCTGGGCGAGGACGGCCGGCTGGCGGTCGCCACGCTGCTGGACCGTGCCAGCGGGGCCGGTTTGACCCCCTCCGTGCCTGCCGAGGTGTTAGGGATCTGATGTCCGCGACCGACACGGGCTCGGCCGAACCGGCCGAGCCCGCAGCGCCGCCCGCCCCGACGCCGGCGCGGCAGCCCGACACCACCACGGCGGGCCTCGGAGCCCGAGCCGGGCAGCGGGCGCCCGGGTCCCACCGCTGGCGCACACCGTGGCCGATGCTCCTGGCGGCGGGCCTGGCGATGGCCTGGTCGCTGCCGTTGGTCACCGGCGCGCTGGGCGCCGACGCGGTGCTGCCGGTGGCGATCTGGGTCGCGGTGGCGTCGGTGCTGCGATCCGGGCGCACCCTGCTGGACCGGCTGCTGCTGGCGTTGGCGCTGCTGATCGGGGTTGCCACGGCAGCCGGAGTGGTGCTGTCGGTGTGGCCCTGGGGGTTGGCGCCGTACCCGACCACCGGCGTCGCGCTGAGCGCGACCGTGCTGCTCGCGGCCGTGCTGCGACGGCGCCCCCAACTGCCGTGGCGAGTGCGTGGCTCCGACCTGGCGGTGCTGGGTGTGGGCGGGCTGGCGGTGCTGACGGTCGGCTTGCCGTGGTTCGGCGCCGGCCGCGCGGAGCGGTTTTCACTGCAACTGCTCGGTGAGGACGTGGCACGCCACTTCACCCTCTACGACACGATCGGACTCCTCGACGGGTACGCGTTCCTGCACCGCGCCAGCTCCCAGTCGCACCTGCTCGACGGGATGCAGACGTACCCCCAGGGCTCCCATTTCCTGTACGCGTTGCTGGACCGGTTCCTGGTTTCCAGCGACATCCCCGACGCGATCCCGATTCCCGCCTTGGCCTCTTTCGACCATTACGCCGGATTCCAGATCGCGGGGTACGGGTTCTTCGCGCTCGCCGTGATGTGGGCCGCCCGATGGGGTGCCGGCCCTGCGCTCAAGGGCCTGCCGGCAGCAGTCGTGCCCACGGTGATCGCCGCGGCGGTGACTGCCGGCGACCTGGTGGTGATGCACGTCCGGGGCTATCCCGCCGAGGTCATGGGGTTGGCGCTGTTCGCGATCCTGCTGGCGCTGTGCGCGCGTCCGCTCCCCCGCGCTCGGGAGCAGGTCGCCATCACCGGGGCGCTGCTGGTGGGGGTCAGTTGGGCGTACCTGTTCCTGCTTCCGGCCGCTGGCCTGGTGTGCGTCGCGGCGGTGATCGGCCACTGGCCCCGGGCGCGGCGCCACTGGCTGGCGTACAGCGTGACAGCGACTCTCGCGGGGACGCTCGCGCTGTTCCCGTACGCCATCAGGTACTACTCCGACCTGGCCGCGTCAGCGGAGGCGCTGCTCCCCGGCGGCCCCGCTCAGAGCGTGGATCGGGGCTTGACGGCTGGTCTGGCCGCGATCCTGCTCGCGGGGGTGGCGAGTGCTCCGCGTTCCCCGGTCAGGCGGATGGCGGGGGTTCAGCTGGCGATCGTGGGCGGCGTCGCCGCCGCGGTGGGCGGTTATCAACTGACCCGCTCCGGTGAGCTGGCGTACTACTTCGACAAGGCGGTCCACGCGCTGCTGGTCACCTGCCTGGTCAGCCTCGCCGCGATCGCGCCGCTGCTTGCCGGCCTTGCCAACCGCCGGCGGGACCACAGCGCCGGCGCAGCCGGTCAGAGGCAGCCGTCGCGGGCCGGACGCCTGATGGCCCCGGCGCTGGCAGCGCTCGGGATCGCCGCCGCGTACGGGGTGCTGCCCCTGCACGCGCCCGCCGCATCGGACGTGGCGCCTGCCCGGCAGGTGAGCTGGGGACTCGCGTACGCGTCAGGCGAGCTGCGCAACCCCCAGCTGGGCGCGGTCACCGCCGAGGTGATCCGCCGCTACCCGACCGCCGACGGCCGGCTCACTCAAGTGGTCTTCGACAGCCGCGCCGCCAGCTACCTCGCTTCACTGTTCGTCGCGGTCACGCATCGCAACCAGGGCGCTCAACATCGGGAACGAGTGTCCGCGCCGGCGCTGGTACGGCTGCACGGGCTGCATGTCACCATCGCCGCGATCGAAACCCCGCAGCGGATCATCGTGGTGAACAACCCGAGGGCCGCCAACCAGGTACGGGCCGCGATCGACAACCACCCCAAGGTCGACATCGAGCTGGTCTCGATCAGGATCGACCTGTCAGGCCTCTAGCTGGCGCCACGAGCAGCGTGGCTCGGGCGCGCCGCGGCTCAGGCCTCTAGCTCGCGCGCGACCGCGTGCACCACCTCGGCGACCTTCCGGGACACCTTGCGGTCGGGGTGCCGGCCCCGGCGCAGCTCCGGCTGCACCTTCACTTCCAACACCTTGATCATGTCCTCGATCAGCCCGTGCAACTCGTCCGGGGAACGCCGACGCAGCTCCGCCAACGACGGCGGCTTGTCCAGCAGCTTCACGGACAGCGCCTGGTTGCCCTTGCGGCTCTCGACCACGCCGAACTCGACCTTTTGGCCAGCCTTCAATTCGGCCACACCGCCTGGCAGAGCACCTTTGTGCACAAACACATCGCCGCCGTCGTCCCGGGTGAGGAAGCCAAAGCCCTTTTCCACGTCGTACCACTTGACTCGGCCGGTAGGCACCTTTGACCTCTGCTATCTGCGCTGGAGTCGCGAAGCTTTCTCGCGTAGAAGCGCGTCCACAACTAGACACTGGTTGCTTAACAAAGTTAAGGGCAGCTCTCGCCGCCCAGTCATAGGCTAGCCGGGCCGCAGACGCCAGCCTAAGTCAATACGGCGGCGGATCGGACGGACGCGGCGTTTCGGGAGCTGCGCTCAGGATCGCGTTCAGATCCCGTTCACAGAGTCGCTTTCGGCACCTCGGTGGGGAGCGAACGCAGCACCTCGTGAAGCACATCAGGCTTGTTGGTGACCACGCCGTCCACCCCGATGTGCACCGCGTCCCGGATGTCGTCGGGATCGTCGAGGGTCCAGGCGTACACCTGTAAACCGGCCTGGTGAGCGTGCTGCACGTAGTCCGCGTCGAAACTGCCCCACTCGGGTTGGATCAGGTCGGCGAACGCCGCCAGGTGCGGCAACCGGTCCAGCTCCGGGGCGCCAATCAGACCCAGCTTCGCCTCGGGCATCAGCGACCGGAAACCCTCGATGAACTCCCAGTCGAAACTCGACACCACCAGCCGCCGCCCGCCTCCCGGCCACGCCGACCCGGACCGCAGCTGCTTGACCACCTGCTCCCCGATCCCGGGGTACAGCTTGGGCGCCTTGACCTCCAGCAGCAGGCTCGTGCCGCCCTCGACGAGGGTCTCCAGCACCTCGGGCAACATCGGCGTCTGGACGCCGGTGAAATCGTCCGGCAGGTCGACTCCCGCGAACTCACCCGGCTTGTCGCCAGAGAACCGGGCCGCCGCGTCGAGCTGCCGGATCTCGGCCAGGGTGAACTCCCGCAGCCGCCAAGGTTCTCGATCCGGAAAAACCGATTTAGCGTTCGTGGTACGGGTCAGCACAGTGTCGTGCATCACCACGAGGTGGCCGTCCTTGGTCCGTTGCACATCCACCTCGACCAGGTCGGCCGCCATTCGGATGGCGGCCTCGACCGCGACGACAGTGTTTTCGGGCGCGTATCCGGAAGCGCCTCGATGCGCCACACTCAAGACAGTCACGCTCTTGAGGCTAGGCGAGCTAGGTAACGGCGTTTGCGCCGGCCACCAGGGCCGTGACAAATGCCCCAGCACTGGACGGGCACGACAAGGCGCGTACGCCTGACAAGCCTCGCACTCGCTACGGGCGGTGCGTCACCGCTTGCGCTGCGGCTGCTGGTCGGAGTGGCGGTACGCCAACGTCTTGACCGGCAGCGGGAACTCGAGATCTTCACCGTACGGAGAGCCGGCGCCAGCGCGGTCGAAGAGGAACTCCGACACCGGCATCCGCCCTTCCTTGACGGTCTGGTTCTTGCTTCCACGAGTCTCGGCCATGCTTCCCCTCCTTTCCGTGATCACGCGGCCCTGCGGCAGCGATGCGTCAGGTCCCACGATGATAGCTGTGCCCTGTCCCGCGGTGTCGACGTGACCACCGCCCGGCGCCGCCACACCCGGTGTGGGAGAAGCGCGACGTGGCGCCGCAAGCTAGCGTGGAAAGACAATGAGCCTTGCCGACTACCTGCGCAGCCAGCCTGATGAGGAGCTGGCTGTCGTGTTGCGTGCCCGGCCCGACCTGGCGTCCCCGGCGCCCGAGAGCATTCAGGCATTGGCTGCGCGGGCACAGTCCCGACTGTCGACGGCGCGCGCGTTGGAAGGGCTGGATCGCTTCACGCTGGAAATCCTGGACGGGTTACGGGCGCTCGGCGACAGCGCCTCGGTCGCGACGTTGGCCGAGTGGATCGCCGATGACGCTTCCCCGCAGGCGATCCATCACGCGATCGACGCGCTGCGCCAACGAGTCCTGGTCTTCCCGGCAGACCCCACCGACCCGGCCACGCTCCGGGTGGCGCCGGGAGTGGACGAGTGCTGCTCTCCGTACCCAGCGGGGTTGGGACGGCCGGCGGCGGCGCTCAGCTCCGCTGCCGCAGCCCTCGCAAGCGACCCTGTCGCGCTGACCCGGGCCCTGTCGACCGCCCCGCCGCAAGCCCGTCACGTGCTGGACCGGTTGTCCGCCGGCCCACCCGTCGGCGCCGTCACCGACGCGCAGCGGCCCGCCGCCGGGCAGGACGAGGAAAGCCCGGTGCGGTGGCTGATCGCCCGCTGCCTGCTGGTCCCCACCAGCGACACCACCGTGGAGCTGCCCCGGGAAGTGGGCCTGGCGTTGCGGCGTCCCCGCCCGCTGGGCGAGTTGCACCCGACGCCGCCAGAGCGCCAAGTCGCGCGCCGGAATCCGGAGCATGTGGACACCGCGGGCGCTGGCCAGGCGATGGAAACGGTGCGCCAAACCGAGGCGTTGCTGGAGGCGCTCGGCGCCGAGCCTGCTCCCGTGTTGCGCTCTGGCGGTCTGGGAGTCCGCGACCTGCGTCGGCTGGCCCGCGCCGCCGGGGTTGCCGAAGCCCTCGCGGGGCTGCTGCTGGAGACCGCCGCCACGGCCGGACTGCTGGACGACGACCGCGCGACCGAGCCGCTCTGGCTGCCCACGACGGTGTACGACCGGTGGCTGACGCTGGATCTGGCGTCCCGCTGGATGACGTTGGCCAACGCATGGCTGACCATGACCCGCCAGCCCGGCGTGGTGGGGCAACGGGACGAACGGGAACGGCTGATCAACGTGCTGTCCGGCGATGCGGAGCGGATCGCGGCGCCGTCGCTGCGGCTGGCCACGTTGCAGCTGATGGCCGAGCTTCCCGAGGGCGACGCCGCGATCGCCGACGATGTGACGGATCAGCTTGCCTGGCATGCGCCGCGTCGTGGCGGCCGGCAGCGGGACGAATCGGCGCGCTGGGCGGCGGCGCAGGCCGCCGACCTCGGGCTGATCGGGCTGGGCGCGCTCACCTCGTACGCCCGGCTGCTCGTCACCTCCGGCCAGCAAGAAGCGGTCGCGACGTTGGACAAGATGCTGCCCGCGCCGGTGGACCACATCCTGGTGCAGGCGGACCTGACCGTGGTGGTGCCCGGCCCCCCGGAGCCCGGGCTGGCAGCCGAGCTGGCTCTGGCGGCGGAACCAGAGTCCTCAGGCGGAGCCACGGTGTACCGGGTGACCCCGCAGAGCGTGCGGCGAGCGCTGGACGCTGGCATGACCGCCAACGAGCTGCACGAGTTCTTCACCCGAAGGTCCACCACGCCGGCGCCGCAGGCGCTGACGTACCTGATCAACGACACGGCTCGGCGGCACGGCGGGATCCGGGTCGGGCCCGCGGGCGCGTACCTGCGCAGCGACGACGAGTCGCGGTTGGCGGAGGTGCTCGCCGACAGGCGGCTGGCCGAGCTGTCGCTGCGCCGGCTGGCGTCCACCGTGCTGGTCACCCGGCACTCGTCGGCGCGGCTGTTGAGCGCGCTCCGGGAGGCCGGTTACGCGCCCGCGCCAGAAGACACCAGCGGCGCCGTGGTGCTCACCACGCCCACCGCTCGCCGCGCCTCGGGACGTACCCGTGCCCCGGCGGTCAGCCAGGTGCCGGAGTTGGGCCCCGCTCAGGCGGCGCAGGCGGTGAAGACGTTGCGCCGCAACGACGCGGCAACGGCCGCCTCCCGGCGCGGCGCCGTGGCCCTGGGCTCCGGCACGGCAGGCCCGGTCGCCGAGACCCTCGCGGTGCTGCAACGGGCGCTGCAGGCCCGTAGCGAAGTGTGGGTGAGCTATGTCGACGCCCACGGCAGCAACGCTTCGCGTTTGGTGACGCCAGTGTCAATGGGAGGTGGATACCTACGCGCTGAGGACGGCCGCACCGACATGGCGCACACATTCGCGTTGCACCGGATCACCTCCGCCGCGCTCCCCGAATGACCGGCTAGAAGAACCGCAGCCACAGGTACGGCACGCATGCCGCGATCAGGATCAGCGTGACCACCAGCCCGTACTTGGTGAACTCCCAGAACGTGATCCGGTAGCCACTTCGCTCCGCGATCCCGAGCACCACCACGTTCGCGCTGGCCCCGACCGCGGTGGCGTTGCCGCCCAGGTCCGCCCCGAGAGCCAGCGACCACCACAGCGGAGAGTCGGCGCCGGTGGCCCCCGTCGCCTGCGCCAGATCCGAGACCACCGGGCTCATGGTCGCCACGTACGGGATGTTGTCCACAATCGCGGACAGGAACGCCGACACCCACAGCAGCAGCAGCGTGGCGAACCAGAGCCGGCCGCCGGTCAGGTCCACCACCGCGTCCGCGAGCTTTCCGATCACATCGTTGGCGACCAGCGCGCCGACCATGATGAACAGCCCCGCGAAGAAGACAAGAGTCGGCCACTCGACGTCGCCAGCCACCTCCTCGGCGTTGAGCCGGGACAGTGCCAGCAGGAGCAGGCCGCCCACCAGCGCGACCACGCTGGGTTCCAGGTGCAGGGCTGTGTGCAGCACAAACGCCGTGATGATCATTGCAAGTACGACCAGGCTGACGATCAACAGCCGGCTGTCTCGGATCGCGTCCCGCTCCCGCAACGACATCACCTCGGCGACCCGCTCCGGATGGTGTGTGAATGCCTTCCGGAACAGCACCCGCGCCACCCCGATGAACAGCACCATCAGCACTGCCACGATGGGCGCCAGGTAGACCAGGAAGTCGTTGAAGCCCAGGCCGGCCCGGCTGGCGATGATGATGTTCGGTGGGTCGCCGATCAGGGTCGCGGTGCCTCCGATGTTGCTCGCGAACACCTCGGCGATCAGGTACGGCGCCACCGGAACCCCGAGGCGCTCGCAGATCAGCACCGTCACCGGAGCGATCAACAGCACGGTGGTCACGTTGTCCAGCAACGCCGACACCACCGCGGTCACCACGCACACGATCACCATCACCCGGAACGGGCGGCCCTTGGCTCGCTTCACGGCCCAGATCGCGACGTACTCGAAGACGCCTGTGCGTTTCATGACGCTGACCACGAGCATCATCCCGAGCAACAGGAAGATGACGTTCCAGTCGATGCCCGAGTCCTCGGAGAAGAAGGCGTGCTCGGCGTCGGTGAGCCCCAGCGCCAGCATCAACGCGGCGCCGCCGACGGCAGCGGCGACACGGTGAATCTTCTCGGTGGCGATGAACACGTACGCGACCACGAAGATGGCGATCGCGAGCCACGCCGACGCCGTCACGTGACCGTCCTCAAGGGCGTACGCCGTGAAGCTGCCGACTCCGCAGACCCCTCAGCTCGCACAAGGCGAGTTTAGGCCCCGGCTCTTGGGGCATACCCTGGAAGCAGTTGGGGCTACATTCCCAGCAAATTCCCAGCCTTGGCCAAGGTTGATTCCAGGTCGGGACGCCACAGTAAGAGACACAAGCCTTTCCGGGGGGTATGAGCTGCTGGTGGTGCGGCGGCTCATCCGGCCGAGCCCCGGAGGTACGACGAGCCTCCCGTCATACCTCCGGGGCACGGTCGTCTCAGGACTCAAAACACGGTGGCGCGAATGGCCTGACGCTCTCCTCCCCGGATCATCGTGTCCTCCTCATCCACGATGGTCCGCCAACGATTGTGGGTGGTTCCTCCAGTGACGGCCGGAGGAACCACCCACAATCACAGGGAGGAACTTCAGTCAAGCATCAGACGGGCTTGCGCCCAAAGACATGCACCTTGGTGCCCACCCGGGTGAGATTCCACAGCTTCACCACGTCGCGGTGCAGCACGTTCACACAGCCATGTGAGCCGGGGCCCTCATGCAGGTACGACGGCGTCTGGTGGAACCCGATGTCGCTGACGAACCGCTGCCAGTACGGCAACGCCACGTCGTAGTAGCTGGAAGTGGTGGTGCGCTTCTTCTCTGTGATCTTGTGATGGCCGGCTGGGGTCCCCAGTCCGGATCGCCCGGTGCGCACCACGGTCGGGGGCAGCACGATGTCGTCGCCACGCACCACCCACATTGTCTGGTGAGCCAGGTCAACGCACACGGTGATCTTGGAACCTGAGTCACACCGCTTCAGGTTGCTGTGAAGCAATCGCTTGGCGATCCCCGCGGTCACCGGGCCGGCGTACCCGTTGGTGGGGTAAATCCCGTACCGGCGCTGGAACTTCTTGATGGCTCTGCAGTCAGCCACGGTCTGCCGTCCGTCGACGACGACCTTCCCGAAGCCCCCGAGTTCGTCGAGCCGGGCCTCCACCTTCCGGTGTTGAGGGCCCTTCGGGCACCCACCGCGCTTCTTCTTGCGGTGGGCCCTGTCCGCGATCTTCGAGTTTTCAGGTGACCGGCCCGCCCTGCCATCCTCCCCCGTGGCGGATGGTTGGCCGGGCCGGTCAGGCTTGGTCGGCGATGGCGAGGAGACCGGATCCGCCACCGGCGCCCGGTCGACGAAGTGGGCTCGCCGCTGCGCTTGAAGCAGCGAGTCGCCCGCCGCCCCAAGCGCGTAGCCGGCCGCGCCCACCAACATCACCGTCACCACCAGTGAGCCGACCACACCCACGCGCGTGGCGCTGCGGATCATGCATCCTCCTACTGACACCGCCTCTTGCAGCAAACACGTCCGATACGCCCCGGAAGGTTGCTGCCGTGACCAAAACTTTGCCTTCTGCGACCTACGCGCTGCATCCCCGCTTCGTGCCAGCACTTCGGGGTTCCCGCGTACGTTCGCGGTGGAGTCGTTCCTCGCGCTGGAGTCGTTCCTCGCGCTGGCGACGACCGTCCCCCTCCGTTCCCGGTGTCTGGTGCGGCGCCGCGACAATGTCATGCTGTAGTGGCATCCTCACGAAAACCAGAACCCCGGGAATCGGAAGATACCGATACGTCCGCGAACCCGTACGGCGGGGTCTGGTTACCGGCGCTCCCCACGCCAAGCTCGCAGACTGGGAAGTGTCGGCGCTGTGAGGGACACTGGAATGCCTGCTTGTGAGACGTGAGGAGCTCTTGGTGACCGGCGGCCCGCTGATCGTGCAATCTGACAAGACGCTGCTGCTGGAAGTCGACCACCCTGACGCGGACACGTGCCGGATGGCGATCGCGCCGTTCGCGGAGTTGGAGCGCGCGCCGGAGCATGTGCACACGTACCGGCTGACGCCGCTGGGGCTGTGGAACGCCCGGGCCGCCGCGCACGACGCCGAGTCGGTGGTGGACGCGCTGATCAGGTTCAGCCGCTATCCCGTCCCGCACGCGTTGCTGGTCGACGTCGCGGAAACCATGGACCGGTACGGTCGGCTGCAGCTTGCCGCTGATCCGGCGCACGGGCTGGTGCTCCGAGCCCTAGACCGGGCGGTGCTGACCGAGGTCGCCAAGTCGAAGAAGCTCGCCGGTATGCTCGGCGCCCGTTTGGACGACGACACCATCGCGGTGCACCCCAGCGAGCGGGGGCGGCTCAAGCAGGCGCTGCTGAAGCTGGGTTGGCCGGCCGAGGACCTCGCCGGGTACGTCGACGGCGAAGCCCACGCGATCGCGCTGCATGAGGACGGCTGGGCGCTGCGCCCGTACCAGAAGCACGCGGTCGACTCGTTCTGGGCCGGCGGCTCCGGGGTGGTGGTGCTCCCCTGCGGCGCCGGCAAGACGCTGGTGGGCGCCGCCGCGATGGCGCAGGCGCAGGCGACCACGTTGATCCTGGTCACCAACACGGTCGCCGGCCGGCAGTGGAAACGGGAGCTGATCGCGCGCACCTCGCTGACCGAGGACGAGATCGGCGAGTACTCCGGCGAGCGCAAGGAGATCCGGCCGGTCACCATCGCCACGTACCAGGTGTTGACCACCCGGCGGAACGGCGCGTTCGCGCACCTGGACCTCTTCGGCGCCCGGGACTGGGGGCTGGTGATCTACGACGAGGTGCACCTGCTGCCCGCCCCGATCTTCCGGTTCACCGCAGACCTGCAAGCCCGCCGCCGGCTGGGTCTGACGGCGACTCTGGTACGTGAAGACGGCCGCGAAGGCGACGTGTTCTCACTGATCGGCCCGAAGCGGTTCGACGCGCCGTGGAAGGACATCGAGTCCCAGGGCTGGATCGCGCCGGCCGAATGCGTTGAGGTGCGGGTGACTCTCACCGACGCGGAACGGATGGCGTACGCGACCGCCGAGTCCGACGTCCGGTACCGGGTGTGCTCCACCGCGCATACCAAGCTGCCCGCGGTGAAGGCGCTGGTCAAGCGGCATACCGGGGACCAGATCCTGGTGATCGGCGCGTACCTGGACCAGCTTGAGGAGCTGAGCGACTACCTGGACGCGCCGATCGTGCAGGGTTCCACCACCACCAAGCAGCGGGAGCAGCTGTTCGACGCGTTCCGCGCCGGAGAGTTGAAGACGCTGGTGGTGAGCCGGGTGGGCAACTTCTCGATCGACCTGCCGGAGGCCGCGGTGGCGATCCAGGTGTCGGGCACCTTCGGCTCCCGCCAAGAGGAAGCGCAGCGACTCGGCCGGGTGCTGCGCCCCAAAGCCGACGGGCGGCAAGCGCACTTCTACACCGTCGTCGCTCGGGACACCGTCGACACCGAGTACGCCAGCCACCGGCAGCGCTTCCTGGCTGAGCAGGGGTACGCGTACCACATCATCGACGCCGATGACCTGCTCGGGCCGCGTACCTCCACCGAGCCGAGCTGACCCCGGCTCCGGCCCCGGGTGGCGGCACAAGCCTGGCCGCCGCTGGGGCGCGCGGATCGGTCAGGAGAGCGCCAGGGCGATGACTCCGGCCACCACCACGGCGGCGCCGCACAGCCGTCGCACCCCCTGCGGCTCCCGCAGCAGCCACCATCCGAAGAGCACGCCCACCACGATGGAGAGTTCCCGCGCCGGCGCCACCAGGCTCACGGGCGCGATGGTGAAGGCGTACAGGACCAGGATGTAGCCGAGCGGCCCCAGCGCCGCCACCAGCAGCACCTCGCGCCAGTACCGCCGCCACACTCGGGTGATCTCCGGGCGGTGGCTCACCGCGTACGGGCTCACCAGCGCCCACCGCATCGCGTTGCTGCACCAGTCGAAGAAGATGGGCGCGATCACGAAAGCGTTGACCGCGGTCGCGTCCAACACCGTGTAACCGGCGATCAGGACACCGGCGGCGAGCCCGTAAAGGGCGCCGGTGCG
>JBOGDL010000285.1:0-4486 GCA_050701815.1 Micromonosporaceae bacterium | reverse complement strand
TCGAACGGGTGCACGGCCGGGCGTACCGCCGGATCATCGACCTGGAGCGGGAGAGCGTCGCGCTGCTGCTCGCGGGCCTGCAACGCACCGGCGACGCGGTCGGCGTGTACGGGTTCTCCGGGACCGGGCGCGCCGACGTCCAGTTCCAGATCGTGAAGGACCTCGGCGAGGCGATGTCGCGCCGGGTCGCCAGCCGGATCGAATCCCTCCGCCCGATCCACACCACCCGGATGGGGCCGGCGATCCGGCACACGGCCGCCAAGCTGCGGGCCTGGCAGGCTGCCACCAAGCTGCTGGTGCTGGTCTCCGACGGCCGCCCGTACGACCGCGACTACGGCCAGGAGCACGGCGAAGGCGCCGAGCTGGAGTACGCCGTGCACGACACCCGTAAAGCACTCGACGAGGCCCGTGACGCCGGCGTGCGCCCGTTCGTGCTCACCGTGGATGTGGCAGGCGGGGACTACCTGCGGCAGCTCGGCGGCGACGCCGACACCGAGCTGCTCTCCGACGTGGCCGAGCTTCCGCCGCGCCTGCTCGCGCTCTACCAGCGACTGTCCCGCTGACCCCATGCCCAACCGGCCGTCCGGGCCCCCGCGGTGGTGACCGACCCGCCCCGGCCGCGGTGATCAAGGGATTAGTCGCGCGACACGCCGCGACACGAGACACAAACCCCTTGATCACCGCGACCAGCGGCTGGATCACTGGCCGCCGTAGGCGCCCCGCAGCAGCTTCTTGTACGCGTCCGGCGCCTGCAGCGTCTTGTCCGCCACCGCACGCGCCTTGTCGCCGTTGAGGAACGCGATCGGTTGCCCGGCCTTCTCCAACTTGGCGAGCACCTTCGGGTCCTCGCTCACCGACCGGAAGGCGTCTCGCAGCTCGGTGAGCTGCTGCCTCGGCAGCTTCGGTGGCGCCAGCACCATTCGGCCCATGTCCTGCATCAAGGTGTGCGCCTGCGCCAGCTGCCGGTTCTCGCCCGTGAGGCCGTCCAGCTCCATCAGCGCCGGAACGTCCGGCAGTTCGTCAGCACGCTCGGCGCCGATCACGAGGGCGGCGCGGTGGTCGCCGCGCTCGATCGCCGGCAACCGGGTGCCGAGAGTGCCGCTGGTGGCGTCGGTGTCGCCCTTGGTGACGGTCAGCTCGGTCTCGGACGAGCCCTCGTACCCGGTGACCACCTTGCCGTCGATCCCGAGGATCGGGAACAGCACCGTGGCGTCGATGTGCTCGGAGCCACCCGGCCCGGAGCTGGCGAACCGGAGGTTCTCAGCTGAGCGCACGTCCTCGATCGTCTTCAGGCCGCTCCTCTTCCCGACGGTGAGCACCCGGGGCTCGTTGCCGAGCCGGCCGATGAAGGAGTATTTCGGAATCGAGAACCGCGCGCCATCGGCGCCGCCGAGCGCCGCGCCGGCCATTCCCTGGCCGCTGTAGAACCCGATCGTGGTCCCGTCCGGCTCGGCGGTGTACACCTGGTTCGCCGCCACCAGCCCGCCGGCGCCGTCCTCGTTTTCCACCACCACCGTGGCGTCCAGCTCCTTTTCCAGGTACGGCGCGATCGCGCGGGCGATGATGTCGTACCCACCGCCGGGCCCGTACGACACCACGAAGTGGATGGTCTCGCCCTTGAGGCTCGCGCCGCCGCCCTCGCCCGTCGTGGTCGTGGCGCCGCCCCCCGCGCAGCCGGCGACCGCCAGCAGCGCCGCTGACAGCAGGGCGCCCGCACGGCCCGCACGACGATGTCGTTTCATGATCATCTCGAAATCCCTCCGGTCGCGCCTCAGGCCGCCTTGCGCAGCAGTCGCTGGAACTCCTCGGGCGAGCCCAACACCTGCTTGATCCGGTCCACGATCTGCTTGCCGGTCAACGGGGCGACCTCACGCTTCTGCTTCTCCGCCTTTGCGACGACACCCTTGTCGTCGAGGGCGCATGACATCGCCTTCTCCAGAACGGAGCGGGTGGCGCTGTCCACACCGGGTGGTGCGGCGACCGCACGGCCGGTGTCGCTCAACTCGACCAGCTCCTTCAAGATCGGCTCCTGCTCGGAGCTGGCCGGCTCGAAGTCCTGCAGCGACGGGGTGTCGGCCAGCACTTCGCTGGGCTCTTCGTCCACCACCAGCACCGGTCGCACGTCGCCGGACTCGATCGCTTGGATCTGGCTGTCCAGCGGGAGGATGTGAGCGTCGGCGTCCCCGGAGAGCACAGCCGCCCGCGCCTCTTCAGAGCCCACGAAACCGGTGGCGACCTTGGCCGGGAAGTCGTAGATCTCAGGCAGGATCACCGAGTTGATGTACTCGTTGCTGCCGGGGCCGGTGGCCACGAAGCGGACCGGCTTCTTGGCGTCCAGGATGTCCTGGAAGTCCTTGATCGGGCTGTCCTTGGCCACCACCATCACGTTCGGCTCCGCGGACACCCGACCCAGCCAGGTGAAGCGCTCCAGCTGGTACTGGGCGCCCTCCGCCTCCGCGATCTGGCTGGCGGCGGCGCCCACCATGTTCACGATCTGCAGCCGCAGCTCCTTGGGCGAGGCGGAGTACGTCTTCGTGGTGGCCAGCAGTCCGCCGGCGCCGGGCTCGTTGCGCACCACCACCGTGGCGCCGCTGCACTTCTCGAACGCGGGAGCGAGCAGCCGCATGTAGACGTCGTAACCACCGCCCGGGTCGTACGGGACCACAAAGTCGACCGTCTTGCCCTTGAGGGACACGGCCTCCGTCGTGGTCGATCCGCCGGCGCCGCATCCAGTCGCCGCAACCGCGAGCACCAGGCTCGCCAGCCCTATCTGCAACCGTGCTCCGAGGTGGTGTCCTGGCACGCGCATGATCGCCGCTCCCTTCTCGTTTTCTGTTCTCACGCCAGGACGTCGAAGCCGAACCCTCTGGTCCTGGACAGTTCGCGGACACCGGCTCACCCGGCGTAAACCTCCTTGAGGATCCGCTGGAAACTCGACGGCGAATCCAGCACCCGTTCCACCAGGTTCTGGTAGCGGTCGCCGTGCATCCAACTGACCGGCAGCACCGCCTTCTCGAGTTCAGCCACCGCCTCCTTGCGGTCCAGGGCACGCCGCAGCCCGTCCCGCAGGCAGCTCAGACGGTCCTCCGGCATTCCGGGCGGCGCCACGATGGGGCGTCCCAGCTTGAGCAGGTCAATCAGGGCCTCGGCCAGTGAAAGCTGCGCGTCGTCGAGGTCCTGCTCAAGCATCGTGGGGACGTCGGGCAGCGCCTTCTCCCGCTCCGCCCCGATGATCAGCAGGGGACGGTGGTCGCCCGACTTGACCTGCGGCAGCCGGCTGTCGAAGTCGCCGGTCATGCCGTCGATATCGCCCTTGGTCAGCGCCAGCGCGTTCTCCTCGGACCCTTCGAACCCGGTGATCACCTTCGCGTCGAGGTCGAATATCCGTTGCACCATGTGCGCGTTGACGAAGTCCGCGGCGCCCGGCCCGGTCGAGCCGTGCCGGAAGCCCTTCGCCTCGATCACGTCATCGAAGTCTTTGAATTCGCTGTCGGACGAGGTGACGAAGAGATGCTGGGAGGCGTCCAGGCGACCCACGTACGACAGCTTGGCGAGGTCGAACCGGGCGCCCGGCGCCTTGGCGATCGCTGCGGCGCCGGCGCCCACGGCGTTCATGATGGCGATCTTGGTTCCGTCGGGTTTCTCACCGAGCAGCGAGTTGATCGCCAGCAGCCCGCCCGCGCCGTCCTGGTTCTCCACCACCACCTCGGCGCCCAGCTCCTTGCCGAGGTGCGGCGCCACGATCCGCGCGTACGTGTCGTAGCCCCCGCCCGGGCTGAACGGAACCACCAGAGAGATCGTTTCGCCTTTGAACACCGAGCAGCCGGAGCTGCCCTCACCCTCGGCGGTGGTGGAGCCGGTGGCGCCGCAGCCGGTGACGGACAGCGCGGCGGCGCCCGCGACCAGCGCGAGCAGTCTGCGTCGTGGATGGCGGTGGGTCATCGGCACCCCTCTCAGCGGAGGTCTAGAAGATTCCGGCAGGCATCGGGACGAGCAGCAGTTTGTGGAAGACGAGCCAGATCACGCCGCCGGCCACAGCGGCGTACACGCTGGCCGCGAGCCAGCTCGTCCGACCGGCGAAGCGCAGGTACGCGAAGCAGAACACCGGCACGGTGATGAACACCCCGACGATCCACAGCAGCGCGAAGAAGCCCAGCCCCCACGCCAGTGCGGCGGCCCATTCCCGGCCGCTGGCGGTGCCGAAGACGTACTCGATGCTCTGGTCGTCCGCCTCGTCCTCACTCTCGACGCGGCGGCTGTCCGGGCCTGGGGCGGTTCCGCCGCCTGGGCCTGGGGCGGTTTCGCCGCCTGGGCGTCCGGCGCGTCGGACTTGTCTGTGCGCCATCCCGATGCCGATCAGCTTGAGCACCGCGAGCAGCACGCCCGCTGCCGACAGCAGCTGCGGGAACAGCGCCGCCTCAAGGGGCCAGTCGCGCGCCGCGAGGTAACCGGCGCCGAAGACAACCAACAGCACCAGCGTGATCAC
>JBOGDL010000284.1:0-11800 GCA_050701815.1 Micromonosporaceae bacterium | reverse complement strand
GTTTCGGCCGGATTGCCGGCGCCTTCCGGCGGCGTGTTGAACATCCACCGGTGCCCGAACGGGTCCACCACCACCGAGACCCGCCCGTACGGCTCATCGGTCGGCTCGCGTTCCACCGCGGCGCCGTGCTTGGCGGCTCGGGCCGTCACCGTGTCCACGTCCACCACTTGAAGATGCAGGCTGTGGCTGTGCATGTCGCCCTCAGGGGCGCGCACCGGGACCTCGCTCGAGCCCTCGGACACCATCAGCACCGCGTTACCCAATGCGATCTCGGCGTGCCCGATGCTGCCGTCGGGCATCACGTAGATGTCGCCCCGCAGCTGCGCGCCCAGCACTGCGGCGTACCAGTCGAGCGCCCGCCGCCCGTCGGACACCGCGATGTACGGAGTCAGCGTGGGCGGCCACGCCGGCTCCTCCGCGTTCTCCTGCCGCGAAACCTTCACCTCAGAATCAGATCCGTGTGTCATACGCCCCTCCCCGGACGACATCGGACTGCCTCGCCGGCAGAGTTACCCATCGCGTACCCGGGCCGAACTGGTCACCACAGGTCCAGCGGATCGATCTGGACTCGCGCCGACTCGGTCGCCTTCCGCGCGCTGCGCACACCCGAGGCGGCGTGCAACGCGGCGGCGAGCTGCGGCCCGTCCGATCGGCGCACCCTGATCAACGCGCGCTCCTGGTTCTCTGCCTGGCCGCCGGGCGCCGGGGCGGGCCCTAGCACCTCGGCCGCTTCCGGCAGGTTGACCAGCTGCAGCAGCTCCGCCACCGCTGCGGGGCTGCCGGTCACGCTCGCCATCCGGACGCCAGGTGGGAAACCCAGCTCGCTGCGCTCGTCCAGCTCCCGGGCCGCGTGCCACCCGGGGTCGAAGCGGGTCAGCGCCTGAACCGGAGCCAGGCTTCCATCCGCCACCACGACCACCCGACCCCCGTCGGTCGCGGGTCTGACCAGGCACGCCACGGCTAGCCAACGCCGCAGCGCCTCCTCGGCCGCGCGGAGATCCGGGCGCGTCAGCAACGCCCACGTGTCGAGCAGCAGGGCTGCGCCGTACCCGCCCTCGGCGATTGGCTCCGCTCCCGGGGTCGCGATCACCAGCGCCGGGCCGGCGGGGACCTGGTCCAGCATTCCGTCGCGTCCCGAGGTGCGCACCGGCACGTCAGGAAAAGCCCGACCCAACTCCTCAGCGGTACGGCGGGCGCCGACCACCGAAGCGCGCAGCGCGCCGCTGCCGCAGCGGGAGCACCGGAGGTCGGCGGCGAGGAGTCCGCACCAGCGACACGACGCCGGACCCTGCGCGCTGCTCAACGCGAGCGGCCCGGCGCAGCCGGCACAGCGGGCCGGCTGACGGCACCTGGCGCACGCCACCGACGGCAGGTAGCCGCGGCGGGGCACCTGCACCAGCACCGGCGCGGCAGCCGCGAACGCATCCCGGGCGGCGTTCCAGGCCAGGCTCGGCAGCCGCGCGGTCGCGGCCGCGGAGTCCCGGGCCAGCGCCTCATCCGAGATCGCCGCCACCCTGGGAGCCCTCGCCCGTACGGTCTCGCGGTCGGGGGTCACCTCTCGCGCCCAACCTGCGGCCACCAGCAGCTGTGCCTCTGCGGTACGCGAGAATCCCGCGACCAGAGCGCCGGCCTGCGCTGACTGCGCTCGAGTGAGCAGCACCTCCCGAGCATGCGGGTACGGGGCGCGTGGCTCGGCGTGAAGGTCGTCGCCGTCGTCCCAGATCACCACCAGGCCCAGCTTCGCGACCGGGGCGAACATCGCCGCGCGGGAGCCGATCACCGCCATCGGCTCGCCCGTGTGCGCTGCCCGGCTGGCTCGCAGGAACCGTCGGTAACGCTCCGCGGGACCAATCGCTGCGGAGAGACAGACATGGCGGCGCGGCCCCAGAATCGCGGTCACGGCGGCGTCCAGCCGCGACAGGTCACGGGCGTCGGGCGCCACCGCGACAGCGCCGCGACCACCGGACACGGCCGCCGCGAGCGCCTCGGCCAGCCGCGCGGGCCAGTCCTCCCCGGGGAGCAGCGTCACCACCGCGCGGGGAGCGCGTCCCTCACGCAGTGCCGTCAGGTACCCAGGACCGGCGCGGTACGCGTCCCAACCGTGCTGATCCACCGCCGGGTCCCGAGGCGCCGCCGCATCATCGCGAGGCCCCGCCGCCGCATCGTCGGGTGGCGCCTCAGGGTCGGGACCCGGGGTGTCGCCGGGCTCCACCTGATCCTGGCGCGCCAGCTGCGCTTCTGCTCTCGCATGGCGGGGTGGCACCGCCAGCCGGAGCACGTCGGCGAGGGCGCCGGCGTACCGGTCAGCGACCGTGCGCGCCAACTGGGAGATCTCCGGGACGAGGACCCTTTCGCCGGAACTCACCCGCTCCAGGTACGCCAGCCGCCCGACGTGCTCGCTGCGTTCCGCGCGCTCCAACAGGAAGCCGTCCACCAGCTGACCGGCGAACCGGACCCGCACCCGCACCCCGGGCTGCGCCTGCTCCGACTGGTCCGCCTGCACCAGGTAGTCGAACGGCCGGTCCAGGTGCGGCAGCGACACGTCAACGGCGACCCGGGCCACGGGCAGGTGCTCGGCCGGCGTCTTGGGACGGGCCGCCCGTTTCGCTGGCCTCGCCGGTTTGGCCGACCCGGCAGCGCTCAACGCCGTGGTGCTCTCAGGCCGCGTGTGGCGATCAGGAGCCGGAGGTGGCTGCGGACTTCAGGTCGGCGGCGCGGTCGGTCTGCTCCCAGGTCAGCTCGGGCAACTCGCGCCCGAAGTGGCCGTAGGAAGCGGTCTGCGCGTAGATCGGCCGCAGCAGGTCCAGGTCACGGATGATGGCAGCGGGACGCAGGTCGAACACCTCGTCGATCGCCTTCTCGATCCGCTCCACCGGCACGTTCTCGGTGCCGAACGTGTCCACGAACAGGCTCACCGGGTGGGCCTTGCCGATCGCGTACGCCACCTGGGTCTCGCACCGCTCGGCCAGCCCCGCGGCGACCACGTTCTTGGCGACCCAACGCATCGCGTACGCCGCGGAGCGGTCCACCTTCGAGGGGTCCTTGCCGGAGAAGGCGCCGCCGCCGTGCCGGGCGTACCCTCCGTACGTGTCAACAATGATCTTGCGACCGGTCAACCCGGCGTCACCCATCGGGCCGCCGATCTCGAACCGGCCGGTCGGGTTGACCAGCAGCCGGTAGTCAGTGGCGTCCAAGCCGAGGCTGGCCACCACCGGGGCGATCACGTGTTCCCGCACGTCCGGGGTGAGCAGCGAGTCCAGGGAGATGTCGGGCGCATGCTGGCTGGAGACCACGACGGTGTCCAGGCGCACCGGCTTGAGCCCGTCGTACTCGACGGTGACCTGAGTCTTGCCGTCCGGGCGCAGGTACGGGATCGTGCCGTCCCGCCGCATCTCGGACAGACGCTCCGCGAGCCGGTGCGCGAGCGCGATCGGCAACGGCATCAGCTCAGGGGTCTCCCCGCACGCGAAGCCGAACATCATGCCCTGGTCACCGGCGCCCTGCCGGTCCAGCTCGTCGAGCACGTCCTGGCCGCTACGGCTCTCGATCGCGGTGTTCACGCCCTGGGCGATGTCCGGCGACTGGGAGCCGATGGAGACGCTCACGCCGCAGGAGGCGCCGTCGAAGCCCTTCTTGGACGAGTCGTACCCGATCCCCAGAATCGTGCTCCGGACGATGGCCGCGATGTCCGCGTACGCCTTGGTCGTCACTTCCCCGGCGACGTGCACCTGACCGGTGGTGATCAGCGTCTCCACCGCGACGCGGCTGGCGGGGTCTTCGGCGAGCAATGCGTCCAGGACCCCATCGCTGATCTGATCAGCGATCTTGTCGGGGTGGCCCTCGGTCACAGACTCGGAGGTGAACAACCGGCGTGCCACAGTGCTCCTCAGGTTCTCGTCGACGCGAATTTCCCCGCCCGGCCGCTTCGGCCAGAACTTCGCGAAAGTCTAACCGCGTAGCCGGCCTGATCGGGGATTACCTGGTGTGATCCGTTTCGCGGCCTTGTCAACTGCCGCGTTTCGGTCCCGGCGTCAGGTCACCGACCCCAGCTTCGCGACCACCAGGTCCAGGACCGCGTCAGCAAGATCGTCCTTGCTGGCGGTCCCCAACTCGGCCACCGCGCCGGCGGCGTCGATGACGGTGACGGAGTTGTGGTCGGCGCCGAACACCTTGTCCTTGCCGACCACGTTCAGAACAATCATGTCCGCGTTCTTGGTCGCCAGTTTCGCGCGGGCGTTCTGCAATGCCGCGGCGCCTTCCGCGGTCTCCGCGGCGAATGCCACCAGCACCTGGCTCGGGGATTTCTTGCGCCCCAGTTCGGCGGCGATGTCAGGGGTGACGGCCAGTCGAAGCACCGGTGCTGTGGCGCCGTTCTCTGGTTTCTTCAACTTGGAAGGCGAGTAGTCCGCGGGCCGGTAGTCGCTGGGCGCCGCCGCCATCACCATCACGTCCGCGCCTTCGGCGGCCCGATGCGCGGCGACCCGCATCTGCTCGGTGGACTCCACCCGAACCAGTTCCACTCCCGCTGGGTCAGGCAGCGCCGAATTCGCCGCCACCAGGGTCACCGTGGCGCCGCGTGCCACGGCGGCGCGCGCGAAGGCGTAACCCTGTTTGCCGGACGAGGAGTTGCCGATGAAACGCACCGGGTCCAGATGCTCACGGGTGCCGCCCGCGGTGACCACGATCCGCCGGCCTTTCAGATCGACCGCGCCGCCACGGCGCAACATCCGCGAAACCACCGCGAAGAGCTCGTCTGGCTCGGGGAGCCGCCCCTTCCCGGTGTCGGCGCCGGTGAGCCGTCCCGCTGCTGGCTCGCACACCACGGCGCCACGCCGGCGCAGCGTCGCGACGTTCTCCACGGTTGCGGGATGCTCCCACATTTCGGTGTGCATCGCGGGCGCGTACACCACCGGACATCGGGCGGTGAGCAGGATGTTGGTGAGCAGGTCATCGGCCAAGCCATGGGCCGCCTTGCCGAGCAGGTCCGCGGTGGCGGGCGCCACCACCACCAGGTCCGCGGTCTGTCCGATCCTGACGTGCGGCACCTCGTGCGCGCCGTCCCACACTTCAGCGGCCACCGGCTGCCCGGACAGCGCTGACCAGGTCGGCTCCCCCACGAACTTCAGCGCCGCCGCGGTCGGCGCCACCCGAACCGAGTGGCCCGCCTCCACCAGGCGCCGCAACAATTCACAAGCCTTGTATGCCGCGATGCCGCCAGAAACCCCAAGCACGATCCGGGAACTCATGGGATCAACCCTATGGGCATCATGACCCCTGCACGCCGCCGCGTGGCCGGAGGTCACGCGAGGCGCGGAGCACATGGTCAGCGGGCGCTGTCAGCTTTCGTGTGGCAAGTGGATCTTCCGAGACCACACGTTGCCCTTGTGGTCAATGCCGCGTGGTCTCGGAAGGTCCGTCAGCACAAGCCGTGGCGTGGCCGGAGGCCACGCGAGGCGCGGAGAACGCCGCCAGGCGGAAGCTGACGGCGCCCGAGCGTTTCAGGAGTCGATTTGCTCGTAGGTCAGGAGACCGCTGTTGATTTCGCGGAGGGCGATGGAGAGCGCCTTCTCCTGCGGGGTGGTCTCCACCAGGGGGCCAACGTACTCAAGCAGGCCCTCACCGAGCTGGCTGTAGTAGGCGTTGATCTGGCGGGCTCGCTTGGCGGCGAAGATGACCAGCGCGTACTTCGAGGGGGTCTTCTCGAGCAGCTGGTCGATGGGGGGGTTGGTGATGCCTTCAGGATTGGCGACTGTTCCGACCACGCAGATCAACCTCTGTGCCTGGATGGTATGACGGGAGTTCTTGCAGATGAACCGAGCAAGCGTACCAGGTCATCTGTGGCTTGCCGCACAGAGTGATTGACAATGGTGTGGTCGAACTCCGGCTCGGCGGCCAGCTCGGCTTGAGCCAGCTCCAGTCGGCGGGCGATCACGTCCACGGGCTCGGTGCCACGTCCGATCAATCGGCGTTTCAGCTCCGCCCAGGTGGGCGGCGCCAGGAACACCAAGAGACTCGCCGGCATGGCGGCGCGCACCTGGCGGGCGCCTTGCAGATCGATCTCGAGCAGCGCGGGCTTGCCTTCCGCCAGCCGCTGTTCCACGGGTTCGCGCGGGGTGCCGTAGCAGTTGCCCGCGTACTCCGCCCATTCCAGCAGCTCGCCAGAGGCGGCCATGCGGTCGTACTCGCGCTGGGTCACGAAGTGGTAGTGCAGACCGTCGACTTCCCCCGGGCGGGGAGGACGGGTGGTGACCGAGACTGACAGCCACACCGACTGGTACCGCCGTCTCAGCAGGGCCACGACGCTGCCCTTGCCGACACCTGAGGGGCCGGAGAGCACCGTGAGGCGCGCGTCGGAGGAACCCGCGGCGTCAATCCGCCGCTGGCTCAGTCGCCGCATCGCCTCAGACAATTCGAATGTGCCTTCTTGAACTCGTCGTTCTCGGCCGGGATGCCCCGGGGCGCCAGGAGGTTCGGACGGGCGCCGGCGTTCAACGGTCACTACTTGTTTCTACCGGACGCCCGTCCCAGTGTGGCGGGAAACCCCCAGACAGCGCCGAAAGGGCTACCGGGAGCCGCCGAACTCCTCCAGCAGGAGCCGACGCTGGTGCTCACCTAGGCCGCGCAGACGACGGCTGTCTGCGATCTGCAGACGGTCCATGATCTGCCCGGCGCGCACCTTGCCGATGCCTGGCAAGGCCTCCAGGACGGAAGCCACCTTGAGCTTGCCGATGACCTCTTCGTTATTGGAACGCGCGAGCACCTCAGCAAGCGTGGTCTCCCCCTGCTTGAGCTGTTCCTTGAGCTCGGCGCGGGCCTTACGAGCAGCCGCGGCTTTTTCAAGTGCGGCGGCACGCTGCTCGGGGCTGAGGGACGGGAGCGGCACGAAAATCTCCTCGGTTGTGAGCCATAGCTACTACCAGCGCGGGAAACGTAGCGGTCTATCCATGTGTGAGGCAACGCCGCCGCGCCGGTTTATTTCCGGCTTCCTCGACATGATTCGATGTGGACGGAGCACTGCACCCCATAAATCCGGATAAATACGCTGAAAAACGTCAGGCGAGCATGAACTACATCACTTACCTGCAGCGTCAGGGTCCAGCGCCTCCCTGCACTGTCGCAACACCTTCGCGGCTGCGTCCCGCAGCCCGGTCACACTCGGGCCGTGCTTGAGCACCTGTCGCGAGCATGCGGGCAGAACCGCCTCCAAGGCGCCTTCGAAGCCGAGCCGCAGATCTGCCGGGCTGGCCCCCTGAGCGCCCACCCCGGGAGTCAGGAGGGGGCCGTTCACGCGGGACAGGTTGTGCCCGCTGTCCCCCACAGTGGCGCCGACGACCACTCCCACCGAGCCCCACGGCTGGGCGTCACGGTTCACCTCGGCGACCTCGTCCAGGATCGTCTGGGCCACCGTACGGCCATCCTCCGCTGTGGCGTGCTGCACCGAGGCCCCCTCCGGGTTGGAGGTCAACGCGAGCACGAACACCCCTCGGCGATGCGCGACGGCGGCGTCGATCAACGGACGGAGCGAACCGAAGCCGAGGTACGGGCTGGCGGTCACCGCGTCGGCGGCAAGCGGGCTCGCCGGATCCAGATACGCCTGGGCGTACGCCTGCATGGTGGAGCCGATGTCGCCGCGCTTGACGTCCAGCAGCACCAACGCGCCCGCCTCACGCGCCTCTGCGATGACTTTCTCCAACACTCTGATGCCTCGGGAACCAAACCGCTCGAAGAAGGCGCTCTGCGGCTTCACCACGGCCGTGCGGTCCGCCAGCGCCTCCACCGTGGTACGGCTGAAACGCTCCAGGCCGGTCACGTCCACCGGCAAACCCCAGGAGTTCAGCAGCTGGCTGTGCGGATCGATGCCGACGCACAGCGGCCCCCGAACGTCCATGGCGCGCCGTAACCGGACGCCAAACGTCAGACCAGTCATCAGACCCTCTCAGATCTCGTGGGAACGGACGGGCCGATCGCCCGGTTCAGGTGACGCACCAACCCTGGGCCTCGATAGATCAAGCCGGTGAACAGCTGGACCAGGCTGGCGCCGGCATCGAACATGGCGAGGGCGTCGTCAGCGCTCCCGATGCCCCCCACGCCGATCACCGGCAGCGTGCCGCCGGTCTCCCGGCTGATGAAACGCACCACCTCGCGTGCCCGCTGGCGCAACGGAGCGCCGGAGAGCCCCCCTGGTTCTGCGGCGGCGCCCTGGTCAGCGAGCGCGGCCCACTGCCGTCCAATGGTGGTGTTCACCGCGATCAGCCCCGCCACCCCGTGCTCCTGACACACCTCCAGCAGCGCCGCTATCGCGTGGTCCGTCAGATCGGGGGCGATCTTCACCAGCAGCGGCTTGCGGGGCGGCGGTTGCGGCGGTCGGGCATCAGCGTCGCCATCCATCCGGACGGGCCGCGACGCCTGGCGTGAGGTCTCCGCCTCGGCCTGCAGCGCCGCGAGCAGCTCGGACAGCTGCGCCCGGTCCTGCAAGTCGCGCAGGCCAGGGGTGTTCGGGGAACTGACGTTGATCGCGAAGTAGTCGCCGTGCGGATACAGCGCGCGCAACGAGCGCAGGTAGTCCGCCACCGCGTCCTCGGCCGGAACCGCTTTTGACTTGCCCAGGCTGATGCCGAGCGGCACGCCGAGCGGGGGCTGCGCCGCTAATCGCTCCGCAAGCGGCTGCGCGCCATGGTTGTTGAAGCCCATCCGGTTCACGATCGCCTCGCTGGCCGGGAGCCGGAACAGCCGTGGCTTCGGGTTGCCGGGTTGGCCCTGCCCGGTGACGGTGCCGACCTCGACGAAACCGAACCCCAACGCCGGCCACGCCGGCAACGCGCGGCCGTCCTTGTCCATTCCGGCGGCGAGTCCGACCGGGGACGGGAACCGCACCCCGAAAACCGTACGGGGCTCGGCCCCTGCCGTCTGAAGCCGCCGCAGCGCGGCCACAACGCGGGGCCAGCCCGCGAGCCGTTCCAACGCCGCCAGGGCGCGTTCGTGGGCTGTCTCCGCGTCACCGCCGCCGATCCGGAACAGCAGCGGTCGGACCAGGCGCCGGTACGGCCTCACGCGCCGGCCCGCACCGCTGTGTGCAGTTGCTGCAGGGAACGCACAGTCACCTCTCCTCGCATCAACGCCTCTATACCCATCACCGCGGCGGCCGCGCCCTGCACCGTGGTGAGGCATGGGGTGTCGGTCGCCACCGCGGCGCTGCGGATCTCGTACCCGTCGACCCGGGGGCCGGCGGACCCGTGCGGCGTGTTGATCACCAGGTCGATCTCGCCGGCTTCGATCAGCTCCACGGTGTTGCGCTGATCAGCCGCCTGGAAGTGCTTCGGGACGGTCTGACAGGCGATCCCGTGCCGGCGCAGCAGCCGCGCGGTGCCGTCGGTGGCCAGCACCTCGAAGCCCAGGTCCGCCAACCGCTTCACCGGGAAGATCATGGATCGTTTGTCCCGGTCCGCGAGGGTGACCAGCACCTTCCCGGACGTCGGCAGGGACCCGTACGCCGCGGCCTGCGACTTCGCGTACGCGTGCCCGAACATCGACGCGATCCCCATCACCTCGCCGGTGGACTTCATCTCCGGGCCCAGCAGCGAGTCGATGCCGCGGCCTTCCGTGGTGCGGAACCGCTTGAACGGCAGCACCGCCTCCTTCACCGCCACCGGAGCGCGGTCGGGCAGGTCCGCCCCGTCTCCCTTGGGCAGCAACATGCCCTCAGCGCGCAGCTGCCCGATCGTGGCGCCCAGCATGATCCGGGCGGCCGCCTTCGCCAACGGCACCGCGGTCGCCTTGGAGACGAACGGGACGGTGCGACTGGCGCGGGGGTTGGCTTCGAGCACATACAGGGTGTCGTCTTTGAGGGCGTACTGCACGTTGAGCAGGCCACACACTCCGAGGCTGCGGGCGATCGCCTCGGTGTGGCTGCGCACCTGGGCCAGGTGGCTGTCGGCCAACGTGATCGGCGGCAGCGTGCACGCGGAGTCACCGGAATGGATCCCGGCCTCCTCGATGTGTTCCATGATGCCGCCGAGGTAGACATCTCCGGTCGCGTCGGCGACCGCGTCGACGTCGACCTCGACAGCGTCGTCGAGGAACCGGTCCACCAGCACCGGGTGCTCGCCGCTGACCTCGGTGGCCCGCTCTATGTACGCGGCCAGGCTGGTCTCGTCGTACACGATCTCCATGCCGCGGCCGCCCAGCACGTACGAGGGGCGCACCAGCACTGGGTAGCCGACCTCGTCCGCGATCGACTTGGCCTGCTCGAACGACGTCGCGACGCCGTGTTTAGGCGCCGGCAGGTCCGCCTCGGCCAGCAGCCTGCCGAAGGCGCCCCGCTCCTCAGCCAGGTGAATCGCCTCCGGCGGGGTGCCGACGATCGGCGCGCCCGCCTGGGCCAGCCGGTCGGCCAGCCCCAATGGGGTCTGCCCGCCGAGCTGCACGATCACCCCCACCACGCCCGGGCCGCCGGCGGCCCTGCCGGAGGTGTCCTCGGCGTGGATCACCTCCAGCACGTCCTCGAACGCCAGCGGCTCGAAGTAGAGCCGGTCGGCGGTGTCGTAGTCGGTGGAGACGGTCTCCGGGTTGCAATTGACCATCACGGTCTCGAAGCCGGCGTCCCGCAACGCCATCACGGCGTGCACGCAGGAGTAGTCGAATTCGATGCCCTGCCCGATCCGGTTCGGACCGGAGCCCAGGATCACCACCTTGGGCAGGTCGCCAGGCGTCACCTCGGTCTCGGCGTCGTAGCTCGAATAGTGGTACGGGGTGGCCGCCGCGAACTCCGCGGCGCAGGTGTCCACGGTCTTGTAGACCGGACGGATCCCGGCCGCCCAGCGACGCTCCCGCACCGCCTGCTCGGAGCCCAGATCCCGGTCGCCGGCGGCGGCGCGGCGCCGCGCGATCTGCAGGTCGGACAGGCCGTGCCGTTTCGCCTGGCGCAGCAGCGCGTCGTCCACGCGTTCCGCGCCGGCCACCCGCTCCCCGAGCGCGCTGATCATCGCGATCTGGTCCAGAAACCACGGGTCGATCCCGGTGGCCTGGTGCACTTGCGCGACGTCAGCCCCGAGCCGGATCGCCCGCTCGATGGCGTAGAGCCGATTGGCGGTCGGGGTGCGCAGCTGTTCCAGCAGCGCGTCGAGGTCGCCGCTGCCGTCCGAGCCAGGGGCGGCGGGGTCTGGCCGGGTCCAGAAGCCGGAGTCTGACGTCTCCAGCGAACGCAGCACCTTGCCGAGCGCCTCGGTGAAGTTGCGGCCGATCGCCATCGCCTCCCCCACCGACTTCATGGTGGTGGTCAGCTCCTGGTCGGCGGCCGGGAACTTCTCGAACGCGAACCGGGGCGCCTTCACCACCACGTAGTCCAGGGCCGGCTCGAAACAGGCCGGGGTGGCGCGGGTGATGTCGTTGTCGATCTCGTCCAAGGTGAACCCGATGGCGAGCTTCGCCGCGATCTTGGCGATCGGAAAGCCGGTAGCCTTGGACGCCAGCGCGCTGGACCGCGACACCCGGGGGTTCATCTCGATCACCACGAGCCGGCCGGTCTCCGGGTGCACCGCGAACTGGATGTTGCAGCCCCCGGTGTCCACTCCCACCTGGCGCAGCACCGCGATGCCGAGATCCCGCATCGCCTGGTGGTCCCGGTCGGTCAGCGTCATCGCCGGCGCGACGGTCACGCTGTCTCCGGTGTGCACCCCCATCGGGTCGATGTTCTCGATCGAGCACACCACCACCACGTTGTCGTGGTGGTCGCGCATGAGTTCGAGCTCGTACTCCTTCCAGCCGAGCACGCTCTCCTCGATCAGCACCTCGGTCATCGGGC
>JBOGDL010000283.1:0-2692 GCA_050701815.1 Micromonosporaceae bacterium | reverse complement strand
CAGCCCCTTGGCCTCGGCGGTGCGCACGTAATCCTCATGGAACACGTCGAGCACACTGGCCCGGGTGATCCGGGTGATGATCGCCAACGGGATGGTGCTCAGCGTCAGACCCGGAAGTATCAGGTGTACGAACGCGTCTGCCGCCGCGTCCCACTCCCGGGTTAACAGGCCGTCCAAAACGAAGAAGTTGGTGATGTGGGTGGCGTCCGTGGTCACCGATTGCCGACCTGACGGGGGAAGCCAGGCGAGGTCGACCGCGATCCCTTGCTTGAGCAGGTAGCCAAGGAAGAACACCGGCACCGACACCCCCACCAGAGTGCCGATGATCACCGTGCTGTCCAACAGCCGGCCCTGGTACCGCGCTGCGATGTAGCCCAACGGGATTCCCAATGCCACCGCGACCACCAGCGCGAACAGGGACAGCTCAATGGTGCCCGGGAAGGCCTGACTGAGCTCGGCCCGCACTGGCAGCCCGGACCTGGTCGACGTGCCGAAATCACCCGTGAGCATCCGGCTTATCCAGCGGCCGTACTGCACCCACAGCGGCTGGTCGTAGCCGAACTGGCGTCGCAAGGCGGCGACGCGCTCCGGCGTCGCGCGCTCGCCCAACATCGCAAGCACCGGCCCGCCGGGCAGGTTCCGCAGCCACGCGAACATCAGCACCGACAGCACGAACAGCGTCAGCACCATCTGCAGCAGACGGCGTACCACGACTCGAAGCATCCGTTTTCACTCTCCACCGGCATGTGCCGAGCCGTGGAGGACGGCCCGGCCCTGAACAATCCATCGGCTCGGGTCGACGTGCCCCTCCGGGGCCCGGACCCTGCCAGGTGGGCGGGGTCCGGGTCCCGTCAGCTATGCACGTCGGCCCGAGCCGACCGGCGAAGCCGCTACCGCGACCGCGCCATTGCAATTCTTAGAAATGCACCGACGCGAACTCTTCCGCAGTCAGCGGACTCACCACCAGGCCCTTGACGTCAGGGGCCACCACAAGGGCGGGCGGCGAGTGAGAGATCGGAACACCCGGGAGCCAGTCCGCCATGATCTTGCGGTTGACCTCTTCCCAGGCCGCCTTCTTGTCGGCCTCATCCACCTGGGAGTCGGCGTCGGCGACGGCGTCGAACATGTCGGTCATGCCGTTGGTGCCGAAGGCCTTGCCGGGACGGGCGAACCAGGTGCCGATGAAGTTGATCGGGTCGTTGTAGTCGCCGGTCCACCCCAACAGGTGCAGATCGTGCTTGCTGGTCTGGCTGGTCGCGTCCAGGTAGTCGGTCCACGGCTTGGCGACCGGCTCGATCGTGATGCCAGCCTTCTCCAGGTCGTCGGCGATCACCTGGAAGATCTCCTTCGGGTTCGGCATGTACGGCCGGGTCACCTCGGTCGGGTAGTAGAACTTGAGCTTCAAGTTCTCCGCGCCCGCTTCCTTCAACAGCGCCTTGGCCTTGTCCAGGTCGTACGGGTACTCCTCCACGTCATCGGCGTAGCCGAGCACGGTGTCGGGGATGAATTCCTTGGCGACCTGGGCCCCCGTCGGCAACTTGGTCTTGACCAGCTGCTCGCGGTTCGTGGCGTACGCGATCGCCTTGCGCACCCGGAGGTCCTTGAGCTTGGGGTCGCCCAGCTGGTTGATGCCCAGGTACATGATGTTGAACGCGTCCCGGACCTCCACGTTGAAACCGTCGTCCTTGAGGGACTGATAGTCGGCCGGTGACGGGTAGTCGTAGCCATCGATCTCACCGGCGCGCAGTTCCTGCTTGCGAGCGTTCTCGTCCGGGATGACCTTGAAGATCAGGTTCTTGATCTTCGCCTTCTCGCCCCAGTAGTCGTCGAAACGCTTCAGGGTGATCGTGCTGTTCGCCTCGTCGTACTTGACGAACTGGTACGGTCCCGTGCCGGTCGGGTGCTTCGTGGCGTATTCGGGGTAGTTAAAGGACTCGCCCTCTTGCACGACGTTGTCCGCGTCGTACTTCTTCAACGCCGTCGGGCTGGAGATCGACAGCGAGGTGAGCGAGAACGCAGCTGGGAACTTGCCCGCGTACTGCTTCAGCTTGATCACCGCGGTGTGCTCGTCCGTGGCCTCACAACCCAGGTACGGGGACTCGCCGAAATCCGGGCTGGTGTTCTTCGCGAACCCGCCGAACGTGTCCAGGTAGTAGAGTGCCTGCGCCTGCGCAGCCTCACCCTTCAGGTTGTGCCAGCGGTCGTAGTTGAAGCAGACCGCCTCGGCGTTGAAGTCGGTGCCGTCGTGGAACTTCACACCCTCGCGGAGCTTGAAGGTCCACTCCTTGCCGTCCGGCGTGGATTCCCACGACTCGGCCAGCTCGGGACCCAGCTCGGAGGTGCCGGGCTTGTGGGTGATCAGGGTCTGGTACATCTGCCGGGCGACCCGGAACGTCTCCCCATCGGTCGCGAACGTGGGATCGAAGGTTTCAGGAGCTCCAGCAGCGCCGAAGACAAACGTGTCCTTGCTCGCGCTGCCTTCGCGCTGGCTCTCCGCGCAACCCGTCGCCGCAAGTGCGACGGCCGCGGCCACGGCGACCGCGGCTCTAAGCCTCCGTAACTGCATGTGTCTAGCCCCTGTCCGTCGGTGGGCGCGCCAGGGTATGGCGCGATCAGGCCAGAACCTAACGACAGTGCGAGGCATAACAAAATATGCGGCGAAGAATCGGTACCTGAACGTCACCTAGGTTCC
>JBOGDL010000282.1:0-12351 GCA_050701815.1 Micromonosporaceae bacterium | reverse complement strand
GCCGCGGAAACCACCGCCGCCGCCACCAGGACCGCCACCGCCACCAGGACCGCCGCGGAAACCGCCGCCGCCACCGCCAGGACCGCCACCGCCACCAGGACCGCCGCGGAAACCGCCGCCGCCACCGCCACCGCCACCGGGACGACCACCACCCACACGGCCACCGCTGCGGTCACCGCCGCCAGCGCGGCCCGGCCCGCCAGGACGCCCCGGACGCTGAGTGGGCATCTGGGACGGGTTTGGCCGAGGCGGCATCTGGGACGGACTCGGACGCGGCGGGGCCTGTCCAGAGTCCCCGCGCGGGCCTGGCGCGGGAGCCGCGCCACGGCCGCCGGAGCCCGTGATCCCGAACGGGTTGTTGCCGGGACGCGACGCCGGCCGAGCCGGCCCCGGGCGAGGCCCGGGACGTGGCGTCGTGATCGCGGGGCCGGGCTTCGGCAACGGTGAAGGCGTCGGGCCCGCGGCTGGCGGCTCCGACTCGCTCACCTTGCGCTGCTGCGCCGCCTCCACGGCCGCCTGCTGCTCCTGCTTGAGGCGCTTGGCTCGAGCCTCGGCTGCGGCCACCTCAATGTCATGGGCGCTGGCGACGGCGGGCGCCTGGGGCTTCGGCGGGCCCGGCACGGGCCCAGGCCGCTTGGGAGCTGCCTTCTTGTCGCCGGGGACGGGACCCGGCTTGGCCGGCGCCCGTCCGGCTGGCACCGGAGGCTTCGCCGGTTCAGCTGGTTGACTATTGGCCGCGAACACCTCTCGCAGCCGCCGCGCCACCGGCGCCTCCACCGTGCTCGACGCGGACTTGACGAACTCACCTAGATCACTGAGCTTGGTGAGGACTTCCTTGCTCGACACACCCAGCTCTTTGGCGAGCTCGTGTACCCGGGCCTTGCCTGCCACTGCACTCCTCATCTCGAGGCCGGCGGGCAGCCCGCTCGACCTCAGTCGTTCACTTGAAGCCTGCTCATTGCGACTTCATCGCGCGCTCATGTTGGTCGACCTACCTTGCGTCTCGGGCGTCACCTGACGGCGTCGCCTGTTTAGGAACTTCCAGTAACCGCGTCTGACCCGCTGACATACACATGCAGTGACGTGACATCAACCGCCCCGAGCAGCCGCAGCGCACGCCCGAAAGCTCGACGGCGCTCCGCTTGCGCGAGGCAAGCCGGGTTGGGATGCAGATGCGCTCCCCGGCCCGGCTGTTGGCGGGTGGGATCAGGCATGAGCCGATGACCGGCGCCCTGCTCGACCGCCACCACACGCAGCAACTCGAAGACTGGCACACGCTTCCGGCAACCCACACAGGTGCGTACCGGATACGCGCGGCGTACCACGTCGAAGTCTACCTCTATGCTCCAGCGCTCGCCGCGCCCGCCTCACCAGGCACGTGTTGATCCTCACCCCGAACGACCTGATTGTCGGAAATCTCGGTGTCTGGTCGGATGTCGATCCGCCAGCCCGTCAGCCGGGCCGCGAGCCGGGCATTCTGCCCCTCCCGGCCGATCGCCAATGACAGCTGGAAGTCCGGCACCACCACTCGCGCCGTCTTGGCTGCCTCGTCGACCACCTCGATACGCAGCGCTTTCGCTGGTGAGAGGGCATTTCCGACAAACGTCGCCGGGTCCTCCGACCAGTCGATGATGTCGATCTTCTCGCCGTGCAGCTCGCTCATCACCGAACGCACCCGGGTGCCCATAGGACCGATGCACGCTCCCTTGGGGTTCACCCCGGGCACCTTGGAACGGACCGCGATCTTTGTGCGGTGACCCGCCTCACGTGCGATCGCGGCGATCTCCACAGCGCCGTCGGCGATCTCCGGCACCTCCAGCGAGAACAGCCGCTTGACCAGATTCGGGTGGGAACGGGACAGTGTGATCTGCGGCCCGCGGAAGCCCTTCACCACGTGGACCACCACGCACTTGATGCGCTGGCCGTGCTCGTACAGCTCGCCCGGGACCTGCTCGCCGGGCGGCAATGCGCCCTCGATCTTCCCCAGGTCGACGACCACGATCCCCTTTTCGGCGCGGGCCTCATGAGCCTGGACCACGCCGGTGATGATGTCGCCTTCCTTCCCGACGTACTCCCCGTAGTTGACCTCGTCGGTGGCCTCTCGCAGCCGCTGCAGAATCACCTGCTTGGCGGTCATCGCGGCGATCCGCCCGAAATCGTGGGGGGTGTCTTCCCACTCCCGCGTCACAGAGCCATCGCTTTCGAGGTCTTGGGCGTACACCTCGGCGATCCCGGTCTTGCGGTCAATCACCACCCGCGCATGCTGATGCGCGCCTTCGGTGTGTCGGTACGCGCTGAGCAGCGCAGTCTCAATCGCACTGAGAATCGTCTCAAAGGGGATGTCCCGCTCACGTTCCAGCGCACGCAGGGTTGCGAGGTCGATGTTCATTCCCCCTCCTTCCCCCGCTTCGAACCGCGCTTCCTGCCATCGTCACTCGACCCAGCTCGCGCAGCCGCTCCGAACTCGAGCTGCACCTTGCCGGGCCCCAGCTCCGCGTACGGCAGATCACGCTGCTCACCGTCGATGTCGAGCATGACACCCTGCTCTCCAGCCGAAACCACCCGACCGGTCTGAACTGCCTCTCCAACCCGCACTTTCACCAGGCGGCCGCGGTTGCGCCGCCAGTGCCGCGGCAGGGTCAGCGGTCGGTCCACTCCGGGGGAACTCACCTCGAGGGTGTAGCCGGACCGGTCAGCCGCCCCGCCGGTGGCGTCCAACGCCGAGGCGATGCCACGAGACAGGTCCGCTATCGCGTCCGAACTGACGCCGTCCTCGCCGTCGACCACCACCCGGACCACGCTTCGTGCCCCCGCCCGGGAGACGGCCAACTCCTCCAGGTGGTATCCGGCCTCGGTGAGAATCGGCTCCACCACATCACGCATCTGTTGCTGCTGTTTCGGTGGAGCTGGCGGGCCCGCGGCGCTGCCGGCTTCCGCGCGGGGCCGGCCCGAGTCTGTCATGACCGAAATACCTCCATCGCGGCCGAAATGAGAATTCAGGCGCCTCGGGCGGACATCTCCTCGGCGGCTGCGGTGAGCCTAACGCGCCGTAGCCGGCAACTACCGGCGGCACGCGCCGGGCGGTCGGGTGAAAGACTGACTCGTCACTGAATCGTGGGGGGCGGATGTATCTGAACCGGCGAGCCACCCTGGCTCGGATGGCGGTTGCTGGGTTGGGCACGGGGCTCACACTGGCCGGATGCAGCTGGATCGACGGCGAACCCGAGCCACCGCATCCGTTACTCGGCGTGCTCTCGGGCGCCCGCGACCTGTCGGCTCGTCACCGCGCGACGCTCAAGGCTCACCCCAATCTCGCCGATCGTCTCCACCCGTTGCGGGACAACCACCGGACCCATATGAAGCAGCTGGTTCGGCTGATCGGAGCCGAGGCGGCGTCGCCGTCACCATCCGGCAGCGGATCCCCGGCTGCTGCGCCCGAGCGCGAGGAGGCGGCGCTGAACCAGCTGCGGCGAGCCGAACGAGACGCCGCCGAGGCGGCCGTGACCGCATGCCTCAAGGCGCCGGCCGACCACGCCGGCCTGGTCGGCTCGATCGCGGCTTGCCGGTTCTCGCACTGGGAGGTGCTGAGGTGACCGGGCTCGCCGATGCGCTGCAGGCCGAGCACGCCGTCGTCTTCGGGTACGGAGTTGTGGGCGCTCACCTGCGAGGCTCTCTGCGCGGGGCCGGGCGGGACGCCGAAGAGGCGCATCGCAAACGACGGGACGCCGTGCTGTTGCGACTGACCGACCAGGACGTCACGCCACCGGCTGCGGAACCGGCGTACCCACTGCCGTTCAAGGTCACCGACTCCGACACGGCGGTCAAGCTGGCGACCCACCTGGAGGAGGCGGCAGCCCAGGTGTGGCGAGCGGCGCTCGGCCCAGCCAAGGGAGCCGATCGCAAGCTATGCCTGGATGCCCTGATCGACTCCGCGGTGCGCGCGGCCCGCTGGCGGCAGACCGCCAAGCAACCCCCGGAGGCCCTTCCCGGCGCCCCGGGCTAGATGAGTGAGTACAGGCAGCCTCGGGCAAGGTGAGTGAGGACGGCCGGCCCGGGCGGCATCAGGCTTGACTGATCCAGCCATCCACCACGCCGGTCAACTCGGCGAGCCGAGCGATCACCGCGTCCGGCTCGCCTTCGGTGTGCCCGCGCTGCCGCGCCGGGATCTCGCTGTGCGGCATCAGCACCGCGCGCATCCCCGCCTGCTTGGCGCCGTGGATGTCCTCGAACGGACGGTCGCCCACGTACACACAGCGTGATGGTTCGACAGCGCCAACGGCGTCAATCGCGGCCCTGAACGCCTCCGGGTGCGGCTTGGTCCACGGGATCTCACAGCTGTAGACGGCGCCGTCGATCAGATCGAGCACACCATCTCGGGCGAAGATCGACTCGTGATGCGACCGCTGCCAACAGGTGTTGGAGAGCACCCCCACGGCGATGCCTCGCTGCTTGAGATCAGCGAACAGTCGCGGGCAATCCGGGTCGAGGTACGTGGCGTGCTCCCACCACGCGTACACGGCGGCGTACGCCTGGTCGGTGCACTCCACGCCAGCGGCGGCGAACACCTCGGCCAAGACACCGCTGCGGTGTTCCTCGCGGGATCGGCGTGACAACTCGTCCTCGGCGGACAGCAACGCCGCGCCAATCGACGCCACGTCCGCGTGCGGGATCTGGCCACAGTCAGCCAGGCGACTCGCGACAGCTCTCCAACACGCGTCGAAGTCCACCGTCCGCCAGGGCGTCAATGTGCCACCCCAGTCGAAAATCACGGCGTCGATCATTACTGCCTCCTTCTCCATCCAGCCCGGCGCCATCCCAAGCCCGGCGCACCGTGGCGGCTGGCTTTCGCGGCGCCTGAGTCACGGTGGGCCGCCTTTCTGCCGGTCGGCAACCAGGTTTCTCGGATCCGTAGAAGCCGCCGCCATCCAGAAAAACCGGCGACTGGGGCCGTTCCGCTAAGGCGCAGACGTCAACGATCAATCAGCAAGGGGCGCCAAGACCGCCCCCTGTGACGCAGAATGAAGCGTGCCCAGCACTTCCCTTCCCAGCACGCCTCCCTGGCACGTCGCCGAAGACGTGGCCGACGCGGTGCAACGCAAATGGTCGGCGGACATCGCCGCTATCGGCGTGCACGGCGCACTGGCCCACGGTGAGGACACCGGCTCGGTGGACCTTGTGGTGATCACGTACCGGGATGGCGCCGGGCCGACTCCCGCGACCCGGCAGATCGACGGGGTGATTGTGGACCTCGGCGTGATCGGGGGCGACAAGTACCTGCGCCACGCGCGCACCCTTTCCACGTCCTGGCCGCTGGCGGCCGACCAGTATCTGACCACCAAGCCTCTGTTCGACCCCGACGGCTGGCACGATCGGCTCCGCGACACGCACCTGGCCCGCCTCGCTGAGGCCACCGGACGGGAGTTCGCAGCGCTGGCCCGTGAGGCGTGGTGCCATGCCAGCTCCTTGTGTTCCAAGGCGCGACGGCTCGCCGAGTGGTACGACACCGATGGCGCGGTGCTGGTGCTCAGCGAAGCCAGAGTGGCGACCGCCGTGGTGGACGGTCTGCTCACCCGCACGTACTTCCGGGACAGCGTCGACGCGGTGGCGCGCAGTGGCCTGGCCCATGCTCATGTGGACGAACTGACCGAAAAGCTCGCCACCCAGTCCGCCGAGTTGCAACGCCGCGGCCGACCTGCCGAAGGCGAGATCAGCGACCTGCTGACCTCGTAGCAAAACTCAGGCCGCGCAAGCGCCCTGCGGGGGCCTCGGCGCCACCTGCCGGCTACCCGCCGGCAATCCCGATCGACGCCCCGATCAGGTAGGTCACCGCTGCCGCCGCGGCGCCCAGGGCCAGCTGCCGCAGCCCCGAGAACCACCATGACCGGAACGTCCAGCGCGAGACCACAGCGCCCAGTCCGAACAGGCCAGCCCCGCCCACCACCAGCGCCGGCCACAACTGCTCCGCCCCCGCGAGGTGCGGCGCCAACGGAATCAGCGCGCCCAGCGCGAAGGTGAAGAAAGACAGGATCGCGGCGGCCCATGGACTGGGCTGCTCCTCGGGGACGACTCCGAGTTCCTCTTGCGCGTGCGCGCGTAACGCTTCTTCTGGACGCCGGTGCAACTCCGCCGCGACCGCCGCGGCCAACTTCGCGGACAGGCCGCGAGTCCGCCAGGCCGCTGCCAGCTCCGCCTCCTCGGCCTTCGGATGCGATGCGATCTCCCGTCGCTCCCGGCGTAGCTCGTAGGCGATCTGCTCGTTCTGGGTGCGCACCGAGATGAACTCGCCGAACGCCATGGAAATGGCGCCCGCCACCGTCCCCGCGACCCCCGTGAGCACGATGGTGCGGGCGTTCACGCCACCGCCACCCACCCCGGCGATCAGCGCGATGTTGGTGACCATCCCATCCATGGCACCGAAAACAGCTGGGCGCAGCCGGCCGCCTGACACGTCGCTGTGGTGGTCGTGCATCTCGGTCGCGGGTCGCTGCCCGCCCGCGACCGCTGCTTGATCGCTGCCGCCATCGGCGCCGGTCGGCCGCGTCCTGTCGAAGTCTCCGGCTGGCTGGTGGGCGGACTCTTCGCTCATGGCAAGGTCAGGATTTCGTGCCCATCGTCGGTGACCAGCACCGTGTGCTCAAACTGCGCGGTCCACTTGCGGTCCTTGGTCACCACGGTCCACTTGTCGTCCCAGATGTCGTACTGGTACGTGCCCAAGGTGATCATCGGCTCGATGGTGAACGTCATGCCCGGCTCCATCACCGTGGTCATGTCGGGACGGTCGTAGTGCGGCACGTACAGGCCAGAGTGGAACGACTCACCAATGCCGTGGCCGGTGAAGTCGCGCACCACGCCGTAGCCGAACCGCTTCGCGTACGAGGCGATCACGCGGCCGATCACGTTGAGCGGACGCCCCGGGGCAACCGCCTTGATGGCGCGTTCGGTCGCCTCCCGGGTCCGCTCCACCAGCAGCCGCGCTTCGGTGTTGACGTCCCCAGCGAGGTAGGTGGCATTGGTGTCGCCGTGCACCCCGGACAGGAACGCCGTCACATCCACGTTCACGATGTCGCCGTCGTGGATCACGGTCGAGTCGGGGATGCCGTGGCAGATCACCTCGTTGAGCGAGGTGCAGCACGATTTCGGGAAGCCCTTGTAGCCGAGTGTCGAGGGGTAGGCGCCGTGGTCGCAGAGGAACTCATGCACCACATGATCGATCTCGTCGGTGGTGACACCTGGCTTGACGTGCTCTCCCGCCAGCGCTAACGCCTGCGCGGCGAGCCTGCCGGCCCGCCGCATCCGTTCGATGATCTCTGGGCTCTTCACCTCGGAACCGGTGAATGGCTGGGGCGCCCTCTTCCCCACGTACTCGGGGCGTGGGATGTGGGCTGGCACCTCCCGCCACGGTGAGATTTCGCCAGGCACAAGCGCGGTGCGGGTAGTCATCCTCCGAGCCTAACGGCGCCGCCGCCCGCCCCTGGACAGCGACCTCTTCGCCTGTTCCGAACCGGCTGGTCCGCACCTGCGCGCCACAGCGTTATGTGGCGTGCATCACTGCCGAACACGGAGGGCTTCAGAGACATAGTTGAATATGCAACTATCCCGGCTGCTTTCGGACACCTCCGGGCACCCACAGTAGACATCCGCGTGGTTTCCGATCGTGGCGCCGCGTCCACCTTGGCCACGGACGGACTTGTGTCAGCCACTCAAGGTGTGACTTCATTGGCGGTTGACAATGGATCCGGGACGTGCCCTCGGGGGCACGTTTGGATGAGGGAGTTCCATGCCTAAGCAACTCTGGTCGAAGATCGTCACGGCTGTTTGCGTCGTCGGCCTCGGCCTGGCGATGCTGTACGGCCTGCCAGCCGGCGCCGACCTCCTCGACAGCAAGAGCCAAGGTAAGACCGAAGACCCCGCGAAGAAAGACTCCGGCAATGGCGAGGCGACCAATCGCGTGCAAGACCCCATCGCGATGGACGAAAGCCTCACCGACAAGCAGCGGCAGCAGCTGCGAAAGGTTCGTGCGGCCACCGAGAAGTACCAGAACTACCAGACGGCGCTCGCCGACGGCTACCACAAGCCCGACCCATGGGTCTGCTACGAGAGCGAAAAGGGCGCCATGGGCTACCACCACCTGATGACCAGCCGGGTCGACAACGAATTCGACATCACCAAGCCCGAGCTGATGATCTACATGCCGAACAAGAAGGGCACGCTGGAACTGGTGGCGGTGGAGTACATGCAGCCCGACGCCGACCAAGACCTGGGCACCGATGAGGACCGGCCATCGCTGTTCGGGGGCGTGGAGTTCGACGGCCCGATGGAAGGGCACGAGCCAGGTATGCCACGCCACTACGACTTGCACGTCTGGATTTACAAGCACAACCCGAACGGGGTCTTCAACCAGTGGAACCCCGCCCACTCCTGCCCCCGAGACGCTGACATCGTGGGCATGAAGTAGGCGCTCGAACCACAACGCAGACATCCGGGCCGCAGCGGGTCACTTCACGCTGCGGCCCGCCTGCCGTCCGGGCGCCCCGTCAGAGGCACGCCGAAAAGCAGAGGACTTCCCACCTCTCCTACGCCGGATTGCGCATCGACCCGCTGCGGGTGGCCCGCAGCCGCCCCTGGAGTTGCTCGAAGTAACCGGACCAGGACCCTCCCTCTGCCCGCTGCCTGGCGCGGGGAGAATTCAGCAACGCCGAAGTCATCACGAAAATGAGCAGCACCGCAAGCTGCGGGTCGAGCGCCTCTTCCAGGGGGCTCCCATTGACCAACGCCACGAGGTACGCCATGGCCTCCTCACCCGTGACCGCCGCCCACGCTCCGGCCTGCGCCAGCGCCTGCGCGGTTTCCCGTACCTGGTCACCCGAAGGCCGACCTCCGTGCATGTCGTACAGCGCGGCGCTTGACACTGCCACAGCCACGTGCAGGCCTTTACGTCTCGCATCATCGTCAGGAAAGGCTTTGAGGGCGGTGTCAAACCCGTCAATGTCCTGGTTTGCCGCTGCCTGAAGCGTCTCCCGCACCAGCGCCTCGATTTTGGTGTCAATCTCCACTGCGCTTCCTCCGCTGCCTCTCTTCCAGGCTCCGCATCGCACGCGGGGAGGCGTAGATCGCTGCTGACAACTTGTCCATCAACCCGACGTCACCAGCTTCTACGCCCGAAAAAGCGAACCCACCCCTGGGAGTGCACCCTGAGGCGGGTTCGTCGCGACCAGCACCATACCTGGGAATTTGATCGTGAGCGGCCCTCTGCAAGCCCGCGACGATTTCAGGCGTGCTCCGCGCTGCTGTGCCCGGTTTCCTGGCCCGCCTGCGGGCCCCGCGGCGACGGCGGGCCCCACTGGCCGCGATCTGAACGCAACGGTGACAGCCATGCCGCCACCGCTCCCAGGGCCGGCACGACCGACACCGCGAGCAACCCGACCCGTGGGCCGTACGCCTCGCTGATCACCCCGGCTGCGAGCGCGCCGCCGGGGTATCCAAGCCCGTACGAAAGCATCCGACCCGTGGTGTTCACCCGGCTCAACAAATGCTCCGGGGTGACCCGCTGCCGCAGCGTCAGGGAATTGAGCACTAGAAGCATGTAGACGGCGCCCCAACCGGTGAGCGCCGGCAACGCGATCAGCCAGTGCGACGCCTGAGCACACCCCACGTACGCGATGGCGAAAACCGGCATCACGACCAGGGTCACCCGAGGCTCGCCGATGGCGCGTGACAAGAAAGGGAAGAGCACGCTGGCGAGAACCGCGCCCACCGCCCATGCCGAAAAGAACCCGCCCAGCCGCCAATCACCTGGCGCCACTCCCAGCACCTGATCGGCCCACGGCACCATCTGACCCACGAACGCGCCGCCCGCGAACGTGACGGTGAAGCCCACCACGGTCTGAATGCGCACGATCGGGTGCCGCCAGACGAATCCCAGCCCCGCCCGGATGTCCTCGCGCAACCGACGCCGCAGCCCCGCGGTGCGGGCCGCATTCCACAACGGACGGGTTATGGAACGGATCAGCAAAGCGGATCCGACGAAGCTGGCGGCGTCGATCACGAGCAGTGAGGATGGGGTCGCGACTGCCAGCGCCGCCCCCACCAAGCCGGGGGCCACCGACTCGATCCCGGTGCTGGCGCCCATCACGACGGACTGCGCCGCGGCCAGCCGTTCCGGGCCCGCCAATTGCGGCAGCGCGCCGAAGTTCGCGGCGTCGAAGAACACGAAACCGGCCTGAGTCGCGAACGCGACCGCCAACACGTGCGGCGGGGTGAGCCCGCCGGCGATGTCCGCGATCGGGATGCTGATCAGCAGCGCGGCGTTGATCAGGTCGCTCCACACCATCATGGCGCGTCGGTCGATCCGGTCGGCGAGGGCTCCCGCGAACAAACCCAGGCACAGGTACGGCACGCCCTCGGCGACGACCACGAGCGCGGTCCAGAAGTTGGAGTCGGTGAGCTGGTATATCAGCACCGGCATCGCCACGAACGTGACCACGGAGCCGATCGTGGAGGTGATCCGGGCTGCCGCGTACCGGCGGAAGTCGGGGTCTGTCCGCAGTCGTGGGGCAGCGGCGTCATGGTCCCCAGCGGTGGTCGCCACAGACACTCCTTCTTGAGATGCCGGTGCCGTCCACTATTTCAGCGCGGCTGCGCCGTTGATAGATCCGAGCCGCCGGGACGATGCCGCTGAGGCTCTGCCGTGACGGTCAGGCGTCGAGAGCGAGGGCGAGCGGGAGGACGGGGCCGGCGCCGGCGAGTCGAAGCTCGCGGGTGACCACCGTCATCGTCCAACCGCTGGCGATCAGGTCATCGACCAGCAGCACCGGCGCCCCGTCCAACGCCTTCACACCCAGCCTCACCTCGTCTGGTGTCGTGAAGGCGTCGTGCACGGCCCGCAGCCGCTGGGCGCTGTTGGAGTCGACCCGCGCTCCCCCGCCGCCGCTTCGAGTCACGCTGCCGAGAAAACGCAGTCGACCCACCTCGGCGATCCGGCGTGCCAGCGAGTCCACCAGGCGAGGTCGAGAACGTGACTCAATCGAGACCACCGCGGCGGGGCGCCGATCCCAATCCCAGTCAGCCAGCACCTTGACCACGCCGTCAAAGCAATCGGCCGGCACGGCGCCGTCCGCCCCGTTGCACAGTTCCCGCAGCCGGCTGCCCCACCCCAGGTCCGACAGTCGCCCCAGCACCCGGCCGACCTCGGCCTGCTCTTCCGGCCGGATCCGACCCGAGGGGATCCCGGCCGCGGCGCCTCCCGCTGGCCACATCCGGCGCGGCTCGACGGAGGCCCCGGCACGTCCGAGGTGGGCGGCAGCGGCGGCTGCCTCGGCGTCCGGCACATCCGTCGGGTACCAGGCGCCAGCGCAGCTGTCGCAGCGGCCGCAGTCTTCGGCGTACGGGTCGTCCAGCTGGTCTCGCAGCAACCGCATCCGACAGCTGGCTGCGGCCACGTACTCGCGCATCACCTGTTGCTCTGCTTCCCGGGCGGCTGCCACCCGGGCGTACCGCTCAGCGTGGTACGACCAGGACTGCCCGGTGGCTTCCCAGCCGCCCTTCACCCGGCGCACCGCGCCATCCACGTCCAACACCTTGAGCATCAACTCGAGCCGGTTGCGCCGCAGGTCGACCCGAGTCTCCAGAGCCTGGGTGGACAGCGGCCGGCCGGCGCCCGCGAGCGCGGACAGGGTCTCCTCCACCCGTTCCGGGGCTGGGAACGACAGCGAGGCGAAGTAGCGCCAGATCCGCTCGTCCTCGGGGCCTGGGAGCAGCAACACGTCGGCGCTGTCCACGGCGCGCCCAGCCCGCCCCACCTGCTGGTAGTACGCGATCGGCGAAGCCGGCGCTCCCAGGTGCACCACGAACCCGAGGTCAGGCTTGTCGAATCCCATTCCCAGGGCCGAGGTCGCGACCAGCGCTTTCACCCGGTTGGCCAACAGATCGGCCTCGGCAGCCTGACGCTCTTCCGGCGGCGACTTCCCGGTGTACGCCACCACGTGGTGACCTCGCGAGCGCAGGAACGACGCCACATCCTCGGCCCCCGTGACGGTCAGCGTGTAGATGATCCCGGATCCGTCCAACCTGGCCAGGTACCCGGCCAGCCACCCCAGCCGATGCGCCGGGCTGCGCAGCGGCAGCACCCCGAGCCGCAGACTGCGGCGGTCCAAGGCGCCTCTTAGCACCAGCGCGCGTTGACCGCTGCCCAACCCGAGTTGCTCCGCCACGTCGTCGGTGACCCGGGCGTTGGCGGTGGCGGTGGTGGCGAGCACCGGCACGCCTTCCGGGAGCCGCTCCAGGAAGCTCGCGATCCGCCGGTAGTCGGGCCGGAAGTCGTGGCCCCAGTCCGACACGCAGTGCGCCTCGTCC
>JBOGDL010000281.1:0-5794 GCA_050701815.1 Micromonosporaceae bacterium | reverse complement strand
TCGCGGGCGGCGCGCACAGCGCTTCGCCGGCCCCTGACGCCGAGCTTCCGGTAGATGTTGCGGAGGTGAGTCTTCACGGTGTGAATCGACAAACTCAACTCGACCGCGATCTCCTGGTTGGACAGAGTGCTTTGCAGGTAACGCAGCACCTTGGCCTCGCGTGCGGTGAGTGGTTCGCCGTGGGTCCTGGGTTTCGTGTCTCCGGCCGTCCGGGTGTTTCCCGACTCCAGCAGGCTCTTGACCATCGACCAGTGGGCGGTGCCCGAGTCAAGGTGGCGCAGTAGAGGTCCCCGTAATGCGGGACCGGCCTGCAGGAACGCGTGCAGGTTGGCTTCCGGTTCAGCCAGCCGGAGTTGCCGCTCCAGGAGTTGCTCGGCGAGCGCGGTGTCGCCTGTGGCGCTCGCGACGAGGGCACGCAGCACGCCGGCTTCCAGCTGGAGCGACAGCGAATGGGTCGCGTGGTGATGCTCCGAGTCACGCAGGGCCGCGGCCGCTGCGGCGGGGTCTCCCGCTGCGAGGTGAGCCCGCGCCAGCGACAGGATCAGCTCGGCTGACGCCCCGTTGCCGTCCGCCAACTGTCGGGTCAGCAGCTTGCGAGCGGCGGCGGGGTCCCCGCAGAGGGTCTGCAGATCCGCGTCGGCCGCGGTCAGCCAGTTGCTGATGTAGTCGGACGGGCCCTGTGCCGCGACCTCAAGCCGGCCGGCTCGCAGCACGCGCCACGCCTGCGCGGGGTCCTCTCGGGCCTGCAGCAGCAGCGCCCGCAACACGGTGCAGGCGGCGGCGAACAGCTGCTCAGACCCAGCGCCGCGGGATTCGATCGCGAGCTCCAGGAACCCTTCCGCGTCGTCGAGTTGGCGTCGCTGGTGGCACACGATCGCCAAAGCCAGGTACGCGCGGCTGCTGGGCCCGGGCTGGCGGTGCGGACCCGGGTACGACTCCAGAGCCGCGTGCGCGGCGTGCTCAGCGGCCCGGAGCTCGCCGCGTGTCGCGTGCAGCAGCGCCAAGCGGCCGGAACACGCGCACTTGGTGAGGGCCAACCCGGCACGCTGCGCCGCTTCGACTCCGTCCTGGAGGGCGGCTTCCGCGCCGTCCACGTCGCCGACGTTCTGGCGTACGGCGCCGAGCGCGGAGCACGCGACGGCGCGGGCTCGCACCTGCGCCAGCCGGTCCTCACCCAGCAGTTCCTTGGCGTACGCCAGAAACGGCTCGGCATGCGACTCCACGTAGCCGGCGTCGCCATCGAGCTGCGCATCGGTGAGCTTGAGCGCTCCGGAGATCAACCTGAACCGCTCGGGACGGCCAGCGGCCCGCAGCTCGTGGTGTTGGCAGGCGAGTTGCAGAAGCACCTTGGTCTCGGGCCGGTCGCCCAGGGACAGCCGGTGCGCGGCGTACGCGAGCGTCAGCTCCGGGTCCGCGCTGAGCACATGCTGGGGTGGCGTCGGCACATCGCGGCGCGGTGTCTCACTGTGCACGGCAACCATGAGGTCGGGCCAGTCCGCGGCCAGGATCGAGGTGGCGCGATCCCAGTCCTCGGTGGCGAGGGTGTGTCCCAGCGCCTCGTGCGGCCGCCCGTGCGCGGTGTGCCAGGAGGCGGCCCTGCGGTGCAGTTCGGGTATCCGCTCCGGGGCGCGGCGCCGAAGCTCCAGGTGCATCAGATCGGCGAAGCACGGATGCAGCCGGTACCACGGAGGGCGGCCTCCGTTGGCCTCGATGAAGGCGTTTTCCCGGTGCAGGTCGGACAGCGTCCGCTCCCCGTCGGCGCCTCCGGTCAGCGCGTCGACCAGCCCGCCGGACAGGTGAGTGAGCACCGAGGTGTCTCTCAGCACCCGCTGCGCCTGCGGCGACAGCGCCCACAGCACCTCTGCCCGCAGGTAGTCGGCGACCGTGTCGTGCTCACCGTCGAACTCGTCAACGAATTGATCATGGTCAGGGTGGTGCGGCAGCGCGAGAGCCGCCAGCCGGAGCCCGGCCGGCCAACCCTCGGTCTTCACGTGCAGGGCGCGCACCTGACGTGTGTTCAAGCGGTAGCCCCCCTGGGCTAGCAGCTGGGCGGCCTCGGTCTCAGTGAAAGCGAGCTCCCGGGCCCGTAGTTCGGTGAGCACACACGCGACCCGCCACTGGTGGATCGGCAGCGGCGGGTCGACCCGGCCGGAAAGCACCAGCCGGAACCGTCCCCGCGCGTGTCTGACCAGGAATTCCAGGCCGTCCAGGGACTGCGGGTCTGCGTGGTGCGCGTCGTCGACGACCAGCGTCACCGGCTGGGGGGATCGCCACAGCACTTCGGCGAGGTGGCTGAGATAGCGCGTGTCGGGGCCGGTCCTCACCGCGAGCGGCGCTGTCGTCACGGGTGGTACGCCGGCCGCGCGCAAACTCGCGGCGACGTACTGCCAGAGCCGGGCCCGATCGTCCTCTGGTTCCACCGTCAACCAGGCCACGGCTGAGCTGTCGCCGGTTCGCGCCCAGTTGCTCAACAACGCGGTTTTCCCCCACCCGGCGGGCGCGGACACCAGCACGATGGGGCGCGTGGCGGTGTGGTCCAGCGCCTCGTTGAGTCGTGGCCGCTCGACCATTCCGGGCGCCGGCGGGACGGTGAGTCTGGACGTCAGCAGCGGCGTGTCTAGTCGGATGTTTTGATCTTGAGTCATCAGCCGGCCCCCCCGGCGCCGGTCAGATTGGTGGTGCTGGTGTGACCCCTGTGGGTGGGGCGTTTCACCGGCGGAAGCACCGCCGCCTCTCAGTCTCATTCCATCTGGGTGAGCGCGCCACAGGACCGACGGGAAGCCGTCCTGATGCGTGCGATGGCCGTTCGGCGAGCTTTCGACGAGTTGTGACACAGCAGTGCCGACCCGTCGCTTTGGTCGTGACTCGGGCGGCGGCTGCCCTTGGCTGGAGGATCAGCCACTGGGGATGAGGTGGCCTAATCCCGCCGTCGAACATGGTTGTTTGGACAAGGGTCGACACCATGTGGCGGTTGAGCGCCCGAGGGTGTGTTCCGTATCGAGCGCGAATCAGCCCTGTGTGGTGAAGCTGTGGTTTGTCGCCGGCGCGCGGCGGCAGTGCGGCTAGCGGAGGAGATGGCCCGCCCAGGGGAGGTAACAGATGGCTAAGGCAGTTGGCATAGATCTCGGCACCACCAACTCCGTGATCGCCGCCGTTGAGGGTGGCTCGCCCACCGTGATCCCCAACACTGAAGGAACCCGCACCACACCGTCCGTGGTGGCGTTCACCGAGCAGGGCGAACGCCTGGTGGGCCAACTGGCGCGCCGCCAGGCGATCCTGAACCCGAAGGGCACCATCACCTCAGCGAAGCGGTTCATCGGCCGCCGGTACGACGAGGTGGCCAGCGAGATGAACGCGGTCTCGTTCGACGTGGAACAGGGGCCCGATGGCGCCGTCAGATTCAAGGTCGGCGAGAAGTCGTACGCGCCGGAGGAGATCTCCGCGCAGGTGCTCCGGAAGCTGAGCGACGACGCCGGGAAGTACCTCGGGGAACGGGTTGTCGAGGCCGTGATCACGGTGCCCGCGTACTTCAACGACGCGCAGCGGCAGGCCACCAAGGACGCCGGGCGGATCGCCGGTCTCGAGGTGCTGCGGATCATCAACGAGCCCACGGCGGCGGCGCTGGCGTACGGGCTGGACAAGAAGGGCCACGAGACGGCCCTGGTGTTCGACCTGGGCGGCGGCACCTTCGACGTCAGCTTGCTGGACGTCGGCGACGGTGTGGTCGAGGTGCGCGCCACCGCCGGCGACACCCACCTGGGTGGGGACGACTTCGACCGGCGGATCGTCGATCACCTGGCGGACGAGTTCCAGCAGCGGGAAGGCATCGACCTGCGTCGGGATCCGCAGGCGCTGCAGCGGCTGTTCGAAGCGGCGGAGAAGGCGAAGGTGGAGCTGTCGTCCGTCACCCAGACCAGCATCAGCCTGCCGTTCGTCACCGCTGACGCGAACGGCCCCAAACACCTGAGCACCACGCTGCAACGCTCCACGTTCGAGCAGCTCACCGACGACCTGCTGGAACGCTGCCTGGAGCCGGTGCAGCGGGCGATGGCCGACGCCAAGGTCACCGACAACGACATCGATGAGGTGATCCTGGTCGGCGGGGCGACCCGGATGCCCGCGGTGCAGAGCCTGGTGCGCCGGTTGACGGGGGGCAAGGACCCGAACATGACCGTCAACCCAGATGAGGTGGTCGCGCTGGGGGCGGCGCTGCAGGCCGCGGTCATCAAGGGTGAAGTGCGCGATGTGCTGCTGCTGGACGTGACGCCGCTGTCGCTGGGTGTGGAGACCCTGGGCGGCGTGATGACCAAGATCATCGAGCGGAACACCACGATCCCGGCCCGGCGCACCGAGGTCTTCAGCACCGCGGAGGACAGCCAGCAGGCGGTGGACATCGTGGTGCTGCAGGGCGAGCGGGAACGTGCCGCCGACAACCGGGTGCTCGGGCGGTTCCGGTTGGAAAACATCCGGGCCGCCCCGCGCGGCGTGCCGCAGGTCGAGGTGACGTTCGACATCGACGCCAACGGCATCCTGCACGTCTCAGCCCGCGACAAGGACACCGGAGCCGAGCAGAAGATCACCATTAGCGACACGTCGACCCTGGACAAGTCAGAGATCGACCGGATGATCGCGGACGCGGAGCAGCACCGTACGGAAGACGCGAGGATGCGCGAGCAGATCGACGCTCGCAACGAGCTGGACACGGCCGCGTATCAGGTGGAGCGCCGATTGGGGGAGCTCGGCGAATCCGCGCCGGTGCACGTCAAGGCGAGGGCGGAGATGCTGGTGGCGGACGCCCGCCAGGCGGTCAAGGAGGACGCGCCCACGGATCGGTTGCGTTCCCTCACGTCCGAGTTGCAACAGGTCTTCCACGGGTTGGAGTCCGACGCGGCAGGCGGCGGCCCCGGTCCCGGCGGCCCAGGCGCCGGTGGCGGCCCAGGTCCGGGCGGCGCGGGCGCAGGCCCCGGCGGGCAGCCCGGCGCCAGCTCGACAGACGCAGCCGACGATGACGTGATCGACGCGGAATTCACCACCGAGTGAGGCGCCATGACGGACCAGGAGCCGTTCCAGGCTGCCGGCGGCGAGGCTGAGACGGAGGCCGATGTCGACGCCAGCGCAGACGCCAGCGCCGAGGCCAGCGCCGAGGAGTTGAGGGCCAGGGTCGCGGAGCTTGAGGATCGGTGGCGCAGGACGCTAGCTGATCTTGACAACTTGCGTAAGCGCACCGCGCGGGAGAAGGAGAGGCTGCAGCTGCAGGAGCGGGCTCGGCTGGCGGCTGAGTGGCTGCCGCTGCTGGACAACCTGGAGCTGGCGCTGGAGCACGCCGAGGCGGATCCGGACTCAATCGTGGAAGGCGTGCGCCAGGTGCGCGATCAGGCGATCGCGGTGATGGGTCGGCTCGGGTTCCCGCGCCGCTCCGACCTCGGCGCCAGGTTCGACCCCGCCAGGCATGAGGCGGTGGCCGAGGTGCCCGACGACGAGGCCCCGGAGGGCGCTGTGGTGCGGGTGATCCGGCCCGGCTACGGGGACGACCAGCAACAACTGCGGCCCGCCGCCGTGGTGGTGGCGAAGAAGGCCGACTGATGGCGCAGCCTCGCGACTTCTACGAGGTGCTCGGCGTCGGTCGTGCCGCCGATGAGCAGGAGATCCAGCGGGCGTACCGGAAGCTGGCGCGGCAGTATCACCCCGATGTCAACAAAGACCCCGGGGCCGAGGAGATGTTCAAGCAGATCTCCGAGGCGTACGACGTGCTCTCCGACCCCGACACCCGCCGGCGGTACGACGCGTTCGGGCC
>JBOGDL010000280.1:0-4051 GCA_050701815.1 Micromonosporaceae bacterium | reverse complement strand
CCACCACGAAATGGATCGCTCTTGGACTCGTGTGGCGCGATGAGTGGCAGGCGATGGAACTAGACGTGCCGCGCTGCCGTCGGTGCCGCGTCGGGCACCATCTGGAAACCTTGCTGGTTCTGGCTGGACTCCCCACTTGGGCGTGGGGGATGGGCCTGCTTATCGACACGGCGCTGGGCAACTACAGCGCATTGCCGTTGACACCTTTCACGGCGGTGCGTATCGGAGTGTGGTTCCTGCCGATCATCGCCTGGTTGTCCGTACGACACGGGTGGTTCGGTTTGCGAACGCGGTTTCCCCACAACCGCCGCCACGTTCGACGCCACCCGGTGGTGCGGCGAAGACTGGACAACGGCTGGCGGTACGGTCGGGCGCCGTTGTCGAACTGGGACAAACGCTGGATTTGACGACCACGGCGAGGCCGGACCCGCCCCAGCGCCAAATGCTGTCGCCCGCTACCGGCGGACTCGAAACGCCAGGTGCAGCACCCGATCGCCCTGGATCACCGTGTGCGGGTCTTCCAGCAGATGCTGGGCGTCGACAGACCCGAAGTACCGCTTGCCGGAACCGAAGACCACGGGCACCACGTCCATCGCCACCTCGTCCACCAGGCCGAGCGCGAGCGCCTGCCCGCCGACCTCACCCGCTGCCACGGCGACGGTGCGCTCCCCCGCGAGTTCCTTCGCCTTCGCGATCGCCTGCGCCACCCCGTCCACGAAATGGTACGAAGCCTCGGGGTGCCACCCGTCGGGCTTGGGACGGTGTGACACCACGACCACGTGCTCACCGGCGGGCGGCTTCGCGTCCCAGCCGTTGGTCATGTCGAACAGGTGGCGCCCGATCACCATCGCCCCGATCCCGGCCCAGATCGGCTTGACGTACGCGGCCGAGACCTGCGAGGTCTTCAGACCGCTTCCTTCGATCAGCTCGACGTCACCGTTGGAGTACCAGTCGAACAAGGGACCGACCTGATCCTCGGTGTCGGCGATGAAGCCGTCCACCGACACCACGTTGTGCATCACCACGGTGCCCATCGCATCTCCTCGGTGTCTCCGTGGCGCGGTTCTGCTCCCCGGCCAGGCGCCTTCAACCTAGCCGAGAGGGTCGAACCGGACTGCGCCCACGGAAGTGTCATCTCGGCGCGATGCGGGGCGGGGATGGTGCGGCAAACCACGAGACCGGGCCCGCCCTGGCGTCACTGCCAAGACGGGCCCGGTCGAATGGGGAGACTTCAGTGATGTCCGCGAGCGGAGGCGCCGGCGCCGCCCAGGAGCCTGGCGACGGCGCGGAATGGCAGGGTGATAACGGTGGCTAGAGCGCCCGCGATCGCTCGTAGAACGTCCGCGATGGCGGTAAGCATCTGGAACTCCGTTCAGTCGGGGCGGCCACTGCGAAGTGCCCGCCTTTGACGTGCAACCTGCGCTATTTCGAGTGCCCGGCGACTGGACGTCTCAAACCTCCCGGAAGGCGCCATCAGTGTTGACGCGGACACCTCTGCGTGTTTGCGGCCAACCCGCAAAGCCTGACTCGGGTACGGGCGATGCCGGCGCGGCTGCTCACACATGCCCGGGAAATGAGTGGCTCACGGCGACGGCTGCACGGACAATGCCGGGCATGCTGAGCGACTTCTGGCCGACGTACAAGTTGCGTGTCACAACTCCCCGACTGCTGCTGAAGTTGCCCAGTGACGTGGAGTTGGCGCAACTCGCCGGGTTGGCCGGGCAGGGGGTGCACGCTCCCTCGGAGCGACCGTTCTTGACGCCGTGGACGGAGGGTTCGGCAGAAGATCGCGCCCGGTTCGTGCTGCGCGGGCACTGGGGGCGACTGTCCGGGTGGGCGGTCACCGACTGGAGTCTGGGGTTCGGGGTGTTCACGCTCGACGGTGAGCCGCGAGGGATGGTGTTCCTCGGGGCACGTGATTTTCCTGTGGTACGTGAGGTGACCACCTCCTCGTGGCTCGGGCTGCGGCACCAAGGGCAGGGCTTCGGGACTGAGGCTCGCATCGGTCTGTTGACGCTCGCGTTCGACTGTTTGGGGGCCGAGGCGGCTGTCTCCGAGGTGTTCCAGGACAACCATGCCTCACAAGCTGTCTCCCGAAAGCTGGGCTACCAGCCCGATGGGATCTCGCGTGATGCCCGTGGCTCCGAGGTCCTGGTATCCGACCGGCTGCGTCTGACCCGGGACCGTTGGGCATCCGTCCCGCACGAGGGCGTCATGGTCGAGGGCCTGAAGGAGTGCCTTTCAATGTTCGAGGCCTAGCAGCGGCCCTCGACATGGCCGCCGGCAAGTGAAACGAACCCGACCGCCGTGAGTGAGGCGCTCCTGGCCCTGCAATTCCCGTAGGTCGAAGTCGACTTCATCATCGGCATGGAAACGGAAAATCGCCAACACATCGGCAGTCGGCCAGACCCGCAGTTCCGGGCACTCAGCATCCGCCGGGCGGGACAGCACCGCCTCCGCCCGGGGCACCGGAAGCACGGTCTCGCCTTCGGAGTACTGGTGGGTTCGAGGGTGGCGAGCCGGCGCGTGTGGTTCGCGCCGAGCGAGCGATGTCCAGAGGTGGCACGCTGGAAGCCAGGCCACCGCAACCGGAGGGACATCATGGGACCCCTGCTACGTAAGCTCACGCGATTCCTGCACAGCCCGCAGGGTCGGCGGACCACCGACGCCGGGCGGCGCTATCTGGCCCGCCCGGACGTGCAGCACAAGCTTCGTGGCCTGCTGGCACGGCTGCGCGGCCGGCGCTGACAAGCGGCACCCGGGCTTCGTCATGTCCCTTCGCGGAAGACGGAGCACTTGCGCGAGCACCTCGCCGGAGGTGATGACGCCACGGGTCCACCAGCTCGGAGATCGGCGCTGACGGGCTCAGCTACGACCTCTGGGCCGGAAGCTTTCCGACGGCGTCGGTGAGGAAGTCCAGCATCACGTCGAGGTTCTCGATCGAGAGCTTCTCCTCCCGACGCCAGGTGAGCAGGTGGCCGTAGCGCACCTCGAGCGGCAACTCGCCGGCGCGCGGGTCGGAGATCAGGAACCGGCCGAGCCCGCCGAGCAGCAGCGCCCGGGCGCGCTCCTCGTCCTCGGCGACGATGTGGAATTCCTCGTCGACCTGGGGGATCCCCGTGACGAGGGGACGGCCTGAGGTGATCCTGCTGTGCCAGCGCCGGTGCAGTATGCGGAGGTCGGGAACGGGCGCGCTCAGCTTCAGCGCCCACACGGGAAAGTAGTGGATCTGCTGCTTCATGTGATCGTCCACCCCGGACCCGATGGAGAGGGTGCTCTGGTACTCGAAAGCCCGGAAGGCGAATCCGCGGTGAGTTCCGGTGACGACGTTACCGCCCGGCACCCCCTTCGCGACGGGCAGCGGCCCGGCGCCAGAGAACTCGTCGATGAGCCCGGGGACCCCGGACGCGTAAGTCCATCCACGGCCCTCCGCCAGGGCTCTCAGCGCGGCACGGCCCGCCGCCGCCGCCTGCACACGCCGAGCAGAGCGCTTTTTGGACCAGATGAGCAGGGCCCCGAGCGCGACGAAGAACAGCACGTAGAACAAAGCTTCCATGACGGCATCATGCCCCCTGGCCTGGTCGGCCCCAAACCCACACCCTCCGACGACCCTGCAGCTCAAATCTGATCGCGATGGCATGTTGTGGTGGTGCGGACAAGGCGGCGCCACGGGCAGGGCTCGACCAACTCACCGGAGATCGGCCCGCTGCCACCCGGGAACATCGGTGGCTCATTGATCGGCTCGCCCGCTACCAACAGGCCGCCGAGATCCGTTGCCAGACTCTCCGAAGCCAAGCTCGCGATCGCTGAAGAATTCGCCGACACCCTCGCCCGAGCCACCACTCCCTGGCAGGCTGCCACCGAACGCGCCCAGGGGGACATCTCCCAGTCCGAGCACATCGGCTTCGGGTGAAGGTGATGCGTCGGCGCCCATGCGGGCGAGCGCCCGGCGGCGACGCGTACACGGAAAATGAAGAAGGGCGGACTCATGAGCCGGCGATTCGAAGAGCTTGACTGGCAACCCACACCTTTGGGTGAGATCAGCTTGCGG
>JBOGDL010000279.1:0-12593 GCA_050701815.1 Micromonosporaceae bacterium | reverse complement strand
GCGCTCTGCAGCGCCAGTACGGCCAATATGACGATCTGTGGCCATGAACGTCGACCCACAATTCCTCCCCAGTGTCGACCAGCCTTTGGGACGTGCCGTCATTCCCGGCCCACACTTGGCCGTGGTCGCAATTAGACCTTTGTTTCGTTAGTGTTGTAAATAGTTTTCGCTGGCTTCAAAACTGTCGGACAGGGTCGGGTTCGACGCGGCCTGCGCCATCAGAAGTGGCCCGCTTTCTCCCGACCGATCAGATAGACATGCCCTGAAATAGATGGGCCGCTGAACAAACCTGGTGGCGTGTCGAAGCGCGATCTTGTGTCCCTCGCTCACTCAACGCATGAGGGCCGGCCCAGAACGGGCCGGCCCCTCACGGCTGAACTCAGGCGCACACGGGTCGCTCGACGGCCCCGCCGGGCCGGTGCGGGTTCTCTCCCCACCGGCGCCGTGCCCGCGGGTCCAGCGAGGAGCATCGACGCCAGGGGGCGGCGGTGGCGCTCCCCGGGCTTGCAGCCCATGATCGCGTCCACGACGCTGGCATAGCGAAGCCCCCGATGACTGAATCCATCACCGGGGGCTTTGCTACCAGACACGGAAGGTCAGCTCTACGATTAGGCCGCTACAATCCGACGCAATCTTGAACCGAAGAGAAATAGGTTCGAATCATTCCGGTTCACCTGGATCCACGAAAAGCTCATCGTGAAATCCAGACACTGGTGCGAGTTAATCTGTATAGTGCGCCAAGCTAACCGCGCGTCCGCTGCTTTAGCGGTCGTTATAGATGCGATACCGGCTGGAGCAGTAGCTTTCATTGTAGGTGGAATTGCTCTCTCGGCAGATTACAATTCCAATCCACCGATTTTCCGGAAGATTGTGATTGAGGGTGTTATCACTAGCGTAGCTGTAGCTACAGTCACCGTTGTTGTACCAGTCGACCATGGAGTACAGGTGATCGTAAGTACTACCCTCGCCCAATGAAACATGAACCACTACGTGGTTCTGGTCAGACTCGGTGTCACATGCCTTGACGCGGTCTCCGTACTTCTCGAAGTACGCCTTACCACTTCTGGGGCTAGCATCCGTCGTGTAGTAAGGGCCGTAATCCCAATCGATAGCAGCAGATGCTGGTGTGGCGGAAGTCATGAAAGTTCCCGCCAACGCCATGGCAACCAGCGCTGCCTTCGCAATCTTGTTCACGAACTAGTTCTCCCGTTAAGCCTAAACTGAGCATTGCCCTTGACGTTGCTAGGCGGAACTGTAGCAGCAACATTTCCGTGTTCATGAGACAGCATTCTCTCCACTACAAAAGTCACAGAAACGAGACCCATCCGCCGCGTTATCCGTGGCGAGGAGTCACACGACGGAGACGACGAGTTGAACTTCGCGGCACGAGCGCTCACAGCTGGGGTAACAGGGCCTCCTGGCGTATCGGAGGGCTTCGCATCTCTTCTACTCGCAGCCACAACACACGAGGGGCCGACCCGTGACACCGTCGACACGTCGTGGGACCAGCCGGCGCTCGTCGTGCAGCCATGAAACTCTCCCGACGCGCCTACCGCGCGTAGTGAAGGAATAGTTCCACAGGCTCAAACAGACAGACAGAGATTTTCAGCCCAGGCTTAACAGTTCATCGGGTTTCCGACAGCCCGGCTAATTCATGGTGATCGACCGCTGGCGCTCGCGCCCACCAGGTGGAGGCGTCAGCCTCCGAGAATCCCGGTGATCAGCTCGTAGCAAGTGCCGAGGATGGCGATCAGGCCAAGGATTCCCATCACGTTTTGCCACGGCCGGTTGCGCATGTCGCCCATCAGACGCTTGTTGTTGGCCAACACGAACAACAGGATTCCGAGCACCGGCGCCACCACCACGGTGAGCGCCTGGGCCAGGATCAACAGCTCCACGGGCGACTCGCCGCCTGCGACGAGGGTGACGATCATGCCGAACCCGAGCACCGCCAGGATGAAGCCCTTCACCCTGCGGTTGGCCAACGCGTTGCCCCAACCGAGCCCGTCGGAGAGCAACGTTCCGCCGGCGGTGGCGTTGGCGATCATCGAAGAGTACGCCGCGGCGAAGAACCCGAGCGCGAAGATCTTCGAACCGACCGCGCCAGCAAGTGGCTCGAGCACACCGGCGAGCTGGTCAAGCGTGGCCGCTTCGGCGCCGGTCTTTGTGGTCGCGGCGGCCGCGACGATGATGACCAGGATGGTCATCACGCCGGGCGCCACGATGCCGGGGATGGTGTCGCCGACGGTGATCGTGCCGTACTGGTCACGAGTGAGGCCTCGCTCCCGGGTGGCGTACCCGGTGTAGAACGCCGCGTTGATGGAGAAGTTGGTGCCCACCAGAGCGATCAGCAGCACACCGACGCCGCTGGGCACGCTCGGCACGAAACCCGCGCCAGCAGCGGCCCAGTCCGGTCCTGTGAGGAGAGCGGACGCGAGGAAGCCCGCTGCCATCAGCGCGACGATCGCAAGCATCGCCCGCTCGAACACGGTGTAGTAGCGCCGCGCGAACACGACCACGGCGACGACCACCGTGCACACCACGGTCCACATCCCCGGCGGGCCGCCGAAGAGCAGGGACAGGCCAAGCCCGGAGCCGATGGCGTTGCCGACCGAGAACATGAGCGTGATCGTGAAGACCCCGAAGCCGGTGATGACGCCGACCGGCTTCCCCAGGACCTGCTTGACCGTGTTGATCAGGGAGCTCGATGAGCGCAGCGCGATGCGCACACTCATGTCGGTGAAGGCCAGCATCAGCACCGTCGACACGGCGATCACCCAGATCAGGCTGTAGCCGTAGCCGCTGCCAGCTTGCACCGCCGAGATCAGGTTCCCGGGGCCGAACTGCCAGGCGCCGACGATGAACGCCGGCCCCATCACCGCCAGCAGGCGCAGCCACCTGTTCCTGGCCAGCTGTGGTTGGTGATCGCCACGCTCCGCGTCGGTGCCCTGAGGGTTGGCTGGTTCCGCTGCGGACGGCATGTCGGCTCCTGGGGGTGTGCTTGAGCTGCTCATGGTCGTCACTCCTCGCGGCGCCAAGGTCTGGTGATTGCGGTACGGGTCAGATCAGGTCGGCGTGCTTGAGCGCCAACGTGATCTCCTCAACGGCGGTGGTCGCCAGCGGCTGCAGCGGCGGGCGTACCGTCGCGTCTTTCAGCACGCCCCGGGCGACGAGGCCCAACTTGAGGGCGACCGTTCCCTCCATGTGCGAGCCGCGGTGGTACACGGCCTTGGTCAGCGGCAGCAGCCGGTCGTGGACCGCCCGTGCCCGTACGTAGTCCTTCGCCTTGCCCGCCTCGATGAACTCCACCAGCGGCTCGGGCGCCAGGCCGCCGTAACCGACCAGGGCGCCATCGACGTCGAACATGGTGTGCAGCAGGTACTCGTCGTGGCAGGTGAGGATCTGCAGCTCCGGGAATGTCTGGCGCAACACCGGGATCTCGGTGTCCCAACGGCGCATGTTGCGGACGCCGTTCTTGGTGGCGATCACACCGGGCTGTGCCGCGATGTCGAGCTGTGTCTGCAGGTCGTACGTGGCCTTGGTGGCGTCAGGGTACTGGAACAGGATGCACTGCAGCCCGGACTCTTCGTGGATGGCGCGGTAGCGCTCCTGCGGGGCGCCGGACTGGAAGCCAAACCGGAGCCAACCGTGTGAGGGGTAGACGAGTGCGCCGGTGGCGCCGGCGTCAGCGGCACGCCGCGCCTCCAGCGCAGCGACCTTCGTGCCCTCGCCCGTGATGCCGGCGATGATCGGCACCTGGTCACCCACCGCCTCGACGAGGGTACGGATCATGGCGACCTGTTCGTCGGAGGTGAGGTACGTGCCCTCACCCGCGTGTCCCAGGCACACCAGCCCCTTCACACCCGGCACGGAGACCAGCCACCGCGCCAAGTTGGCGTTGGCGGCGTGGTCGACATCCCCGTCGGCGGTGAAGGCGGTCACCGGGGCAGGGACCAGGCCACGAAGGTCCATCTGGGACATTAAGGGTCTCCATGGGATGTAGGATCGTTCTCGGGAACGTTCCCATGACACCATCGACACCTGACCCACGTCAAGCAATAGGCACGCGATTCCCGGCCCTCCGGGACGACAACACGGCAGGAGGACGGGTGGCTCAGGACCGGCAGGCACGCGTACGACGCAGCCCGGCGACCCTCATCGACGTGGCGGCAGCAGCCGGCGTCTCGAAATCCACCGTGTCCCGCATCCTCGACGAGCGGCTGCCAAGATCGGACAGCGAGACCGCGCAGCGGGTACGACGGGCAGCCGCGGAACTCGGCTATTTCCGGGACGTGTCGGCGGCCAGCCTGCGGCGGGGCAAGACCATGACGGTCGGCGTCGTCGTGCCGCGGCTGACCGACACCGTGATGGCGATGCTCTACGAGTCGCTGGCGCACGCCTGCCTGCGCGCCGGGCAGTTCGCGATAGTGGCGACGACCGACGACGAGCCGAACGCCGACCGCGCCGCCGTCGAAGCGCTGCTGCAGCGCCGTGTCGACGGGCTGGTGCTGTCCACCGCCCGCAGGGACGACGACTTTCCCCGGGAACTCGTCGCGCGCGACGTCCCGTACGTGCTGGCGCTGCGTACCGACGGGCACAGCCCGTCCTCAGTGGGTGACGACAAGCTCGGCGGTTACCTGGCCACCCGCCACCTGCTGGATCTCGGGCATCGCCGCGTCGGCCTGATCGCCGGCCCGCAGCACACCTCCAGCGCCCGCGGCCGGGTCGAGGGCTACCGGCAGGCAATGGCCGAAGCCGGGGCAGACGTCAACCCAACCTGGGTGGTGGAATCCACGTTCGGCATGGAGTCGGGCGCCGAGGCCGCGGCAGCGCTGATGAACCTGCAACCCCGGCCGACCGCCGTCTTCGCTGTCAACGACAACACCGCGATCGGAGCGCTGTCGACGTTCGAAAAACGGGGGCTCTCCGTGCCCCAGGACATATCGCTCGTGGGATACAACGACATCCCCATCGTCAGCCGGCTTTCCGTGCCGATGACGTCGGTGCGGGTGCCGTTCGACCAGATCGCCGCCGCGACCCTCGAACTCCTCGCCACGGAGTCGGGCGAGCCGCAGATCCGAGTCGCGACACCAACGCTGATCCCCCGTCGCTCCACGAGGAGACCGCCCCACTCCTGAGTCGGGTGGCGCGCCCGGTCCTGCCAGCAGGGCGGCGACGCCGAAGAAACCTTGGCCACAGAAGACTGCGCCGACCCACCATCGGCGGGTCGGCGCAGTCAGGGAGGTGCCGAACGCTTCCGCGAGGAAGTCGCCCCAACTCTCATCAATAGTTAGCCCTGCCGGCGCCTGCGTAAGGCATGGCGTAGACGGAGGACTTCTTGACGTACTCACCCGGCTGTGGCGCGTGGATCACGGTGCCACCGCCGATGTAGACCCCGACGTGGTGCAGGTCGCTGTAATAGAAGACCAAGTCACCCGGCATCAGGTCGCCTCGGCTGACTCGAGCCGTGGCGTTGTACTGGTCGCCTGACGAGTGCGGCAGACTCACCCCGACCTGCTGGTACGCCCCCAGGGTCAGGCCGGAACAGTCCCAGGCCCCGGGGCCGGCGGCGCCGAACTCGTACGGCTCGCCGAGCTGGGCGTACGCGAAGTTGACGATCTTCTGGGCCTGGCCCCCGACATACGGCGGCGTGCCGTAGTCAGTGGTCGGCGGGTTGAGCGGGCCGAAGGCCTTCACATAGGTCTTCTTGAGCTTGTCGACCTCGCCCGAGATCTTCTTCTTCTTGGCCGCCAGATCGTTCTTGATCTTGGTCTGCTTGGCCAGCACCTCGTCGATGACCGTCCGCTTCTCGTCGAGGTCGGCCTTGGCGCGGTTGAGCGAATCGATCTTCTTGTTCTGCTTGTCCGCCAAGATCCCGAGGGTGGACAGCTGATCCGCGAGAGTGGCGGGAGAGCCGCTGGTGAGCAGCGCGTCCACCGCGCTCGCTTGACCACCCTTGTACGCCGCCGAAGCGATCTTTCCGGTCTCGCCATAAAGCGCGTCAACGCGCTTCTCCAGCGGCTTCAGCTTCTTGCTGAGCTTCCTGATCTTCTCTTTGCTGGCCTTGAAGTTCTCACGAGCCTTGTTGTACTTCTCGACGACGACCGTGAGGTCTTTGCCGGCCTTGTCGATGCGCTCCTTCAGCTCTTCCTTGGACGGCTGCGCGGAGGCGCTGCCCGGAAACGCCAGAGCCACTGCCACACAGGACACGACAGCGGCAACCCCGAACCCGACGACGCGCATTGGTCTCCGCGAACGACTCGGGAGAGCACGCTGTGCCTGCGTGGTGGAAGCAGAGCGGGCCGCGACAGGCAGACCCGAGACAGATAGGCCGTGTGACGCATGCTTTGCAGTCACTAGTAGCCGACTCCTTCTTCCGTTACCGCCTGCCGAGTTAGCTGACGGGTTCGGGCGGGAAGAAGAAGTCGTCGCCCTACCGGTGGGCTTGGCCCACCGGATTCACCCCAGGATTACTCGGGTCCCCGGCTCGCCTGTCAATTACGACGATTCGGCGGTGACTGCCCAGTGCCGCTCGGTGAGCGGCCGACTCCCAGACAATCGGTTGCACAGCCTAGGGAAACTGCGGCACTCCTCGCAAGCCCACCCTGAGTTATCCAGAACCCGACATCCGGACGGCAGAAATAGCTGGACAAAAGCCTTGTACGGCACGAGGGTCGCAAGTCCCAGCGGACTTCACTGCAATACGTAAGACATAACTCACAGCATGACGCCAGGCCGTCACCTATCGGCCTGCGTACGTGCCTCGCAGTCCACCGGCGACGACCCGGCGTCACATTGTGCTATTCACCACATTCTGTGGAATACAAACTCTGCGGCACTGGGCAATCAACGCACCGCGCCTATTTCTCAATACTTCTTAAATCATTTAACCGAGCCAGCGAGAACACCCTGCACGAAGTAGCGCTGGAATGCGAAGAACACCGCCAGCGGCACAATCATCGAGAGGAAAACGCCGGGAGCGATAATGTCGATGTTGGAGCCGAACGCGCGGGTCTGCTCCTTCATCGCCACCGTGATCGGCCTCGCGTCGGTGGCGAACACCATGGCCACCAGCAGGTCGTTCCACACCCACAGGAACTGGAAGATCGCCAGCGAGGCGATGGCGGGCCAGCCCAGGGGCAGCACCACCTTGCGGAAGATCGTGAACTCCTTGCCGCCGTCCATCCGGGCCGCCTCCAGCAGATCCCGCGGGATCCCGATGAAGAAATTCCGGAGCAGGAAGATCGCGAACGGCAAACCGAACGCCACGTGGAACAGCACCGCCGCCGACACCGTCCCGAAGATCCCCAGGGCGCGGAATATCTGCGCGTTCGGGATCAGACCCATCTGAATCGGGACCACGATCAGCGCCACCACGATCAGGAACAACCAGTCCCGACCGGGGAACTCCATCCACGCGAAGGCGTACGCGGCGCCCGCGGAGATCAGCACCACCAGCACCGTGGCGGGCACCGAGATGAACACCGTGTTCCACAGCGACTCGACGATGAACGGGTCTTCCAGGAGCTTGGTGTAGTTGTCGACGGTGAGCTGGGCCGGCGTGGTGAACACCGTCCACCACCCCGACGCCGCGGTGTCCTGGCTGGTGCGCAGGCTGGCGATGAACAGCCCGAACGACGGCATCAACCAGAACAGAGCCACCAGGATCAAGAAGCCCTGCACCGCGAGGCCGCCGGTGCGACCCAACACCCGGCTCAGAGCGCCGCGCCTCGGAGCCCCCGTCGCGGCTGCCTCCACGTCAGCAGCCTGCGTTGCGGACGGCTGCGCTGTAGTCGTGGTCACGACTGCTCCTTCCGGAACTTGCGTACGTTGAACAGCATCGCCGGCAGCACCACGAGGAACAGCAGCATGCCGAGCGCGCTGCCCAGACCGTGGTCACGTGCCCCGAAGGCGACCCGCCACATCTCCAGCGCGATCACATTCGCCGAGGGTTGTGACGACTCGGGGGGTATCACGAAGATCAGGTCGAAGACCTTGAGCACGTTGATCATGAGGGTCACGAACACCACCACCAGCACCGGGCGCACCAGCGGAATCGTGACTCGCCGGAACACCTGCCATTCGGTGGCGCCGTCCACTCGCGCCGCTTCCAGAGCGTCCCGTGGGATCGCGGCAAGACCCGCCGCGATCAGCACCATCGCGAACCCGGCCCAGATCCAGATGTACGAGCCGATCACCGCCGGCGTGACCAACGACTTGCCCAGCCAGTCAACCCCGTTGTAGGGCGCCGCGAAGTTGTCCGGCGCCAGCCGCAGCTGGTACTTGCCGCTGAAGAGCTGGGGGAAGGTGAAGTTTCCGGCGTTGTCAGTCGTCGTGGTGGCCACCACGTGGCCGTCCTTCAACGCCTGGATCTTCATCCCCGGCAGGCCGGTCTCTTTCGGGTCGACGACGCCGTTCTTGCCGCCCCCGCCCAGGGTGAAGTCCAGCCACACGGCGCCGTACAGGCCGTCGCCCTCCTGTTTGGGCGACGGTCGCTGGGCGCCCGCCGGCAGCTGCTCCGGCTTCACCGCCACCATCGGCAGCAGCACCGGCTGCTTCCGGGTGACCGCGCCGGTCTCGAAGCCCTTGCCCTGGGGCGTCAACGCGGTCGCGTCGGTGCCCTTCAACTGGGCCTCCAACCGGGGACGCGCGCCCGGGTACGGAGAGTTCTCAGAGAACGTGTCGTGGATGGTGACCGCGACCGCGTTGGCCACCCCGATCTCGGGGTCCTGGTCGTACACCATCTTGAAGGTCACACCAGCGGCGAGGAAGGAGATCGCCATCGGCATGAACACCACGACTTTGAACGCGGTGGACCAGCGAACCCGCTCAGTGAGCACCGCGAAGATCAGACCAAGCGCGGTCACCACCGTCGGCGCCACGATCACCCAGATCAAGTTGTTCCTGATGGAGGTGAGAGTGGACTCAGAGGTGAACATCTCCACGTAGTTGTCGACACCGACGAACTCGGTGAAGCCCTCTTCGCCGAAGAGACTGCGTACCGCTGTGTAGATGATCGGGTAAACCACCAGCACGCCCAACACCAGCAGCGCCGGCCCCAGGAACAGCGCGGTGACCAGCTTTCCGCCCTGCAGGGCGCTGCCACCACCGGGTGGAGGAGCGGCTGTGGCGGCCGCTCCTCCCGCGGTGGCTGCGACCCGGGAGCGGTCGCCGTCAGTTCCCGTCTTGTCGGGGCTGCCGTCTGGCGAGCGCTCAGATCCAGCGCCGGCGGCCTCTCCCGGGTGCGTCATCACTTCTCCTTACTTACTTGTATGCCTTGGCAGCTTCGACTTCCAGCTGCTTGGCCGTCTGCTTCGCACTGGTGGGGTCGCCCAGGAAGTCCTGCAGCACCTTCCACATGCCCTTGCCGACAGTCGCGCCGAAGCCGGCGGGCTGCAGGTCGGACAGGTCAAAGCGGAACTTGTTGCCGGACTCGACGACCGCGGTGGCGATCTGACGGGTGGGCTCGTCGGCGTACTTGGAGGTGTCGACGTTCTTGTTCGGCGACACGAAGCCGCCCTCCGCCGCCCAGATCTCAGCCGCCTCAGGGGTGGCCAGGTAGTGCAGCAGCCCCATGCCGCCCTTGCTGTCCTTCAAACCGACCGCGACGTCACCGGCGCCGACGACGGACTCGCCCGCGCCCGCCTTCACCTCGGGGAAGCGGAAGAACTTCGCCGTGTCGCCCACCTTCGCGCTGGTTTCGGCGCCGATCACGCCGCCCACGAAGTCGCCCTCGTAGACCATCGCGGCCTTCGGGTTGTCGCTGAACACATTGATCACGGACTGCTCGAACTTCACCTGGAGCGCGTTCTTCGGGCCGCCCGGAATGGTGTTCGCGCCACCCCACAGGTCACCGAGGACCTCCAGGGTCTCGACCACTGTCGGGTCAGTCCACTTGATCTCGTGGGTGGACAGCTTGTCGTACATCTCCGGGCCGGCCACCTGCAGGTAGACGTTCTCGAACCAGTCCGTGAGGGTCCAACCGTCCGCCCCGCCGACCGACAGCGGCGCCACACCGGAGTCGGACAACGTCGACGCCGTGGACTTGAGGTCGTCCCAGGTCTTGGGCTCGGAGACTCCGGCATCCGTGAAAGCCTGGGTGTTGTACCACATCAGCGACTTGTTCGCGGCCTTCCACCAGACCCCGTACAGCTTGCCGTCGACGGTGCCCAATTCCTTCCAGACGTCGGCGTAGTTCTCGGTGACAGCGCCCTCGACGTCCTTGTTCACCGGCTTCAGGGCGTCCTTCCCGGCCAGGTCTCGCAACAGACCCGGCTGCGGCAGAACAGCCACGTCCGGTGGCTTGCCACCCTCAATCTGAGTGCCCAACACCGTGGCGATGTCGTCGCCGGCGGACTGGTAGTTCACCTCGGCGCCGGTCTTCTCCTCGAACGCGGAGAGCACCTTCTTGAAACTCTCCTGCTCAGCGCCCGACCAGACACCCATCACATTGACTGTCTCGCCGTCCAATGAACCCGCGGCGGGCCCATCGTCACTTCCCCCGCCGCAACCAGCGGCGACGAGGGCCACGGCGGCGAGAGTCGCACCGATGCCTCGTAAGTTCCGGGTCATGCCCAGCTCCTCCTTGTTGATTTCGCAAACGGGCGCGCGGCCGAAGCCGCCGACCCCGCTACCCCGCCGCAGACGGGGAGCTTGTGGTGGCCACGTTGGCGGTCCCGTCGCCCCACACGGACGCGCCGCTGGCCAGATCGAAAACATGGAGTCGTTCGGTGTCCACGGCGACTGCCACCTCGGCGCCCACTCGCACGGAGGACCGGGGGCTGAACCGGGCCACCAGGACCTGGCGCCCCAGCGTCTCCTCGCCGGCGTCGCGCGCCAACTCCTTGGTGTCCTCGGTGACCACCTGCTGCGCGTCCAGTCCGAAGTGGACGAGCAGGTCGGAGCCGAGCGCTTCCACCAGGTCGGCCTTGGAGCGCAGGACCGCGCGGCGCTCACCGCTGGCGAGGGACGCGTCCTCCATGTCCTCCGGCCGGATCCCCACCGCCACCGGGCGGCCCAGGTACGAGCGCAACGCCGGGCGGAGGGTCATCAGCTGACCCGACACCGGGATCCGCTGGCTACCCACGTCCAGCTGCAGATCGTCGCCGTCCTCCGTGAAGATCCCCTGCACCAGGTTCATCGCCGGGGAGCCGATGAAGCCGGCGACGAACAAGTTGGCCGGATGGTCGTACAGCTCCTGCGGCGGAGCCACCTGCTGCAGCAGACCCTTTTTCATCACGGCCACCCGGTCGCCCAAGGTCATCGCCTCGGTCTGGTCGTGTGTGACGTAGATGGTGGTGACCCCAAGGGCACGCTGGATCCTCGCGATCTCGGCGCGCATCTGCACCCGGAGCTTCGCGTCAAGGTTGGACAGCGGCTCGTCCATCAGGAAGGCGGCGGGCTCCCGCACAATTGCGCGGCCCATCGCCACGCGCTGCCGCTGGCCGCCGGAGAGCGCGCGCGGCTTGCGCTTCAGATACTCCTGCAGACCCAGCGTGGTGGCGGCCTTCTTCACCCGCTGGTCGATCTCCTTCTTGGGGAGCTTGCGCAGTCGCAGCCCGAACGCGATGTTGTCGTAAACGTCAAGGTGCGGGTAGAGGGCGTAGCTCTGGAACACCATCGCCACATCGCGATCTCGGGAGGGCACCCGATTCACGTGTCGGCCGCCGATGTTCAGCGAGCCCTCACTGATGTCCTCAAGGCCGGCGACCATCCGCAGCGCGGTGGTCTTGCCGCATCCGGACGGCCCGACAAGCACCAGAAACTCGCCATCGACAACATTCAGATTGAGGTCGTCGACTGCTCGAGTGCCGTCCGCGTACACCTTGCCGACGCCTTGCAGTGTGACCTCGGCCATCACATCTCCTGATTCGTAGTGCCCGTTTTGTCAGCGTGATCTCTACGTCATGAGTCCAGTCGCCCGGACGACGCCGCACTCGGCGCCACACGTACAGACGGTGATACTGGCGTACGCGACATGGGGCTGTCAGGTCCGATCCCGGCCTGCTCTGGGACTCAGTAACCAAAACGCAACCCGCCCGATTCTGGGTCGTCACACCGCTTTGCAGAGGCAGCCCAAATCCGCACAGTGCGTTCCCAGGAAGGGACTCACGGTGATGAGAGGTCGTGAAGGCCGCGGACCGGTTTACACAACGCTTGCGTACGAGCCGAACCTGGCGGCCGGTCACTCGTGCGGCTGGCGCCGGATCTCCGCCTCGTCCGACTGCGCAGAGTGCTCCTGATCGCCTTCTGGATCGGTGTCGCGGGGGGTGTCCTCGTGCTCCGCCGCAGGCTGATGCGGCTTCCGGCGTCTGCCGCGGTCGCCGCGCCGCGACGTCCACATGCCCAACAGCCGGCTGGCCATCTCCGCGGGCAGGTACGTGTCCATCACCGAGCCGACAAGCTCCGCCATGTGATCCGGAGTGATGCCCCGGATCTCCACATCGTCGCCGACCAGGATGCGAAAGCCGTCGTCCGACCGCACCGCCTTCAGGGTGGCGCGGTCGCTCAGGTAGATCTTGATGTTGCGCTCAGCGGGCGTCGGATCCTGCTGCGGGGAGCTCTCGTCAGCCACGCTGCGGATCCTACGCCGC
>JBOGDL010000278.1:0-7452 GCA_050701815.1 Micromonosporaceae bacterium | reverse complement strand
ACGAGGAAGGTTTGCGCGGACCGCCCATGCTCATCGACCGCGGTCGGCGTCGGTGTGTCCGGGGCCGACACGTCCCTGGCGGCATCGATCGTCATGTACGTGCGCACCTCAGGGATGGACAGGTGGCTGGGGATGGTGACGACGTCGGCCATCGTGAACTCCCCGATGACGGCACGGGGCCCGACCGGTTCGGGAAAGCGCCATTCCAAGGTGGGCGGGTCGTCATTGCGGTACTCCAGCTTCCCGTTGGTGTATCGGACGCGTTGGCCGTCCCGCCGTCGCCGGGAAACCGCGCCCGCGGTGCGCGTCCCGGCGGTGGGGTGCCAGCTGCTCAGTCCGTACGCGATGTGCGCCTCACTCCGCCGCCGTCCAGTCGCCCATCGTCGCGGTGGCCAGCAGGTCACCGAGGCCGCCGTAGAAGGCCATCGCGGGGACGATCACCGCCCCTGCGGCGCGGGCGCGGTCCGTGAAGTGCGCGAACGTGTCGACGTTGGCCTCGATTTCGGCCGCCACGTCCACATACGGGATCCCAGCGCGCAGCGCCGCCTCGATCACCGGGGCGGCAGTCGTGGCGAAAGGCCCAGCACAGTTGATCACGGCCGCCGCATCCGCAAGTGCGCGGTCGAGCGAGGCCGGGTCGCCGATCGACGCCGGCCGGGCATCGAGTCCGAGGTGGGACGCCGCCAGCGCCTGCAGCTTGTCGGGGTCACGGCCGGAGAGAACCGGGAGCAACCCGCGGTCTCTCAGCTGTGCCACCACGAATCGCCCAGTGCGCCCGTACGCGCCGAACACCGCCACCGTGTGCTCCGACCCCATGAGTTCTCCCTCTGTGCTCGAATGATCCGCTGAGAACATCGTGGCGAGGGAGGGCGCACGCCGCGAGTGTCTGGAACGCCATGACGCGTACAATTCCGGACATGGACGCTGTCGCGTTGGCCGTGACCGACGGGATGCTGCACTTCGAACTGTCCGTGGCGTACGAAATCTTCGGCGCCGCCCCTGCCGGCGTGACCAGCCCCTGGTACGACGTGACTGTCTGTGCGCCCAACGCCGTGCGGGTCGGACGATTCCGGCTAGAGCCCGACTCCGGGCTCGACCGGCTCCAGCGCGCCAGCACCGTGGTCGTCCCCGCCTGGGCCGACGTCGACGAGGACCCACCCGCCGACCTGGTCGACGCGGTGCGTGCGGCCCACGAAGCGGGCGCGCGCGTGGCCTCCCTCTGCACGGGTGCGTTCGTGCTGGCCGCCGCCGGTCTGCTGGACGGGCGCCGCGCGACCACGCACTGGGCGCACACCCGGGCCCTGGCCGCCCGCTACCCGAAGGTCGAGGTCGACCCGGACGTGCTCTACGTGGACAACGGCGGCGTGCTCACCTCCGCCGGCAAGGCCGCCGCGCTGGACCTGTGCCTGCACCTCGTCCGCCTCGACCACGGCTCATCGATCGCCAACGCCGTCGCCCGTCGCCTGGTCGTGCCGCCGCACCGGGACGGCGGGCAGGCCCAATTCGTCACCGCCCCTGTGCCCACCCAGCACAACCACCCGCTCGCCGCGCTGCTCCCCTGGGCGGTCAAGCGGCTGGACCAGCCGCTGACCGTGGAAGACCTCGCTCGCCAGGCACGGATGAGCTCGCGCCACCTGGGCCGTCACTTCAGGGCGGCAACCGGCACCACCCCACTGCAATGGCTGCTGACTCAGCGGATCCGCCACGCCCAGCAGTTGCTGGAGACCACCGATGACAGTGTCGACGCCATCGCGGCAGCTACCGGCATGGGCGGCGCCGCCACGCTGCGCCGACACTTCAACCGCACTGTCGGCGTGCCCCCAGACACCTACCGCCGCACCTTCCGCTCGCGGACCGCCCGCGCCCGGCCCGAATGACAGGGCCTCCGGCGCACGTTCGCGGCGCCGGTGAGCGGTTTACCCGGGCGCTGCGGCAGCGAGGGCGTGGCTGATCAGGTCACCGCAGGTGCGCGGCGGCGTGATCGACAAAGTCCTCCAACGCTTGACGCGCCGCCGCATGCCGATCTTGGAGCGTAGCCTCATCGTCCGCGTGACCTATCTCCCAGGTGGTGTCCACGGCACGATCGGCGAGCCTGCACAGCTCCGCGTCGTTGGCGTGCAGGCGCATCAGGAACCAGGCGCGTCGAGCCGCCGAGCGGTACCGGTCGGATTCCGCCTTCACCTCGGGGGTCTCCCGGTCGCGCGTTCCGCTGCGGTCTTGCCGCCAGCGCCGGTATTGAAAGGTGCGGTAGTCGGTCACGACCTCGGAAAAGCTGCTGATCGCGGCCAGCAGCTCTTGACGTCGCTCCTTTGCGAGTGATCTCTGGTCAGCTCGCCTGGCGAGCTTGTACTGGAACAGTTGGGTCAGAGCTGCTCCTGAGAGCGTGCCCAGGACAGCGATCGCGCTCGCGACAAGAGCATCCATAGTGGAAGCAGATCATCACGCCGCAAGCATCCTCAAACTTGGTCGCGATCGAGCGAGGGGTCTCGCGTGAGCAGCCACGTGCGCCGAATCGCTCCGAGTCAGGTGTGCGACACGATGAGGCGGAAGCCAGCGTCCCGCTGGTCGAGGCTGACAAGATCTTGATGTTGTACGTGCCACCGGCCGCTGTCGAGGTCTTGGCGGAGACGGCGGATGCCTCGCTCGACGGCGTCGGAGTTGGTCTGCGCGAGTGCGGAACAGGCCCGGCGAGCACGGGGATCGAGGTAGGCGGCTGGGCGGCGCCAGTACGCGGGGAACACCCCGTAGGTGAAGTCCCAGGGCAGTAGTAGAGGCGTGACGCTGTCGGCGTCGAGTTCGTTCGCGATGTGAGAGGCGGAGGGACGGGTGATGAGCACCAGCCGATCGGATGGCTCGTACGAGCCGGTGCCCGCGGCGCCACCTGGACGCCGCTCGCGACGATCGGGACTTATGAAAACGCTCTAGATGGCCATGTCGACAAACCGGGAGAAGTGCAGCTGAGCTGCGACGGTGATCGTGTCGGTGGGCCCGTTACGGTGTTTCGCGACGATGAAGTCAGCCTCACCGGCTCGGGGGGACTCTTTGTCGTAGTAGTCCTCCCGGTGCAGCAGGATCACCACGTCTGCGTCCTGCTCGATGCTTCCGGATTCGCGAAGGTCGGAGAGCTGCGGTCGCTTGTCCGTACGTTGCTCGGGCCCACGGTTCAGCTGGCTCACGGCGATCACCGGGCACTCAATCTCCTTGGCCAGCAGCTTCAAGCCACGAGAGAGCTCGGCCACCTCCTGCTGCCGACTCTCCACCCGTTTCGGCGAGGTCATCAGCTGCAGGTAATCGACGATCACCAGCCTTAGATTGTGGCGCTGTTTGAGTCGGCGCGCCTTGGCTCGCAACTCCATCAGCGTCATGTTCGGGGTGTCGTCTACGAACAGCGGCGCCTCGGAGATCTCCCCCATACGCCGGGCCAACTTGGTCCAGTCATCGTCGGAGAGCCCACCCGAGCGCAATGCGTGCAACGGCACCCGGGACTCGGCCGACAGCAGCCGCATCACGATCTCGACCTTGCTCATTTCCAGGCTGAACACCAGGCTGGACAAACTGTGTCGAATGGACGTGGCCCGTACAAAATCTAGAGCTGCTGTGGAGTTGTGGGTCGGAATCATCGACCTGCCGGCCAGGTAGAGATGGTCGGCGTTGTCCACCTCGACACACCGTACGGGCATGCTGGGCACAGGTCGCACGTCAACGATGAACCGCGAACCAGAGCGCACCCTGCTCGCAGTCCGACGTCGCTCCTTGTGCGCGAGCCGCTTCCGCTCCAACCTGAACACGTCATCCGGTGTGCTGAAGGTCAGGGTGTACGCAATGGATGATTCCTCAGTGCGGCCCCTTACCGGCTTCGTCCTCATCTGGCAGCGGTACCCGAGGCTGACGATCAACTCGTATGTGTCACGAGCGAGCCTCTTGTCAGTGACCGCAAACTGAATGGCGCCGTCCTGGTCCGCGTACCCATCGGTGTCAAGCAAGCCAGCAAGAAGGGCACGGCGTTGAGCCTCTGACCCACGCAAGTACTGCCTCGGAATGTGCTTGTCATTGAGGACCCCAAGGGTTCGGAGACGCGCCGTCACGGTGCCCAAACTCGCCCGACATGACCGGCACTGACGCCTACCACAGACCACACAGGCCCGCTCGGGGATTGGTTCCGGATGAGGCAGCAGGATGGTGTGGACCCGGGGGCCGCTTGGCCTCACTTCAAACCCGTCGGCCTCCACATACATGGACACTTCTGGGTCATCAGTCGTGATCCGTGCGGCAACGGAGTGCCCGTCGCCAAGCCACACCCCGAGTGTGTACGGCGGTATCAGCTGCTCACGTTCCGGCAATTGGATCGGACGCGCATTCGGGACCGAATGGTGCAGCCTGCGATCAGCGGTGTTCAACCGCATGGTGGCCGCGATCTCCTCGGTAGTCCGCACCTCTGGTCGAGTGTCGCCACGGCGGGATGCCCGAGTGTGGGTGAGCCATTGGTGCCAGGCATCAGCGATAATGACCTCGCCGTCCGAAAACTCGACCTCAAAGCACGGTCGGTTGTGCAGCACCTCCGTGGCGGCAATGACCGTCGTGGGATGTCCGTCCGCACCGATCAGCTGATCGCCAGCCTGGACCCTCCCCATCGTGGTCCAGCCATCGGGTGTCGCCAACAGGGTGTCCAGAGCCAACGCCTTGCCGAGGCCAGGTCTCCCAGCCACGACGATGAGCTGACCGGGATGCAGGCCGTTGAGCAGCCGGTCCAGGTCGGTGAACCCGGTGGGGGCGCCGGTCATCTCCCCGGCGTTGGCGCCGATCGACTCGATCTCGTCCAGAGTGGGCTGCAGCAGCTCCCCGAGCACCGCGAAGTCCTCGCTGACCCGACGCTCGGTGACGTCGTACACCGCCTGCTGCGCCAGGTCCACCACGTCGTCGACGTCGCGGCCAGAGCCAGCCGCGGACCCGTAGCCCAGTTGCACGATCCTGGTGCCGGCTTCCACCAGTCGCCGCAGCACCGCGCGCTCGGCGACAATCCTGGCGTAGTACGCCGCGTTGGCGGCCGTCGGCACGCTGGCGATCAGGGTGTGCAGGTACGGCGCTCCTCCGATCTTGCCCAACTCGCCGGAGTCCGCTAGGGCCGCCGCGACCGTGATCGGGTCTGCGGGCTCGCCCCGACCGTAGAGATCCAAGACCGCATCGAAGATCGTCGCGTGCGCCGGCTTGTAGAAGTCGACGGTGCGGAGGATTTCCACCACATCGGCGATGGCGTCCTTGGACAGCAGCATGCCGCCCAACACGCACTGTTCGGCGGCGGTGTCCTGGGGTGGGGTGCGGTCGAACTGCCCGTCCAGCGCACCTTGGGACTGCGGCTGGCGCGGGCCCATTGACCGCACTTCGTCTGAAACCGTCACCCGAGCACAGCCCCCTTGAACAAGCCCCCCACAAGCGCGATCACACACCGATGGTCTGACAAAACGACCCCGCCGGGCCACAGCGCCTGCTCCCATCGCGGCGCTGGACACAGATCTGTCGGCGCTTGGGAGGGCCTGGCCCGTCTGCGCCCCGGCCTTGTCGTAGTGAGTCATCGCCAGCGGAGATGGCGACCGTGGGACAACGATAGGAAACCACGACAGGTCGGCCCAACTCGTCCGGTGGATGAGTCTCTGGACAACCTGTGGACGAACTACTCAGGCTTGTGGGCGGGATGTGCACAGGCTGTGGAAAAAGGCTGGGGAAATCGCTCTTGTACGTGCCTGAAGTGCACAAACGCTGTCCCCATGTTGTGGAAAAGGAAAGTTTCTGGTTTCTCGGTGTGTCGTGATCAAGCGCGGTCCGGGCGCGAGGTGGCGAGGGTGGCAGCCTGATCAGCCGACGGCTGAAGACCTCGGCCCGGTGATGCCGAGGTCTTCAGCTATCCAGCGGCGCTACTCAGACCAGGGCCCGCTTCTCAGCGACCAGTTCCTCGAAGAGGCTTTCCCAACGCTGGCCGACCACTCGGCGGTCGTACTCCGCGGCGGTGTCGATGGCCGCTTTCGCCATCGAACGGCGGCGGGGCTCGTCCTCGATCAGTTCCATGATTCCAGACGCGAGCGCGCGTGGATTGCCGTTCTCGACCAGCAGCCCGTCCGCTCCCGAGCTGATGATCTCCCGGGGACCGTGGTCACAGTCGTAGCTCACCACCGGCACCCCACAAGCCATCGCCTCGATGACGGTCATCGGCAGCCCTTCGCTCTTTGAGCTCAGCGCGCTGATCGAGGCCTTCGCGAAGTCGCGGTCCATGTCCTGGCACTGCCCCATCAGGAACACGTTGTTGTACAGCTCTAGGTCCAGGATCCGCTTTCGCAGCGACTTCATCCGGGGGCCGTCACCGTAGATCCGCAGCCTCCAGTCCGGATGCTTGCGTACCACTTGGGCGAACGCGTCGATCAACTGCCGGTGACGCTTCACCGGCGCCAGCCGGCCCGCCGCGATCACCAGTTTGTTCTCCTGTGTCGACACTGGGCCGCCGCGGGAGTCGACCGAGTTGGGGATGGTCTCATGACGGACCTGGTCGCCGAGGAACTTACGCATGTCTGCCTCGTGGGCCGGGGTCAGTGAGACCACGCAGTCCAGCCGTGGGTAGAGCTGCGCCATCGACTCACGTAGCTGCTTATGTTGCAGATAGAGGAACGTGTGCGACTGCACCACTGTCGCCACGCGCTTGGGCGCCCACCGCGCGGTGAACAAGCCAAGCGACGGACGGGTCGCGACCAGCACATCGGAGTCCAGCTGTCGCACCGCCTTGAGCATCTGCAGGTCGCTCCACAGGCTCTGCCGCGGGTATGCCTTGTCGCGTCGGTGCATCAACAGACTCGGATACTTCGACAGGGCTCGATGCAGCCGACGCTTATGCCCGTTGGGCTGCGCCAGCTCGAACGCGTCGTGCAGGAACCTCACCCGCACCTTCGAGTCGAGGGGGAAGAACGGCTCTTCGCGGGACCGCACCACACTGATCAGCTCGACGTCATGTCGCTGGCTGAGTTCGTTCGCCAAGGTGACGACCGATCGGATGGTGCCACCCATGCCGTACGCGGAATTGATCAGAAATGAGATCTTCACTCGGCAGCCGCCTTTCCCGAGGTGATCGCGACCGTGTTGTGGACCGTGAAGCACGGCTGCATCGGTCTGATCCCCCCGCCAACTGACACCACCCGAGTCGGGTATACCATCACGTGCTGCTTGTGATGAACGTCGTCGAAGTACGAGGCGAAGGCGATGTCGTCGCCGTTGGCAGGCAAGATCACATCCCAGTGCTGCCGAGCGCGGCTACCCTTGCCACTGGCGGCCTGCTCGTCACGCGCTGCGAGCTCCACCAGATTGACTGTCGCCTCTACGCTCCTGCCGGACCAGCTCGTCGCCAACGCCACAGTGGCGTCGTCGCTGCGACGGCGAATGATCACAGGCACGCCCCCCGCGTCGTCTGCCCCA
>JBOGDL010000277.1:0-8726 GCA_050701815.1 Micromonosporaceae bacterium | reverse complement strand
GCGTCGTCAGCGACGGGGCGCGAGTGTGGCGTGCCGGCCCCCGGGGGTGCGCCGTCCCGCTGCTTCGGCGGCGTTGTCAGCGCTGGACAGTCAGCGCCGAGCATCGCGAGCTGCTGCTGCATCAGGTCCGCAACCCGGTCCACCAAATGCTCTGTGAGGCGCAGCTGTTCCGCGATCACGGCGCGCGCATCCCGGTTGTCGGCAGCCGCCGAAGCAGGCCGGGCCGCCTGTCCGTCAGAGGCAGAGGAGGGCTCCTGCGCGTCAACCGCGGCCAGGTTAGCGGCCACGTTAACGGCCTCGCTGCCAGTGCTCCCCTGGAAGGCGATCTTCACCTCGGGAGACATCCGGTCGTTGATCACGGCGGTGAGCAGCTGGGGCGTCTCGGCGTCGGCGAAGAGCTCCCGTACCCCCAATTGCACTTTGAACGTGCTCCGCACGTCTTGCACCACCCGCAGCATCACCAGCGAATCCGCGCCCAATTCCAGGAACGTGCGATCCGGCAGGATCGCGGCTGGCTCAGCTCCCAGCTGGCGTGCGGTCAGCTCCTGCAGCCGAGCCAGAATCACCGCGCTCAACGACCCTTCTGAAGTTGCGGCCGCGGCCACCGGCGCCGCCATGGGCGTGACGGGCGACGCTGCGGGCGTGCCAGGCGACGCCGGCCCCGCCACGGGTGCGACCGGCTCCACCCAGTGCCTGCGGCGTTGGAACGGGTAGCCGGGAAGCGGCACCCGCCGCCCGCCTGTGCTCCAAGCCGCCCAGTCGATCTGCTGGCCGTGGCAGTAGAGCTCGGCGAGCGCCAGCCAGGTCGCCCGTTCCGGCTCGGCGTCCCGGCGCTGCGCCGACACCCATTGGCTGCCCGGCGCCACGCGTCGCCCGATCGGGGCGAGCACCGCGTCCGGGCCGATCTCCAGGAGCCTGCCGCAACCGTGGTCGACGAGCGTGCGCAACGCGTCGCCGAACCGGACCGGCTGCCGGATCTGCCGCCGCAGGTAGCCGGCGTCGATCACACTCCCGACCGGGAGCAGCTCTCCGGTCAGCGTGCTCGCCACCGGCAGCCGCAGCGGCGCCAGCGTCACGTCCTGGCAGCCGGCCGTGAACTCGTCCAGGATCGGATCCATCAACGAGCTGTGGAAGGCACGGTCCACCCGCAGCCGGCGCCACGGTGTCCCGGTACGGTCCAGCACCTGTGTCAGCTGCTCCACGGCGGCCGCCGGACCGCTCAACACGTGCTCCCGCGGACCGTTCTCGGCGGCCAGCTCCCACCCGTCGGCCTGGGCGAGCGCTGTCTGCACGGCGGCGCGGTCCGCCATCACCGCCAGCATCGCGCCGGGCTCGGCTCGGCTCATCAACTCGCCCCGCAGCACCGTCAGCCGCATCCCGTCGGCCAGCGACATGGCGCCGGCCAGGTGCAGCGCCGCGTACTCGCCGACGCTGTGCCCGATCAGGAACTCCGGCTCCACCTGGTGGCCGCGCCAGAGCCCCGCCAGCGCCGATTGGAAAGCGAACAGCGCCGGCTGAGCCACATCGGTGCCCAGCGGGATGTCCGGCTGTGTGGCGGCGCCGCCACCTCGCATCGCTGCCAGCAGGCTCCGCCCGGTGAGTTCACGGTGTATCTGCTCGCACTCGTCGAACACGCGACGGAACCCGTCGAACCGGGCACGCAGCTGCGCCACGGCGCCAAACCGGAAGGCGCCCTGCCCGGTGAAGCCGAAGCCCAACCCGCCGGCGCCCTCCCGCCCGTCATGCCCGAACTCCTCCGGGGGCTCGCCCTGGCGGCAGAGCTGGCCCAGGGCGTCGGCCAACTCCACAGGGGTGTCCCCCGTTACGGCGACTCGACGCCGCAGCTGGGGTCGGCCCAGCGCGGTGCTCGCGTACAGGTCGTCCACACAAAGATCAGGATTTTCTCGTACGTGCTCAGCCATCGACTCGACCAGCTCCGCGAGCGCGACCGGCGACGCCGCCGACAACGGCAGCACCTTCGGGGTCGGCCGCTGCGACGTGGCCTGCGGCCGCGACGGCGGGGCCTCCTCCACGATCAGGTGGGCGTTGGTGCCACCCACCCCGAAGGCGCTGATCCCGGCGCGGCGCGGCACATCCCGGACGGGCCAGGGCGCCAGCGTGTCGGCGAGCCGGAACGGGCTGCCCCGCAACTCAAGCTCCGGGTTCGGCCGGCGGAAATTGGCCAACGGCGGCACCATCCGATGCCGCAGCATCAGCACCGTCTTGATCAGCCCGGCCATGCCGGCGCAGCTGTCCAGGTGGCCGATGTTCGGCTTCACCGAGCCGAGCGCGCAGAACCCGACCTGATCGGTACGGCTGCGCATCGCCTGGGTGAGGGCGCGGAATTCCACCGGGTCGCCCAGGTTCGTGCCGGTGCCGTGCGCCTCCAGGTACGTGATCGTCTCGGCCGGCACACCAGCCCGCTGTTGGGCCTGGGTGATCACCTCCGCCTGCCCGGCCACAGAGGGCGCGGTGAACCCGACCTTGCTGGCCCCGTCGTTGTTCACCGCCGAGCCGAGGATCACCGCGTGGATGGTGTCCCCGTCCGCGATCGCCCGGTCCAGCCGCTTCAGCAGCACCGCCGCGACGCCGTTGCCGCCCACGGTGCCGTCCGCGTCGGCGTCGAAGGCCCGGCACTCGCCGGTCGGCGACAGGATCGACCCCGGGTACGGCTGATAGCCGATTTGTTGCGCCACGTGCACCGCCGCGGCGCCGGCGAGTGCCATGTCCACATCCCCCGCCAGCAGCGCCTGGCACGCCAGGTGCACCGCGACCAGGGACGTGGAACAGGCGGTCTGCACTCCCACCGCCGGCCCCTTCAACCCCAGCCGGTACGCCACCCGGCTGGCGAGGAAGTCCGGCTGCACCCCGATCGCGCTCTGCATCGCGGTGAGCGGGTCTTCCCGCGTCGGCAGCAGGTTGTTCAGCAGGTACGTCTGATGCGTGTACAGGTTCATCCCGGAGCCGGCGTACACGCCGATCCGCTGCGAGCCGGGATCTCCGGCGTGCCCGCCGTGTTCCAGCGCGTGGTAGCAGCACTCCAGGAACAGTCGTTGCGCCGGGTCGGTGAGTTCGGCTTCCCGGGCGCTGATCCCGAAGAACTCAGCGTCGAAGCTGTCCACATCAGAGAGCGCGCCGCCGACCGGGACAAACCCGTGAGCCTCCGGGTCAGGACGTTGGCCCGACGCCTCGGCGACCGCGTCGGGGACCGCGTCGGCGGGGCGCCGTCGCACGCTCACCACGCCGTCGCACAGGTTGTCCCAGAACTGCTCCAGGGTGTCGGCGCCGGGGAATCTGGCCGCCATTCCGATGATCGCGATCCGGTGCTCCAGCGACGGCGAGCCAGCGGGGCTGCCAGCCGGGTCGGCCTGCGCCATCGACTGACACCCGGCCCCGCCCCCGGGCCCGGGCTGCCGCAGAGTCTGCAGCCGTCGAGTCAGCGCCGCCACCGAGGAGTGCTCAAACAACTCCGTACGCGAGAATTCCAGCCCCAGTTCGCGTTGCAGTCGGTGATGCAGCCGCAGCAACGTGACCGAGTCGACCCCGATCTCGTAGAACGGCGCGGTCTCGTCCACGTCGGCGCCCAGCACCGCGCGGAACACGTCCCGGGTCAGGCGGGCCACAGCGACGGCGCCGGGATCCGCGACACCGATGGGCTCCGCCACAGCGGCGGGCGCCCTGGTCACGGCGGTGCCGGCCGGCACCTCCCCGCTCACCAGGCGTTGCCGTAGTTTGGCGCGCTGCACCTTGCCGCTGGGAGTCTTGGGAAAGTCCGCGGCCGAGATCGGGATCACCTGCGCGGCCAGCCCGCGCCGGGTGTGCAGTCGCTGGCGTACCAGGCTGGCGGTCTGGGCCGGGTGGTCTGAGTCCGGGACGAAGAAGACAGCCAACCGATCCGTGCCGGTGGCCGGATCCGGCGCCGCGACGGCCGCCGCCATGCCTGGCGCCACGCCCGGCACCGTGTGCACGATCGATTCGATCTCGTACGTGTGGTGGTTCTGACCGTTCACGATGATCCGGTCGCTGCCGCGCCCCGTGATCACGACCTGGCCGTTCTTGACGAAAGCCAGGTCGCCAGTGTCCAACCAGGTCCGGCTGGGCCAGTCGCCTTCCGGAAACGCGTCCCGGTCGGCCTCTGGATTGCCGAAATATCCCGGCGTGATCCGCGCCGACTTCACCTGCAGCCGTCCGATTCTGGCTTCCGGAAGCACCTGGCAGCGCTCATCCACGACTCGCAGCACAGCCCCTGGCGCGGGAGAGCCGATCGAAATCAGAGTGACCTGATCGGCGCCGCCCTCCGCGGGGGCGGGCAGCCATTCCAGGTCGCCGTCGAGGCTGCCGGCGCGGAGATGGTGCACGCAGTCGGGGTCGTCGAAGCGGGCGAACGCGATCCCGGTGCAGGTCTCCGTCATCCCCCAGGCTGGGCGGAAAACCCCCGGGCCGACCCCGTACGCCGTCAGCTTGTCGAGGAATTCCGTCATCACCTCAAAGGTGATCTGCTCTCCGCCGCTGACCAGGCTGCGCAGGTGCGACAGGTCCCAGCTGCGGTCGGGTTGCTCCCGGAGCGCTGTGTTCACCAGCTGGTACCCGAAGTTCGGCGCCCAGGTGTGGTTCACCCGGTGCTCGGCGATCAGGTCCAGCCAGCGCAACGGGTCGGCCAGCACGTACGAGGCGGGCACGTGGATGTTGCCGCAGCCGGCGAACACCGGGTGCAGGTGGTAGAGCAGGAATGCGCCGCTGTGGTCCAGGGGAAGCCAGTTCAGGGTGGTGTCCCCGGGGTTCAGGGGCAGCATGGCCTGCGTTCCGGCGGCGAATTCCCGCAGCCCGCCGTGTGTGAGCTGCACCAGCTTGGGGACGCCGGTGCTTCCGGAGGACATCAGCAGCAACGCCACGTCGGAGTCGCTGCCCGCCTCGACCGGGTTGGCTGGCAGATGCCCCGCGCAGTCGGCGACGTCGAGCAGGCGCGCACCGGCCGCGGCCCCCCACTCGGGAATGTCGGCGCTGCCCGCGAGCACCACCGGCTGACCCAGCAACGCCGCCGCCTGCCGTAGTCGCTCCGTCGTCGCGGCGACAGCGTCGGGGGCAGACGGCCGGGCCAGGAGCAGCGGCCGGATCCGCCCCAGCGCGCAGGCCCAGAACCCGCACAGGAAATCCGTGAGGTCACTGCAGTGCACGATCACGTGATCGCCTTCGGCAACCCCGTGCGCCCGGAGCCCGCCCAGAATCCGGCGGGCCCGTTCCAGCAGTGCGGGGTAGCTGAGAAATCCTCGCCCGAGGGAAGCGACGTCTGAGCGGGCCAGTGTGATCCCGACGCCAGGGCTGCGTTCGGCGGCGCTGGTAAGAGCGTGTGCCAGGTCGCGCGGGAAGTCAGCGCTGATGTCAAGCGGGGGGCCCGTGCACACGGCGGACTTGTTCACGGCTCTCCTAGGGTTCTGCGGGTTCGACGGCCGCTTCCGGCTCTGTCGCGGCGGCGGCACGTCGACGTACCACCAGCAAGGCAAGGAACGCCGCGACGCCGAGCAGCGCCACGCCGTGGAACAGGGCGACCACCGCCAGCACCGGCCACGCCTCCAGCAACACCGAGACGGCCAGCATCCCGGTCGCGAAACCCAACGTCTCAGTGGTCGTGGACAGCCCGAACACCGCGCCGCGCTGGTGATCTTCCAACGTCTGCAGCCGGGACGTGTAAATGATCTCGCTGGCGCCGTCAGCCAGACCCGCGATGACCGCGGCAAGCATCATGAGGAACCACGGCAGCTCGAGGAACACCGCGATGAAGCCTGCCGACATCACCGACACCGCGACCGCGAAGGCCCGCTCACCCAGGTTTCGACCGGAACGCGCCGCCCACCGCGGCATCAACTGGGACGCGGTGAGAGTGCCCACCGCCCAACACACCCAGAACTGACTCAGAAACGCGGCCGGGTTCGAGGGGTTGGCGATGTCGGCGAAGATCGGAAGCCCGACGTTGTGCGAGGCCGAGCCGAAGGCGTCCAGGCTGCGCAACGCCAGCATGGCCAGCAACACCGGATAGCTGACCAGGAGCAGGCGCAGCGCGCGCAACGGTTGATCATCGGCGCCTGAAGTCGCGTCATAGGCCGCGGCGCGAAACCGCAACGGCAGCCACCCGAGCACCGACGCCGAGATCACGAAGGTCGCGGCGTTGATCAGGAATGCGGCGTCGAATCCAAGCCAGCCGACGACCACGCCGGCTGACGCGAAGCCCAGCACCATGCCGAGCGACTTCCCGGTCACCAGATAGCTGTTGGCCCGCACCCGATGCTCCGGGCCCACCATCTCGGGCACGCTGCTGCGCAACGCCACCACGAACACCGTGTTGCCGGCGCCCATCACGATCGCCGCCACGTACAGCAGCGGCAGGTGGGTCACGGCGGGCAGCACAGCCAGCGTCAGCATCGCGGTGGCCTGCGAGACGTCGCTGATGATCATCACAGCGCGCCGGTTGTGCCGGGTCGCCAGCCGTCCGGCGAGCGGGCCGGCGAGGAATCCCACCGACAGTCGCAGCGCCATGAGCAAACCGGTCTGCACCGCGCTGTCGGTGAGGTGGTACGCGTACAGGTTCAGCGCGATCAGGTTCAGGAAGTTGCCGCAGGCAGAGGCCCCGTGGGCGACTACAAAAGCGATGAATCGCCGAAGTAAATGTTTATCGGTCATAAGGCCGATCTCGGGAAGACGGGACAAAGAAAATATTCGCCACAATGGCGAATCCCCGCGCAAACAATAGTCGGCATCCCGCAGGCAGCCAACCCTCCCGACGCCCGACCAAGAAGCAGCGCCACGGGGGCTGGGGCGTCGCGGCGGGCCGCCGCGATCGACACCGAGCGGAGTCAGGCCAGGAAACGAGCCACGGTGTCAGCCACGCACGCGGGCTTCTCGCCGCCCGCCATCTCCACAGTGAACCGGATCACCGCCTGCTTGCCGCCGGGCACGTCCGACACTTCTCGCAACTGGACCCCAGCCCGGACCCGTGAGCCCACCGGAACCACCGCGGGAAACCGCACCTTGTCCAAGCCGTAGTTGACACCCATTGCGATGCCGTCCACCCGGTACACCTGCCAGCCCAGCATGGGAAGCAGCGACAAGGTGAGGTACCCGTGAGCGATGGGAGCGCCGAAGGGCCCCTCCGCGGCCCGTTCCCGATCCACATGGATCCACTGGTGATCACCCGTCGCGTCCGCGAACTGATCCACCTGCGCCTGGGTGACGACATGCCAGTCGCTGTGACCCAGATGCTCTCCGCTCGCCGCCGCGAACTCGTCCAGATCAGAAAACACGCGCATGATCGCTCCTCTCGGGCGGCGTCACGCTCTAGTCCCGTGGGCCTCCGGCGACGTAGATCACCTGGCCGGACACGTACGACGCGTCGTCGCTGACCAGGAACGAGGCGACCGCCGCGACATCGTCCGGAACCCCCACCCTCCGCACCGGGACCTCGGCGGCGACGGCTTTCTTGAACTCCTCGTACGGCACCCCGAGCCGGGCCGCCACCCCAGCGGTCATGTCAGTCTCGATGAACCCGGGAGCGACCGCGTTGGCGGTGACCCCGAACTTGCCCAGCTCCAGCGCCAGCGTCTTCGTGAAGCCCTGCAGACCCGCCTTCGCCGCCGCGTAGTTGACCTGGCCGCGATTGCCCAACGCCGACGTGCTGGACAGATTCACGATCCGCCCCCACCCCGCCTCGGTCATGTGGCGCTGGGCAGCCCGGGTCATCAGGAACGACCCCCGCAGGTGCACCCCGATAACGGCATCCCAGTCAGAATCGCTCATTTTGAAGATCAGATTGTCTCGTACGATCCCGGCGTTGTTGACCAGCACCACGGGCGGGCCCAACTCCGCCGCCACCTGGGTCACGACGGCTTCGGCCCGCGCCGCGTCCGTGACGTCCGCCGGGGCCGCCAGCGCCCTCCCGCCGGCGGACTCGATCGCATTGGCGGTGACCTCACAGCCCGCCTCGTCCAGATCCACCACGGCCACAGCGAAGCCGTCCCGGGCCAGTCGCGCGGCCACCGCCGCGCCGATGCCACGGGCGGCGCCGGTCACAATCGCGGCGCGTTGCGAGGGTTGCGTCACCACGTCCTCCTGGGCAAGGGGCCGATGCTCGTAGGCTGCCAGCACAACCGGGCGGCTCGCGACCCCGGCAATAGGCTTTCCATGGCGCGGGCGCCCAGAGTCCACCGCTGACCAGGTATTTTCCACGAGACAGATGCGATTGCGAACCTGCGCGACCCAGGTGGGCAGACGATCAGTTCACCACGGCCCGGCTCGGCCACTTGACCGACGTGGCACGGCAGGCTGGCGTCTCTTTGGCCACCGCCTCCCGAGCGCTGCACGGCGGCGACCGGAGAGTGGGCGACGACCTGCAGCAGCGCGTTGCCGCAGCCGCCGCCGCGCTGAACTACACCGCGAACGCTCAGGCCCGGGCCATGGCCAAGGGCCAGAGCAACGTGGTGGGGCTGCTGGTGCACGACATCGCCGACCCCTACTTCGCCGCCATCGCCGCGGGGGTGATCAAGGCCGCGGAACAGCGCGAGTGGCTGGTCACGCTGGCGAGCACCGTACGCCGGCCGGAGCAGGAGCTGAAGTACGTGGCCGCGCTGCGGGGGCAGCGGGCGCGCGCCGTCATCCTGGCCGGCAGCCGGGTCGACGACGACCACCTGCAACGGCGGCTTCGAGCCGAGCTGGACGCCTTCGAGTCGTCCGGCGGA